>NZ_KI669454.1:0-358634 GCF_000507845.1 Helicobacter macacae MIT 99-5501 | reverse complement strand
CCTGTGTAGTCTGTCATAGCCACAGCAGGCGAGCCAGCCAAACTCCAATACTCATACACAAGCCTAAAAGAGTTTACTCTATCGTGCTTTGTTTTGTAAGTCGCGCCGATATAGGCTTTTGCGCCCAATCCTTCACTTTGCAGCACATCTAAATCCTTGCTAAAATGCCCTCTAGAACTGAAGTGATTCCCCAAAATAAACAAGTGAAAAAACCCTGCATAATTTAGTGCAAACCTCTCCCCTAGCCCAATCTCACCCTCCAAGCCCAAAGGCAGATACAAATACCCCTGCAATCGATAGGTTGAGTTAAAATTGTTGTTGTTGAAATAATACCCCAAACCTCCTAGCGCATACAGACTAGCACTTCGCGATTCTCCAAACGCTCCAAACGCCCTAAGTATATCAAACCCACCTTTTAGCTCAAGGTGATAGAAGCTATTGCCATCTATGCTTTGCAAAAATTTGCCGTTTTCTTCTGCATTGGAAGTATCTAGCACGCGACCTGTGTATACTCCAAATGCGATATTTGCATCTGCGCTAAAATCCACCCTACCCCCACTATCTGCTATATAGCCTATGTTTCCATTGACATTAAACAGCATAAAATCTAAGTGCATAAGATGCTCTCCTAGCTGTCCTACCTCGCCGTAGTAATAATATCCCGTGCCTATTCCTAGTGATTTATAAAGCCCCTCTTTTATGAGGCTAGGATGTGCTTGTGCTAACCCCAAAAATAAAAAAACCACCAAAATCTTTGCAAATGGCAAAACAAATAGTTTTCTACTCATATTACACCTCCTTATATGCCAAATCCAAATTGGACGCCACTAAATATTGTATCACTAGCAGGGTAGCGCACATTTGCACTAGCCCCGGGGTTTAGCCCATTTCCACTCGCATCATTTGCTATGCCAAAGCTATGAGTTTTGCCCGCACTCATTTTTTGATAGTCAAAGTTAAACCTGCCAAAAAAATACGCATTTTTACCCAATTTGTAAGTAAAGCCTAATGCAAACTTTAGCCCATAGACATTTGTCGATGATGAAAGCGTTTTTGTCCCTTGAGACAAATATCCGATATTTGCCCCCCCATCACCTATATAAAACCTACCTAGATATTCTAGCCCCCACTTTTGATTTAGCACAATCCCCCCATCTAGCTCTAAAAAATACATATTTCCCCCCAATACAGTGTAATAAGGCGAATATGTTGCGACCTGATCTAGCGTGTTACCCTCTAATCCTATGTTTATAAACAATGGATACTGATAGATTTTGGCGATAGAGAGGGGATTAAACCCGCCTTTTACACCATAAGCCAGATGCATAACTACAGCTGTCCTAAACTTTAGACTACTTAGAGGTTGTGCTCCTATCTGTGTCGCTCCTATGGGGTATGCTCCATAGATATTGTTTGTCCCAGTGCCAAATCTCCCACTAAATTCTAGCTTGCCTACATCACGCCAATTCCACCCTAGCGTGCCATTTATCGACATTATCAGTCCATCTAGCCTACTTGCTCCTGCTTTGTGGTTTAGATACTCGCCTCCTATGCCTACACGCCCGATAAACCCCGTGCGCGCTCCGCTCTCTAGCGTTTTTTGTGCGTTTGCTGTGCTAGCAAGCACGCCTGCCAGCCCCCACACACAAGCTACAAAAGCCACCAAACCTAGCACTAGCTTTTGTATGTTTCGTAGTTTTATGCTTGACATATCTTAGCTCCCTAAATCTTTTTAGTTGTCGCTTTTGTTTTTACGACAATTTATAAAGCCAAATTCTACAAAAAAAAAAAAATGGTTTTGTCAATATTTTTGCAAAAAATGAGCAAAAAATACACGCAAATTTTTATGCAAACAAAAATACGCAAAAAACAACAAAAAATAAGAATTTGGCTAGATTTTAACCTAAATATGATAGGATTTTGTTACATTGTTTGTGTTTGTTGTGCTTTGTTTTATCTTTGCTAGTGCGACTTATAAGCCACTTCGTAAATGAAGCAAATCACAAGAAGCGCGACAATAATCCATCAAACAGGAGTTTATTATGAGATTTTCAGCACTTTGTGTAGTAGGCGCACTATCTTGCGCAAGTTTAGTAGGTGCTTTGAGTGCCGCACCAGCAAAAAATGCAAACGCAAACGCACATAGTGGCGCAGCTTGGAGCTACAAAGGGACAAACGCACCTGCGAAATGGGGCGATTTATCTCCAGAATATAGCGCGTGCAAAAAGGGCGTATATCAATCCCCTATTGATATAAAAATGGAAAATGTTTTCCAAGCAAACACTGCTAGCCCTATCAAGTTTAGCTACAAAGGCGATGTCCAAAATGTCGTAAACAACGGACATACTATCCAAGTGGATTTCAAAGCAGGTAGCTCTATCACACTTGATAAGACGCAATACGACCTTGTCCAGCTACATTTCCACACTCCAGCAGAGCACAAAGTCGCGGGCAAATCTTTCCAAATGGAAGCTCACCTAGTCCACAAAGCAAAAAACGGACAGCTACTTGTCATCGCTATATTGTTTAATGCAGGGCTAGAACACCCAGCAATCGCAGAAATCCAAAAAGTAATGCCTCAAAAAGAGGGAGAGAAAGCAAACCTTGCGAAACTTGATATGAGCACGCTCACTAAAGGGCTAGACTCTTATATAAGACTTAATGGCTCTCTTACTACTCCTCCTTGCACAGAGGGTGTCATTTGGATAGTAAATACTATGCCTTTAGAGGCTTCCAAAGCACAAGTTGCGGCATTTACAAAAGTGTTTGGACAAAACAATCGCCCACTTCAGTCTCCAAATAACCGCGTAATCATAGAAACAGGCGACTAAGACAAGCCCAAAATCGCACCACTTAGACAAAGTCAGTGGTGCGAGGGGTTGCGATTTGCGCTTATACACTCTTAGCTAAGTGCAGTGGTTGCCAGCTTACCGCTTATATTCTCTCATCATAGCTCATCATAGAGAAGTCTATGATGAGAGGATTTTAATTAGTTTTGAAGTTGCTTTTTTTATGATTCTTGCTTCTTATAACTTTTTTCTATTATTCTCTTTGCATTCTGCTTAAAGCCTAATTTATAATCCTGTTAAGGCTCTTTAATCCCCTAGCGTTGCAAAATCTTTAGGCAAATCCCCTTAAATAAAAACATTTCAAGCAAAATCCTTATGGCACTTCTTTCACACCCTCAAGCATATAGCACCTCACACCCTCTCGCTCATACTCCTCATATATCGCACGCGATAGCTCATCTGCACTATCATAATCCACAAAAAGCCTAAACACGCCGTATTCTTTCCTGCCACTTACTTGCTCGCGCGAAGTCTGCAAAAGCGTGCGTGAAGCGTATTTATCACAGACGAAATAAAAAAAGTCATTTAGCCTACGCTCCAAAAGCATATCCACGATAGCATCTTTTAGCCTTATATCCGCATAGATTTCAAACACACACATTTTCACGCCTTTTATTGATTTGCTAGATTCTTATCTTTTTGGCGATGATTCTAAACATAGCAGGAAGTAGCAAAAGTGTCAAAGCACTAGAGGTTACAAGCCCGCCTAGCACGACAATAGCAAGTGGTTTTTGCACCTCGCTCCCCACTCCGCTTGAAAGTAGCATAGGGATAAGCCCAAATGCTGCGATAAACGCCGTCATAAGTATCGGGCGCAAGCGTCTTTTTGCCCCACGCACAACCGCTTCATCGACACTATATCCTTGATGAATAAGCTCTTTGAAATACCCTATCATCACCACACCATTTAGCACTGCTATACCAAATAGCGTGATAAATCCAATACTCGCAGGCACAGAGAAATACTCACCCGAAGCAAATAGCGAGATAAGCCCACCCGTAACGGCAAATGGGATATTTAGCAAAATCATCAATGCCAAAGGCACGCTTTTAAATGTAAAAAATAAGATAAAAAATATAACTACAATGCTAATAGGGATAACCACAGCAAAGCGTGCATTTGCCCTCTGCTGATTTTCAAACTGCCCACCATAAGTGATGAAGTAGTTTTCTGGCAATTTCACTTGAGCGGTAATTTTTGCTCTTGCCTCATCGACAAACCCTCCCAAATCTCGATTTTCTACATTGCTTCGCACTACACTCATACGGCGATTATTCTCACGCACTATCGTTACAGGTCCATCGACTTCTTTTATCTCTGCGATAGAACTTACAGGCACGACATAGCCCTTTGATGAAAACATTTCTAGGGCTTCTAGCTTGGTAATATCACTAGCGATTTCTGGCTCTTGGCGGATAAGCACAGGGATTCTAGCCACGCCCATAGGGATATAAGACACCAAAATCCCCTCTAGAGAGCTTTTCATAAACTTTGAAAACTCATCAGTGCTTACACCGACATTACTCATAATGTGCTTCTCTGGCGTGATATAAAGATAGTTTACCCCCTCATTTAGCGTAGTAAATACCTCGCTACTCCCTCGCACACCTTGCAAAATCTCTTTGATTTGCTTGCTTAGGGCATTTAGCGTAGGTATATCATCGCCAAAGATTTTTATTGCCAAATCCCCCCGCACACCCGTTAGCATTTCGCTTATACGCATATCGATTGGTTGCGTGAAAGTAAAGCTAATCCCTACAAACTGCTCTAAAGAAGCGGCGATTTTTTTGATAACCTCATCTTTTGTCTTTACTTGCCACTGCTCTTTTGGGACAAAAGATATAAACATATCAGTTTGGTTTATCCCGCCTAAATCAAGCCCCAGCTCATCTGTCCCCGTGCGAGCAACTAGGGATTTTACTTCAGGGACAGAAGATTTGATAGCTTTTTCTATGCGCAAGATTAAATCGCGTGATTGTGGGATAGAAATCGATGGCGTAGTTTCTACCATTAGCACGACATCTCCCTCATCAAGGGTAGGCATAAACGCCCGCCCGATAAAAGGAAAAAGGCTCAAAGCAAGCACCAAAAATATAAGCGCACTTGCGATGACTAGCTTTGATTTTTCAAGGCAGAAGTTTAGGGCTGGCTCATAGATTTTGTTGATATGTCGCATAAGCCAAGTCTCGTGATGCTCCTTGCTTTTTAGCACGATAGAAGCGATGACAGGGATAACCGTTATGGAAAGCACAAGCGAGCCAAGCAAGGCAAAAACGATACTTTTGCCAAGTGGACCAAACATTTTGCCCTCAATTCCCTCTAGTGTGAGGATAGGCACAAAAAACACAATGATGATGATGATACCACTAACCACCGATAGCGAAATCTCTTTGCACGCACGATATAGGGCGTGTAGCTTTGTCGTGGTGGTGTTTGTGCTAAGTTTTTCAAAAGCGTTTTCTACCATTACCACCGCAGAATCTACCAAAATCCCAATAGCAATAGCAAGCCCGCCTAAGCTCATTAGATTGGCACTCATTCCGCTTAGATTCATACAAATAAACGCCACGCTAAGCGCACAAGGCAATATCACGCTCACAGCTACCGCTGCACGCAAATCCCCCAAAAACAAAAATAGCAAAATCACAATCAGCACAATAGCTTCAATAAGCACCTTTGTTACATTATTTACTGCCTTTTGCGTCAAATCACTTCTATCATAAAATACATTTAGGCTTACCCCATCTGGCAAAAGTGGCTTTAGCTCATCAAACTTCTTATAAATCTCTACGATTGTATCTCTAGAATTTGCTCCCTTTAGCGATAGCACCATTCCTTGTGTGGCTTCGCCTACGCCGTCTTTGGTTACAAAGCCTAGTCGTGTAAGCGAGCTAGTCTGCACTGTGGCAAAGTCCCCGATTCTCACAAAGCCAAACTTCGTCTGTATGGCTAGCTCTGCGATTTGCTGTGGGTTTAGCGCGGCATTTTGGATTTTGACTAGGAAGTTTTCTCCATCTCTATCTACGCGTCCCGCGCCGTCATTTTTTAGGCTTGCTTTTAGGACTTCTTCTAGCTCGGTTATTGTTATGCCAAGCCTTGCCATATCGTTAAAATCTGGCATAACAACAAACGCCTTTGCAAAGCCACCTAGCGAATTGACATCAGCTACACCTTTGATTTTGCGCACTTCGGGGCGAATGGTAAAATCTAGCAATATGCGCTTCTCCATATCGCTAATATCCCCCTCAATAGTAAACATAAACATATCAGAAAGAGGCGTTACAATGGGTGCTAGACGCACTTCTACGCCATCTGGCAAATCATCTATTGCATTTGCAAGTCGCTCATTTGTCATTTGCCTTGCTAGATAAATATCTAGGCTATCTTCAAAATCTAGCACAATATCAGCTATGGCATATTTAGAATTTGAGCGCAAAAGTCTTTGGCTAGGAAGTCCTTGCAGCTCTAGCTCCAAAGGACGCACTACGCGATTTTCCACTTCCTCTGGAGCCATTCCGGGAGCTTTGACAGAGATTCTTACCTGCGTAGAAGACACATCTGGAAAGGCATCAATAGGAATACTAATAAAGCTATACCCACCAAATACAAGTAGCCCAAAGCCAAGTATGAGGATAATGATTCGCTGGATAAGGGAAAATTCTATGATTTTTGCTAGCATTAGTGCCCACTCCCTCCTATACCGACATTGTTTATAAGCCCTTTTAGCGCGATTAGCGAGCCTGAAGCGACTTTCTCATCGCCCTTAAACCCACTAGAATCTATCACAAAAGACTTACTTCGCTTCTCTACGATATTTACCACACGAGGTATGTAGCCCTCTTGGGTTTTGATAAATATTAGATTGTCTTTGCCGTTTTTGATAATCGCATCGGAGGGGAGCGCAAAAGTGCCCTTTGGCTGCTTGCCCTCTATGTAAATATCTGCGACTTCACCTACGCGAAAGACGCCTTTTTGGAGTTTGGCAATAGCAGTTATGGAGTTGTTTGTCTTATCTATGACAACTGATACGGTAGAAATATCCCCCACATACTGCCCTTGCTCGCTATATACTTTAGAGCCCGGGACTACATAGTCTGATATAGAAGCAGGAATCTTTATGCGTGCAAGCAAATCACTGCTCTTTGAGATTCTCACATAGGGCGTAAATGCGGGGATTTTCTCCCCTGTGGTTTTTGGCGCGACTGACAAAATCCCACTAGAGCTAGCCACTACGCGAAATCCACTTTTGCCTTTAGGGTTTTTTGGGTCTATGCCAAATAGCTTAAATGAGTTTTCAAGCTGGCTAAGTTTTAGGTATAGCTCACGGCTAGCTAGATAGCTTGTTTGGTATTCTCTTTGTGAAATCACGCCTGATTCATACAGCCCTTTGTCTTTTTGAGCGACTTCTTGGGCTACTCGGTAGCGATTGCGTGCGTTTTCTAGCTCGAAGTAGGAGTTATTTAGCTCATTAGAATTTATCTCACATATCTCATCGCCCTCATTTATCGCTTCCCCCTCACGCATAGAAATCCCCACCACCACGACATCAAAAGTCGAGCTTTGTGTAGCAGACTCCTTGTCATCAAAGTCGATAAGTGCGTTAAAAGGCACACCTCTAGTGATACTTGGATTTTGTATAGGAATGTCTTTTATGCCAAGCCCTTGCGCTTGAGAAGCACTTACTTTGACTTCCTCATATTTGGTAGAAGTATCTCCTCTAGATTCTTGCGTGTTTAGCGCGGGGTATTGCGAGTTTTGTGGATTTTGCGCGTTTGTGCCAACGCTTTTTGGTGTATCTAAAGGGCTTTGTGGATTTTGCAGGGCTTGTGGCACTTGGCTAGAGCTTGCAAAATCTTGCTGGCTTGGCTGGAGATTTTGTGGGCTTTGTGAGAAATCTTGCTGACTATCTTGCTCTACAAGATTTTGTTCTTTCATCTGCTCTTGTGTAAAATCCTGCGAAGAATGCGTATCTTGAGCTTGATGAGATTGCTCACTGTGTGCCATTGATTGTTTGTCTTGTGCCATATCACTTGTAGCGATAAACACGATAAGTAGCACCACCACAAGCACCGCACTAGCGACAAGGGCAATCTTTCGCAACAAAATTTTATCGGCAAGCACTTTATTAGCCCTCATTTTGATTAGCTCAATTTTTTGTAAAAAATCTTCTCTCATTTATCGCTCCTTATACGACTTTTGCTACTTTTGGCTAGTAAGCCCTATTGTAGCATTTCCCCTAGTGTCTCTTCTAGCATTGATTGGATAGCTATGTATTCTAGCTTGGCATCAGCAAGTGTGATAAGGCTATCCATATACGCGTTTTGGTAGGTGAGGTATTCAAAAAGGCTAATTTTTTGCGCTTCATAGGCGATTTTGCCCATTTCTACTAGCCCTTTCTTGTTTTGTATATTTTCCTTTTGTAGCTCGATATAGCTTTTTTTGTTCCTTAATTGCTCATAGTAAGAATCTAGGCTTATGGCTAGATTTGTCTTAGTGATTTGAGATTCTGCCAATGCGCCGCTATGTAGGGCTAAAAACTTGCGCTTTAAGTGGGTGTTTTTGGGCGTAAAGGGAAGTGGGACACTCACGCGAAATTTCACACCATCGCTTGACTCTGCGTGGACAACCCCTGCACCTATCTCTATGCTATCAAACCTCTCTCGGCTAGAGATTTTGGCATTTGTCTTATAGTCTTTTGCCTGCAAATCCAAAATCTCGGTATAAAGCGATGAGTTTAAATTCTCCCTTGCCTTTGGCAAAGATATTTGCGCGTAGGCAAAATCTAGCCCCTTTACCACGACATCTCTTCGTGGTGATAGGATTTGCTCCTCAATGTGCCTAGATAGATTTGCCCCTTTTTGCGCTCTCTCATAGTCATCATACTCACTTGTGCCATTATCTGCACCAAAATCTGCGCCACCACTTGCGCTATCACTCGTGCCAAGCTGGCTAGAATACGCGGATTCTGCAAACTCATCAGGCAAGACAATCTCTCCCATCTCCACACCCAAAATCTGATGAAGCTGTCTTTGCAAATCAAGTAGCTGGGTTTGGGAGCGCATTTTTAGAAGCCTAGCGTCCAAATACGCGTTATTAAAACTTATGTAGTCTTTTTTGGACATACTACCCGCATTTAGCTTGGCTTGAGCGATTTGGAGCTGGGACAAAAAATTGCTCTCACGGTGAATATAAATATGATATTTTTCTTTGGTTATAAGATAAGTAAGATAGAGCTGCTTAGCCGAAATAAAAGCAAGATTTTTATAAAGATTGTAAGTTTTTTGGTATTGCAAAGTTTGCAGGCTTAGGGATTTGTGTAGTAGTGTCTGCACCCAAGGGAGTTTTGGCTTTAGCAAAAAAAGCGCGCTTACTTCTAGCTCTCTCCTGCCATAGCCATTTTTGGTGCTATCGCCCTCCACTTCGGCATAGGGGCTTTCCCAAGAGTTGTAGGCTTTTTGGGATTCTAGCAGGCTTGCAAAAGTGGCTTTGCTTTTGATAAGGTTAACATTTCTTGCCTCCACAGAATCAAAAAATGTCTCTTTTGTCAGTTCTGTTAGTGGCTCTTGCAGGGTGTTTTGCGAGCCGTCTTTTGAATTATTTTGTGAAGTGTCTTTGTAGGACTTTATCACAGATTTAAAATCAAGTTTTGGTAGATTTGAATCTTTGCTGCTTTTTTTGGCACTTGATTCTTTGGCATTTGCCGTATTTGCTTGGGGATTTGCCTGTGCTAGCGTGAGTAGCAAAGGCAACACACACAAGCAAAATCCACCAATCACATTTTTGGTAAAAGTATTCATAGCAAATGCTCTTTGTGGATATGGAATCAAAGCAATGTCTCTTTGTTCTTTTTTCACTTTTTATTTTCCTAATACAGATTTTTGGCAGACTTATTGTGCTTTATTATTGATTTTATCTAGCACAAAATCTAGTTTAGATTTTTGATTTGACAACGCTACAAATTTGGCGAGAAATCTTTGCGCAAAATACGCACTTGGGCTAGATTCTACAACCATTTCTTAACCATTTAGCAAATCGTGGTTAAACCGATTCTAAACGACTTTGCTTGTGGCTTCTTGCTAGATTCACGAGCATTTTGCCTACCCAAAAGCCCCAAAATCAAGCACTCCACACACATACGCAAAAATCATACCAACCAAAAAACATTATCGCCTTGCTACCGCCATTACCACCGATAAGAGCACACAATCAAAACATATACCCTAGCCATAGTTTTGATATAAGTGATTTTGACTGCATAGAGTTTGGCTTAGCCCACTCATCTATGTAAGCAACCGTAAGGTGTAAGTGTATATTTGCTAGAGACAGCTCTAGCTCGCCTACTGCTTGATTGGAAAAGTGGCTGTTTTCTAGGCTACCATTGGGGAAAAACACACTTCTACCATAGCCGATAAATCCACCAAACTCTTTTATCGCCTTTTTTCCTGCACGGCGATAATCTATGCGCACATAGCCACTTTGCCCGCCCTCACCGTAAATGTAAGTATTGTATTCTAGTGGGTTGTTATCTGCATATATTGGTAGTAAGTCTGTTGCACCATTTTTGTCATTGCCTACATATCCCGCTGCAAGTGTGAGCCCCCCAAAATGCGCCCTACCCTCTAAATGAAGCATACCGCCATTTAGCTCGCCAAAGCCGTTTTTGAAGCTGTTTTTTTTATAGCACACTAGCCCTGCATTTGCAGCGGCTTGGTGCGCGGTAAAGTTATTACCCCCACACTCGCGATAATTTAGCGCACTATAAGGCTCTTGCACCCCTGCGGTTACAAAATTTGCGTGCAGCAAAAAGCTAAAATTCGTATCTTTTGCTAGCTCCTTTGTGGCAAAATCTAGCTTAAACCCAGCCACCGCATAAAGACTATGCAGATAGTTTGCATAGATTCTAGCTTGGAGATTTTCACTCTCATAGTTTGCATCAGCATAAAAATTCATCTTCAAATCATAGCCTTGATATGCTTCATAAAGTCGCTTGATATGCCCAAAAGCAGAGTTTTCACTAGGGTTTGCATAGCTTTGACGATAAAATCCACCAAAAGCAAGCCTAACCCCGCTAATATGCCCATAGATTTCCCCACCCTCTAAATAGTCCCCAAGCCACTCATACCTCGCACCATATCTCCCTATGCGCACCCCCAAAGTCTCACTTTTGTTTAGCACACCCACATATAGTCCTGCGATATGTGCTTTGTCGCTTGTGAGAAAAATATCTTTGGCTTCGTCATTGTTGATAAAAAGCGAGATGATTTCAGGTGTGCCTCTATCGACATTTTTGCGTCCTATGTCGCTTAGGTGTGCTAGGGCTGATAGCGTGCCTCCTAGATAGATTCCTGCTAGCTTTGGTGTCTCAAAGGTAAATCGCGCAAAAAGTGCACTATACCCACTCTCAAACCTATCTCCAAGCACGGGGGATAGCATTTGAGAGCGGATACTCGCATAAGTGGTAAATGAAGAGATTTCGATATTTTCTAGTCGCAAAAACTTGCCTAGCTCAAAGTAGGGTTGGGTTTGCTGTGTTTGGATTTTGCGTGCAGAATCTGTATAGAAATTTGTCTCATAGTCTGGCGCAGAATCAAATGGCTTGTATTCAAAGCGACTAGATTGCTCCGCTTGCTCGCTAGCGTGGATAGAGCCAAATTGTGGCTTATTTGGCACTTTTTTGCGAGAATGCAAGACATTCCACGCTTTTTGTTGGCTTGGGCTTTGTGATTTTTTGGATTCTTTGTGGGCATTTAGCTTAGATTGCGTGTCATCTTGCGCTTCTTGTGATTCTTGTGCTTGGGTAGATTGGGATAGATTTTGTGAGATATTTTGAGAATCTTGCAAAGAAAAATCTTGTGAGTTTGATTCTTGCTGGCTAGATTCTTGTAAGCTAGACTTTTTGGAGCTAGATTCTTGTTGCTTTGCACTACTTGCTTGTATGGTATTTTCTTGGGTAGCTTGTGTGGCTTTGGCATTTGTGCCAAGCCCAACCACAAATGCCAAACTAGCCAAAAAAACAACAAAACGCATAAAGACAACGCTTGCAATATCTTTTTGGCTTGCAACCTCTTTTTGTGTATTTGGCATATTTCCCCTTAAAATTTCAAACTCTTAAAACGCGATACCACGAGTGATAGCTACCTAAGCGATAATCTCGCCTTAATAACCACCTCTTAATACTTGGTAGCTTAAAATCTAAGCCGCCCACTACATAGCTAAATCGCCTAAATAGCTAGCTCTTTTAAGTCGCCCACTTGCTTAAACGCGCTATAAATTGCAAAAATAAGTGCCTTGCGATTTGCCCTAATTTGTGGATTTTCATCATTAACAAGCACGGAAGCAAAAAACTCCTCCAAAGGCGACTTTAGGCTAAAGAGGGCTTCTAGGAAATCTTTTGGATTTTTGTATGTGTCTTTTTGCTTGCAAATCGCTTCAAACGCGCTATAAAGTCCTTTTTCTGCTTTCTCGCTAAAGAGAGTAGAATCAAAATTTGCTTGAGTAGAATCCATATCTTTTGTGATATTTGCCACGCGCTTAAACACCGCTATAAGCTCCTCCCTATCATCTCTTTTTAGCAGTTCTTGCAAAGCTTTTGCATTTTCTCTCATCGCTTGGACTTGCTTGTTTTCGCTTTTTAAGACACTTCTAAAAACTTGCGTGCTTATGTCTTTTTCAAATATTGATTCTAATCGCTCCATAAAAAAGTCTTGCAATAGTGATAAATCAAACTCTTTGTAGCCACCACTATTTTTCACACTTTTGGCAATCTCGTCCAAAAACGCCACATCTAGGCTAAAATCACTATTGCCAAACACATCGCTTAATGCGATTTTTAGCACGCCATTTGCCGCCCTGCGAAGTGCAAATGGGTCTTTTGAGCCGCTTGGGATTTTGCCTATACTAAAGAGCGAAAAAAGGCTATCTAGCTTCCCACTCATCGCCACCACCGCACTTATCTCGCTACTAGGCATTGCCAAATCCTTTGGCAGATACTGCTCTTTTATGGCTTTAGAAATACTAGAATCTAGCTCTAGCGCATAATACCCACCCATAATCCCTTGCAACTCGGGAAATTCTCCCACCATTTCGCTTAATAAATCTACCTTGCTAAGCCTAAGGGCTTCATCTACATTGTGAGAATCCACCTCGCTTAGTCCATAGTGCTTGCACAAAAACGCACCGATAGCCTGCTCTCTGTGGGTTTTATCTAGCATACTTCCTAGCCCATCGACAAAGGCGATATTGCCTAGAGGATTTTCGCTTCCCTCCTTGCTAAAATGCTTTTTTAAATCGTTTTGGTAGAAAAACTCCGCATCGCTTAGTCGCGCTCTTAGCACCTTTTCATTGCCTTTTATGATAGGCACACACTCCTTGCTAAGTGAGTTTGCCACAAACACAAAGTGATTGCATAGCTGAAGTTTTTGAGCTTTTTTGTGTGCGACAAAATACCGCTGATTTTCCCTTGCTGAAGTTTGGATTACCTCCTGTGGCAGGGCTAAAAACCGCTCCTCAAAGCTACCCAAAAGCGCGGTAGGAAACTCCGTAATCGCCACCACTTCGCCTAATAAATCATCATCTCTTTTTACCTCTATACCCTCCCTTGCTTCAATCTCATCAATCTGTGCCAAAATCCTCCTCTCTCGCTCTCTCTCATCTAAAATCACACCGCCTGATTCTAGCACTTCCAAATAATGGCTTAGCCCTTTTATCTCTACCCACTCAAAGCCTTTATCTCTATGGACTTTTGTGGCAGCTAGATAGGCTACTCCGTAGTGAGTTTGACACTCGCTAAAATCGCTAGATTCTAGCGGATTTATCCGCTCCCCTCCAAGCAATATCATAATGTTGTGAATAGGGCGAATAAAACTAGCTCCACCATTTACCTTGCTATCGCCCCAGCGCATTGTTTTGCCAAAGTTTAGACTAGCTAAAAATCCTAGCACGATTTTAGGCAAAATCTTTTTGGATTCTACCCCTGCTATGACACGGTTTGCGTATAGCACTTCTTTGCCATCTTTTGTGGTAGTTTGGATTTGGTTTTTTTGTATATCTGCTTTTTTTAGGAAGCTTATGCCAGCATTGCTTAGCTCGCCATTTGTGTAGGCAATACTCACAGGAGGACCAAAAAACTCCTTTATCTCATCAGCACTCCTAATAGGAAAATCTCGGCTAAAAATAGCGATTCTGCGCGGAGTGAAGTGAATCTCACATTGCGCTTTTAGCCCAAATTCTGCTAATTTGGCATTCCATTTGCTAGGGATATTTTGCCACTCTTTTAGAAACGGCAATGCGGGCAACTCCTCTGTCAAAATCTCTATGAGCAATTCTTTGGTATCGGTGGTGCTTGTCATTTGATTCCTTTTATGCTAAGCGCGTATAAAATCGTAATTGTATCAAATCAAATCAAAAAGGCTTCTCTTTATGAGCAAAAAACAAATTCTACAAAAAACAAAACTATGTGCAAATATATCTACAAATGCACCTGCAAATCTTCGTGCAAAATTGCTTGCAAATATTTTTGCAAAAGGATTTGATAAAGCATTTGCAAAATTGCTTGCAAAGCAAAAACCACTTATCCAAATCCTATCCAAACCCAAAATCCTAGCACTGCTTTTTTACTCACTTTTTGCTGTGTTTGGGCTATTTGTGCTAGGGATTAGCCCTCTTAGCGCAAACCAAACCAAGCCAGACCCTGCGGTATTTCCACAATATGAATGCACCGAGCCAAAAAAATTCTCAAAAACACAAAGAGATAACATAATCTATGCTTACAATTTCGGTGCGCCTCACGGGATGGGCTACACACTCGCAGCTATCGCGTGGCAAGAAAGCTGTGCGGGCGTGTATATGATGAATTTTTCTGACCCAAGTGCAGGGCTATATCACGCCCATATACCTGTGGTGCTAAAATACTACTCCAAATACGAGGACAACGCTTTCACGCGCAATGTAATGGGACAAATGCTAATAGATAATCGCCTCTTTGCTAGCCAAATCGCCCTTGATACGCTTTTGTATTGGCAGAAATACCACAAAGGCAATCACAAAAATACCATAAAATCTTACAACAAAGGCTTCAAATGGCAAAAAGACAAAGAAAACAACACCCTAGCAGAATCCTACTACAATAGCGTAAGCAAAAAAATGCGTGCGCTAGAGACATATATCCCGCGCTACTCAAGGGTAAAAAACCAAAGCCTTTTTGTCGAGCTAGAAGACAAAAACAAACACTTAGAACAGACATTTAGGACACTTCAAAATGCCAAAAAAATCGAAAAAAAAGAATCAAAACAACCCCCAAAGCAAGAATCTAAGCCAAATACTACGCCAAACATCACGCAAAACGCCATAAGTGCCACCCCAACTACCCAAACCCCTCCAGCTACTGCAACCCAAAAAACACAACCAGCTCAACCTGCACAAACCACCAAAACAACCAACCCACCAAAAGAACAAGAATCTACAAAAGACACCACAAAACAGCCCAAAAAGCCACCCATAAAGCCATTTATTGAGCCCAAAAAGGACGCTCCCAAACAAAGATTTAACGAGGGGCTTGATAATGATGATTTCATAGAATTGCCTATAACACAACGAAATATAAATGAGCTAAGTCCAAAAACCAAGCTAGCAAAAAATCACACAACTACCAACGCAAGCACTTCTACAAATGCTCGCAAAAATACTAGCGCAAATACTCGCCTACAAAACCGCACAAATCAATCTAATAGCCAAAATAACGCAAGCCAACTAAGTCAAAAAATCCAAAAACTTGATGAACTTTTTGATGATTTTAATCTCATCTTTGAGGGGAATTAGATTTTTAATTTTTGCACAAATTTTAGCTGATTTTGGCTATGCCAAATAATTCATCAAAGCACCAAAATCCTAAAACAAGCCTAAAGTAAAAATTTGCAAGAAAAAAATGTGCAACCAAAAATATATGACTAAATAAAAATTTTATTGTATATTTTTAGCTAGGATTTTGCGTTTAAAACTTGATTTGACAAAATCTTAAAATAAATCATAAAGGGAGCAAAGCTATGAAATTTAGCGGAAAAAATGTGCTTATCACAGGAGCATCACGAAGTATCGGAGCGCAAATCGCTCGCACACTTGCAGGCTATGGACTAAAAGTGTGGATAAACTACCGAAGCAAGCCCGAAGTGGCAGATGAGCTAAAAGCGCAAATAGAATCTAGTGGTGGCAAGGCAGCAGTGATTGAATTTGATGTAACGAACGAAGAAGCATTTTGTGCTGCAATCTCTGCGATACTTCAAAGCGATGGCGAGCTAAGCTACCTCGTAAATAACGCTGGAATCACCAATGACAAGCTAGCGATGCGAATGAAAACAGATGAGTTTATAAGCGTGATTGATGCAAATCTAAAATCTAGCTTCATAGGCTCAAGAGAAGCCCTAAAAATAATGAGTAAGCAAAGATTTGGCGCGGTGGTAAATATCGCTTCTATCATCGGCGAGAGAGGCAATGCTGGACAGACAAACTACGCCGCTAGCAAGGGCGGAATGATAGCAATGAGCAAGAGCTTTGCCTATGAGGGTGCGCCTAGAAATGTCCGATTTAACTGCGTAACTCCGGGGTTTATCGCCACAGATATGACAGAATCTCTAAGTGAGGAAGTCAAAGAGGGCTACAAAAAAAACATTCCTCTTGCTAGATTTGGGCAAAGCAGCGAAGTAGCTGAAGCAGTAGCATTTCTGCTAAGTGATAGTGCAAGCTATATCACAGGCGAAGTGCTAAAGGTAAATGGTGGTTTATATATGTAATTTTGCTTTTTTTATTGATTTATAGGAAAATTTTGCTAAAATAGCGCACTAACAAACTTTGAAGGAGCACACAATGGCTTTATTTGATGAAGTAAAGGAAACAATCGTAAAGGAACTAAGTGTCGAGGCTGACAAAGTAACTGCTGAAGCAGAATTTGTCAAAGACCTAAACGCAGATTCTCTTGATGTTGTCGAGCTTATAATGGCTTTGGAAGAAAAATTTGGCGTGGAAATCCCTGATGAAGAAGCAGGCAAAATTGTAAAAGTAGGCGATGTTGTGGCATTCATCGAAGCAAACAAAAAATAGCGCAAAAAAAAAGGCATTTAAGTTTTGATGAAATAGCATAAGGCTTTGCGTGGAGTGTTGCTAGAATCTTGCTGTATTATCACTATGTCGTTTATGTCATTGGCAAGATTCTAGTAAAGCCTAGCTGGATTTTGGCAGAATATATTGAAGTCTATTAGTCTTTTGAAGTCTAAAATCTACTGAAATCTGTCAAAATCTTTAATTTAAGGCTTAGATTTGCATTGTATTTGAGGCATTGCGTTATCAGTGCTATTAAAGCTAGTTGCTAGCACTATGAGATTTTCTGTGATTTTTAGCCCTTGTTATGCTTATGTGTTCTTATCTAGGATTTGTGTAGTAGGCTTAAGACAAGTGTTGATTTGGAAAAATGACAGAAAATCTTAGAAAATGTAGATTTTTTGATTTGAGATTTAAGGAGCAATATGCGGCGCGTAGTTGTAACGGGCATTGGTATGATAAATGCGGTAGGACTTGATAAGGCGCAATCTTTTAAGTCTATCATTGAGGGTAGATGTGGCGTAAGGCTGATTCAAAGCTTTGATGCGAGCGATTTCCCCGTCAAAATCGCAGCTGAAATTGAGGGCTTTGACCCTGAAGAAGTCCTAGACCCTAGAGAAGTAAAAAAAGCAGATAGGTTTATCCAGCTCGCTCTAAAAGCCTCCAAAGAAGCGATGAGAGAAAGCGGACTGCTAAATAGCGATGGCAAAGTCGATGAGAATCTAGCTGAACGATTTGGTGTAAGCTCGGGTGCTGGGATTGGCGGACTTGCAAATATTGAGAAAAATTCTATCGCTTGCTTTGATAAAGGACCTAGACGAATTAGCGCGTTTTTTATCCCATCTGCACTTGTGAATATGCTAGGTGGCTTCACCTCCATAGAATTTGGGATAAAAGGACCAAATCTAGCGAGTGTAACAGCTTGTGCAGCAGGCACTCACGCCATAAGTGAAGCTACAAAAACGATAATGCTAAATGGTGCAGATAGGATGCTAGTCATCGGTGCAGAATCTACGATTTGTCCTGTGGGGATTGGTGGTTTTGCCGCGATGAAAGCACTTAGCGAGCGCAATGATGAACCACAAAAAGCCTCTCGTCCATTTGATAGAGATAGAAATGGCTTTGTGATGGGAGAGGGTGCAGGAGCTCTAGTGCTAGAAGAATACGAAAGTGCGAAAGCAAGAGGAGCGAAAATCTACGCTGAAGTAGCAGGATTTGGCGAGAGCGGAGATGCAAATCATATCACTACCCCAGCTCCAGAGGGAGAGGGCGCATATAGAGCGATGAAAGCCGCACTATCTATGGCTAGCACTTGGGCGCAATCAAACGGAGGAACAGACACTATCAAGGTGGGCTATGTAAATGCGCACGGCACAAGCACAGCATATAATGACTTATATGAGACAATGGCACTAAAAAAGGTATTTGGCGGAAAAGATAGTGTGCCACCTGTAAGCTCGACAAAGGGACAGATAGGGCATTGTCTAGGTGGAGCAGGAGCGATAGAAGCAGTAATCTCAATAATGGCTATGAATGAGGGAGTGCTACCCCCCACAATCAACCAAGAAAACAAAGACCCACAGTGTGATTTGGACTATATACCAAATGTCGCAAGAGAAGCAAAAATCCAAGCAGTTATGAGCAATTCATTTGGCTTTGGTGGGACAAATGGCGTAGTGATTTTTGCAAAGGTATAAACTAGCTATTTGCTAGAAAAATAATCTCTAAAATTTCATAGCACTAAGCCAAATCGGGCTAGTCCAAAAGGTGTATGGTTTGGATTACAAACTCTTACTATCCCATTATGTATCATTTCTTAAAAATTAAAGATATATAAAAAGAGTTTTCAAAGATGAGATTCAAAAGTATAACATAGAGTCTTACGAAAATACTATATCTTTCTTTTTGGGACAAATATCCTTACCCTAGCCATATTATAGACGCAAAGAATGGGTTTATAACACCATAATGAAATTTCTAAACAATAAAAAGAATTTTGATATTGTAGATAAACAATATGGCTTTGAATTTAGGGATTATCTCAAACTTATTGAGGGAGTATCATTAAATGAAACAAGGTATGTCAAAAAATATAAAAAGTATAAAAGACTTTCTAAGATTGCTACAATAATTGTGTTTGCAGAGTTTTTGCTTGTGTTTTGTCTTTTAATAAATTAGCCACTATTTCTATTCCTCACATAATCTCATATCCCAAGATTTTTGCCCATAATGTATCTTTACCACATTCTACCACCACAGGATTGCCCACAAATGATAGTAGCGGTATATCACTAGGACAATCGCTATAAAAATAGCTTTTTTGCAAATCAAACTCGCTTAAATTGATTCGCTCTACTAGCTTATATAGCTTTCTATGTTCCATTGTGTGGATTCCATTCATATTGCCTGTTAGGATTCCGCCATTAGATTCAATCTCAATAGCGATGATATTTTCTCTTGGAATCCCAAAATAATCCGCAAAATATTTTATATATATTTCAAGTCCGCCAGAGACGATAGCGATTGTATGTCCTTGCGCCTTATGCCATTCTAATTTATTTATTATCTTTTGATTTACTCTCTTTAAAAGTTCATTTTGGACATAATCTTTTGCTAGATTTTCAGCTACTTCTACTTCTAATCCTCTTAATGCTTCAAAATGCACAGGTTTAGTATCATTTGGCATATATTTTTTAAGAAATGGTAATTTTGTGCGCTTATACACGCTTCTAGCTAATCTATGATATATTTTCTTTAATCCACGCGGTTTTTTATATTGCTTTGCAATGTGTGGATTGTGCTGTTGAGCTAGAGATAGAAACGGCGGAATGCTTTGTATGGATACAAGCGTCTCGCAAAAATCAAAAATGGCTAGAGTTTTTTTATTCATATTAAATCCTTTGAATCTCTAAGTTTTATTATTGTTGCTTTTAGAGTTTGTTTTATCTTGCAACAAATCAGCTTTTCTTTTGTCTAACGCTTCTTTTGCCAATCTATTAAATTGCGCCATATTCTTATTAGTATATGCGTTTTCTCTCTTGACTACATCTAAGATTATTATCATGCCATCATCATTTTCATAAAAAGTTATAAAATCGCTCTAATGCCAATATTTATCTTAAATCTACTTGCTTGGGAATTAGTGAGTTTTTCAACTTGTTTGGTTTTGACAACTTCATCATAATTATCGGCAAAAAATTTTAGCTTCTCAAAGATGAATTCTATTTGTTTATCGTCAAACTCTTTTTCTATGTGCTTGTAAGCATTATCAATGATTTCTAATTGCATCTTGCGGCTTTGATTTTATTTATCGCTTCTTCTATAGTATAACCTCTCGGGCATCCATCGCTATCCCATTTTTCAAAGGCTTCTTTGGCTTGTTTTTCATCTAAAAAATTCGCCCAAAGCTCATCTACCTCTTTGACTTTGATAAGCTCATCAGCGGACAATGAATCGTAAAATTCCTGTATATCTTTCTCGTTAAGTTCTCTTGCCATTTTGTTGCTCCTTTATTGATAATATTGAATTTATAGCATAAAATCGCTAAAAGTTAATTTTATCTTGCTTTATTTATCCCTCCAAATAAATCTTTTAAAGAGTTTAATATCACGCTATTTTCCTCTTTTGTGCGACTTGCAAGTCGCACAAATTCACCATTTAGTCCTATTTTATCATTGCAAGTTCTAGTGTAGATTCCATACTTTAATAGCATTTTGATTACAAAATCGCTACTCTTAACTCCATTCACCAACTCTAAAAGTGCAAAATTTGCCTTTGAAGGATATACTTTTAATCCTTGAATCTTTGCCAAATCGTTGAAAAATTGTTGTGTTTGAGCTATATATTTTTTACGCACAATTTCGTATTTATCTCTAAAATCTTTTGTTCCATAGATTCTAAAAAAATACTCACTTAATCCATTAGAATTCCACAAATAGCCATTCTTTAGCAATTTGTCAATTTTTGATTTTTGCATTATGGCGTATCCTGCGCGAATCCCAGCAATGCCAAAATCTTTTGACATACTTTTTAGCAAAATCACATTATGAAATTCCTTAAATAGTGCAATATAAGAAATAGGCGTAAAATCAGCATTTTCAAACGCAAAATGTATAAAACTTTCATCAATTATCACATTTTCAACCTCCGCTAGATTTCGCAAAATCTCACGCATAGAATCTAGTGGCAAATAATCCCCATTTGGATTATTTGGGTTTATAATAATTACGCTTTGTGGCTTATGTTTTTTGACAAAATCAATATAAGATTCAATGCACAATTTATAATCATTCTCTTTAGGTAAATCATAATAAATAACTTGTGTTTGTGGTGTTACAAATTCATAATATGATGAAAAAGTGGGGATATTCACGATAATTTTATTGCTTGCAAAATTATGCAAAATCGCTTGAATCGCTTCTATCGCACCATTTGAAACAAAAATACAATCTTGTTCTATATCTAAAGATTGCGATAAATATTGAGATATTATCGCATTTTGCGATGGATAAAATTCTAATATGTCACGCAATTTCTTTGAATCAATAAGTTCTTTTTGTATATAATCCATAAACAAACTTGTCGCATAAGGATTTGATAAAAAACACGCATCAATATCTATGTGAATTTGTGGTATTTCTTTCGCAATAGTAAAAATACTAGGACTATGTGAGCCAGAAGCGTTTTTTAAGGTTTGCATTTTTTGCGCTATTTCGCGTTCTTGTATTGTTAGCATTATGAATCCTTTATATGCCACAAGTTGCCAATGATTTTGTCGTATTCTATGGGGACAAATTTATCCACGCCTCCCATAGGCGTCCAAGTCAGCTCTCCCACAAAAGGCGCAAACGCACCATTGCCACAATCAATATTATATAAATCCACCCTAACATAGTTGAAAGGATTCGCCAAAATATGAGCAATGTTTATCATTGATTGAAGCGTGGTGGGAATGCTTGGAATCTTTTTTACCTTACTATTATCATAAGCAAGTCCAAATGGAGTGAGATTCCACTCATAGTCCATAATAGCGCGTTGATAGTTATCGCTAAATCGCTCGGTGGTTACTTGGATAAAATTATGCGCTTCGTTGCCCTTAAAAATATGGAATTTATAAGTCGTAGGGTCGGCATTATCTTGCAATAGCAACTCCTCCGCAAATACTCTAGGCTCAATGTCTTTGTAGTGGTATTCTTTAACAAATTCATAATAATTTCTAGCTAAATGTTTTCTTAGCTTTTGCATTTCTTTATTAAAATTATCTTTATTTGCTAAAAAATCTTGCTTATTTGGCACTAGCACCACGCCACCACAATCGTGATTTGTCTTTAATACAAAAGAATTGGGTAATTTATCAAAGTCTATATCATCTACACTTTTCCAAATACCATAAAGTTTGGGTAGAAATTCACAAGCATTTGTATCAAAGAGTTTAGATGAAAGGGAATCAATGGGTTGTTGTAAAGTTTGGAGTGTGTTTGAATCAATAGAATTTGAGCTGTTTGAATCGTCTGAAATATTTGAATTGTTATTTTGCTTTGAATCCCTTAAATTATCCTTAGATTCAGCTAAATTTAGGTTACGCTGTTCTCTCTCTCTCTCTCTTATGCCTATATTATCCTGTGTGAATCCTTGTAGTTTATTTGCTATATAGATTCTAGCTTTTAGTTTATCTGCCAAATAAGTATAGATAGGATTTCTATCATATAAGATTCGATGAATGATTTTTTCATTAAAAGTTTTTGGATTCTTAAAATCAGCTTTATATCCAAATATATCTTTATGCCTTAAATACAAAAATCTTTCATCATCTGTCATAAATAGTGTTTCTCTATTTTTTATTGAACGAATAGGGTGAAATATGACCTTATATATTAAAGATTTGCGAATAGGGGCTTTGAATCTTTGAAACGCACTTTGTGGCTTAGTTTGTGTATCTTGTGTGTTTGGCATTGTTTAGCATAAGATCCTTTCTTAAGGTAAATTAAGCATTATACCAAAATATGCATTTAAATATGTTACAATAGCGTTACTTTCTGCGCATGACACAAAAGCGTCCTCCATAAGAAATTTTGTGTCTGATTTATGTAGCCCCACAGATAAGGATATTGCTTTGTTTAGCTTAGAAAATGTCAAATTAGCCTGTCTAATGCCAACTTACAATAAGCAAGATACTCTTGCCAAAGCGATAGAATCAGTAATGATGCAAAAGGCAGATTTTGCCTATAAGCTCGTTATTTTAGATGATTGCTCAAGCGATGATTCTTATGCTATTGCACAAGAATATAAAAAGCGTTATCCAGACAAAATCGAAATCGTGCGCAATGAAACAAATCTAAAATTGCTAAAAAGCATCACAAATGGATATTCGCTATTAAAAGGCGTTGATTATTTTTGTGTGCTTGACGCTGATGACTATTATATTTATGACAAAAAATTTGCCGATGCGGTGGCTTTTTTGGAATCGCATAAAAACTATGTGATATATATGTCAAATGTTATATTACTTAAAAATAATGTCAAAATGCCTTACCACAGAATTAACCAAGACTTTATTGACTTCGATTGGAATGATTATATAATGGATAAAGGTATTCTTATGCAGACAGGTGGTATGGTTTATAGAAACATATATTTCAAGTATGGAATAAATGAAGCGTTTTTGATAGGAACAAAGCAAGATTATGGATATGCTTTACGTTGTGATGCCTTTATGCTTCCATACCATCTGAGTAGTGGTAAAGCGCATTTTGTTAATAATTTAGAGAGTGTTTATAACTACAATAAATGTGGAATTTGGTCTGGCTTACAGTCTTTTGAACAAAACTTGTTGCAAGCCTTGTTATATATCGCCTTATCTGACTTTTTTCCTAAAAGCAAAGACTTTTTCTTAAAAAAAACTAAAAGATTATATGATTTAGCAATAGAAGAACTTAGACACATCGATGAACATATAATCACAAAAAATAAAGATTTGATTTTTTATATCTATTCACAAACCTACCTCAGCAACAATCCAATCTTTTACAATAAAGACTTAGAAAAATTGGATCTTTCCATTGTGCAGCAAATTTTTTCAATAAAAAATACACCAAATAAACGCTACAAAGTTTTGACTATTTTGGGGATAAAGATTAAATTTCAAATGAAAGCCAAATGAATATAGCAGTCATCATCGCAAGATATGTTAGGCTAGTCGCTGGAGCTTGTCTAGAGGATATGGGCAATGAAATTTGCATAGATATAGATAATATAAATTTCCCAAAAGATAAAAAACTTTGAGTGCTATCAAATAGGAAGAAATAATTAAGGAGAAATAGTAATGGAAGTAAAATTTATACAACGATTGATAACAAAATATAAGGAAAAAAGAAAAGCAAAAGGGATAAATAAAATCATAAAGCGATACAGGTTTATCCACATAATGTTTAATGACAAATTTTGCAAGCCTTTTGTGGATTTTTTAAATAGAAATTTTGACGCAAAAGAGCATTTAGTCCTTTGCAAAAGGTGGTTTGATGAATTTCCTTTCCCGCAAGGAGAGAATGTCATAGAAATTAAAATGTTTCGATATTTAAATTTTAAAAGGGTCGAAAAAGTATTTTTTCACTCTTTATTTGACCACGAATCCATAAAATACCTCTACAAGCATAAAGATATTTTAAAAGAAAAAGCCTATTGGCAAATTTGGGGTGGAGATTTGTATAATGCGCCACGAGATGAGAAAAATGACTTTGTAAGAGAAAATTTTAGGGGCTATATTACCGATGTGGATGGCGACAGAACTGTATTAGAAAAACGCTATGCGACTAGAAAAAATAAAAAATTTTATCACGCAACATATACCTTTCCTGTAACGCTAGATATGATAGATAAAGCCAAAAATTCACTCAAAAAACGAAACGCCACCATTATCCAAATCAACAATTCTTGCGATGACTCTACCCTAGAAATGCTTGACATACTATCAAAATTTAGAGATGAAAATATCATCATAAAAACGATTTTATCCTATGCCAAACTTGAATTTAAAGAACAAATCATTGATAAAGGCAATGCCATCTTTGGTGATAAGTTTGAATTCATTGAGACGATTTTATCGCCACAAGAATATGCTAAATATGTCAGCGAAAACGATGTGCTGGTGTATAATCAAAATCGCCAGCAAGGCTTGGGCAACTCTTTCCTAGCCCTAGCATTTGGAACAAAGCTCTACATCCGCTCTGAAATCAGCACTTATGACTATCTCATCTCAAATGGAAACAAAGTCTTTGACAGCACCAAAATAGCACAAATGGGCTTTGCAGAATTTATCGCTATTGATAAAGAGACGAAGCAAAACAATATTCAAAATTCATCAAAATTTTTTAGCGACGAATATGCAAAAAATTTATTTGAGAAAGTGTTTAATGATTCATTGGAGTATTGGCAAAATCGTGCTAAAAAGCACGGTAAACACTCTGTGTATAATATGGCACACCCACTAAATGAGCTAGAATCTGTCGATAAATATCAAGAACAGATTTACTCAAATGTGCTTAAAAAGCATTTAGATGACAATGGGGGGGGGCAGAAGCTAGTGGCTTTAGATTTTGGATGCGGACCGGGGAGATTTGAGCCTATGCTTTCAAAGATAGCACACAAAGTCTATGCGACTGACCCCATATCTACGCTCATAGAACTTGCACCAAAGATAGATAATGTGGAATATCTATTGCTTGGCGAAAATGAAAAGATAGCCTTGCCTAGCGATAGCGTGGATTTGGTTTTTGTAAGCCTTGCACTTGGTGGTATAGTCGATAAGTCGCAGCTAAAAATGGCAATAGATGAGCTAAAACGAGTGGCAAAGCAAAACGCGCTGTTCTTCATAGTGGAAAATACCGCAAAGCAAGATAATCAAAAGTATTGGCATTATAAAAGTGCGGAGGATTATGCAAGTCTATTTAAGCCAATAGAGCTAAAACTAGAAACGACCTATGAGGACATAAATGAAGAGATTAGCATAATGGTGGGGAGATGAATATAAATCGCAGAAAGGGTAATAAATGACAAAAAAAGCATATAAACTTTGCGTTCTGATGCCTTCATATAACAAAGGTTCATACATAAAAGAAGCTATTGAGTCTGTTTTGACTCAAAATACAAATTTTGATTTTCAGCTTATTATCACAGATGATGCTTCTACCGATGAGACATTAGACATAGTGCAAGAATTTCAAAAAGCACATTCACATAGAATCACATTACTTACTTCAAAACAAAATCAAGGCTTGTTGTCCAATATTATCAAAGCTTACAAAGAAATGAATTGTGAATACTTTTGCGTCTTAGACCCTGATGATTATTATACGGATATGTATTTTTTGCAAAAAGCAGTTGATTTTTTGGATAACAATAAAGATTTTAGCATTTATGCTAGTGGCGTAATGATTATAAATGCTGATAATACACAACATAAAAGAGAAAATATAAAAGAGGACTTTGTGGATTGTGATTTTGATGATATGCTAAAAGATAAAGCTGTCTTAGGACACACGACAGGTTCTATTTTTAGAAACAACTATATCAACGATGAAGTTATACGATTTTTGGAGTCCAAATGCGCAAATGGGGATACATATAAAGAAGTTGCGTATAGAGAGGATGATTTTCGCAATAGAGTTCATTTAACAATGGGAAAATCTCATTTTGTCAATGAAATTGTAGGAGTATATAGATATGTTGCAAACGGACTTTACTTTGGTGCCAATAGGCTTAGACAAATCAATTTAGGAGTTCGTGCTTATCTTGATATGTATGATTATTTTGGGAGAAAAAATTTAGAGTGGATTGATTTGGCTACAAATAGGTTATTTGCTATTGACATAGAAATGCTTAAACAATACGCTGATATTAAAGATGTTATAGAACTAACTCATATTTTACATAGAATATCAACCTTTAAGCAATTTGAAAAAAACCTAAAACTCTATTTAGATAAAGATGAATTAAAAATTAAAAAACTATCCTTACGATACAAGCTATTATATAAAATTTATAAATATCTTGACAAAAAAATAAGACGCAAAGTAAACACAACTAGCATTACCTAAGTAGCCCAAAAAATAAGTAGAGTAGCGGTGTTTAGCGCACTACAACAGATTAAAACATAGACTCAAACTTCCTATAATACTCCCAAGACTCCACTATATCAGGGCGCATTTGTTTGACACACTCCAATTCTTTGTCTAAGAGATTTTTAAGCTTTTGTGCTAATGTTTTGTCCTTTTTAAGATAGTTTAAAATATCAGTTGGGGTAAATCTTTTTTGTATTTCTAGCTCGACTCGCTTCATAAACTCTATTTTAAAATACTCAAAATACTTAATCGCTGCTTGTTTTATAATCTCATCAAAAAATTCGTATTCACCTTTTTTGACATAAAGGCGTATGTCGCTACCTTTATAAAGCCAATTTGAACCCCAAATTTCATTGCTTATATCTATATAACCTATATCTTGCATTAACTGATATATAGTGATAAGGATATTTACACCTTTACTCCCTCTCACAATTTCTGATTCTCTCCCAAGATATTTACAAGCATCTTGGCGTGAGAGATTGAGAGTAAGTGGCACTAACCCAAAAATGTCTTGCTCCATAATACCCTCAAAAAATGCCCTATCTTGTGGCTCTTTGAGTTTGTATTTTTTGGCAAGTTTTTTCATAGTCTCGTAAGCATTATTTGGCATAAGTTCATTGTCCGTATCTATAAAATCGATTTTTGACTTTTGAAGTCCATTTATGGCAGTGCTTTGGCGAAGATTGTATGGCGTGATAAGTTCATTTAAACCTACCTCCAAGTCCAAACCAAACACATACTCAAACCTATCTAAAATTTCTGGTAAATTATCGTTTAATGTAAAATTTCTAGGTTTGTTTGGTTTAAAGTTAAAATCATTAACAAGTAAAAGCTTGATAAATGGGTCTCTTACTTGCACCAAAATAGGCAATTCGTTCGTAAAAAATTCACAATATCGCTTGAATTCATCTGGCGTATAGTCCAAATAAGAGTATTGGACAAAAGGCAAAATTTTAAAATCATCAGCATTGGCTGGATTGACTAAAAAATCATAAAAACTTGTATAGATTTGCTTCAAATCTTTTGGCAAATGGTCTTGCCCACGCTTTGCTCCACATTTTTGAAAAAAATCTAAAAGCGCGTTATGCCCCATATTAGAACCTGAAATAATGATTAAATTATATTTTGGTGGCAAAGGAAGATTCAACTCCCAAGCCAAATCTGCAGGGATATATTCATAATCTAGGTTATTAGGATTAAGCAAAGGCAGATAAGGATGATTTGCATTGATATACTTTTCTTTAAATTCTCTTGAGCTAAACCAAATTTTGCTTTGCTGTTTCATTTGCAAAAGAATAAAGTTAAGTTGCTTTTTTAATATAGTAATATTTTTTGGAATTTCATCGCATCGTCTTTGATATTTGATAATTTTATTCGCTGATTTAGGTTTGAAAATCCTATATATCTTATACTTAATGTGTATTACTATGTATTTACAATACATTTTTGTTTGCATTAAAAGATATTTAGAACAATATTTAAATATGATTTTGTTCATTTTGAGTCTCCAGAAAATATATGAATAATCTTTTCCAAAGCACTTTTTGCTTGTCCTCTCCTACTATAACTATCAAAATCTATGTCTATATCATTATTTATTAGTTTTAAGTGTTTATTGCATATTGAGCAAATTTCTTTAGCCATACTTTCATCTTTGACAAAAAACTCTCTGTGTTGTTCTATGCAATTTAAATAATCTCTTAAAACTTTAAATTTATACCTATCATTTTTTTGCCTTGATAGTTTTGTATCAGCTTTTTTAAAATAATCAAATGCTTTTTTGTAATCATTTTCTTTGACAGATTGCTTGACATATAGTCTCGCTTGTTGATTGTCTATTTTATAAACATAACGATTGTCTTCCTTATTTGAGGAAACATTATAAGCAGCATCAAGATAACGCTGAGCTTCCTTAAAATCTTCTATTGCATCGTATGCAATGAAACACATAGCATATTGAAGCCAATATTGCGACCTATCTACCATTTTTGGCATATCTATTTTGATATTTTCATAATATTCTCGCAATTTTTCTCTTTTACCCTTTTCTGGTAAAATACTCTCTATAAAATTAAATTTAAATAAATTGGTTTTAACTTTATATCCATCAGAACCGTATAGTATGTTAGAATCCCGCTTATTGCTAAGACTTTTTAACAGCTGTAAAGATTCCTTAATTACATAATCTGCTCCAAATATATGCTTTAAAACAAATTGACAAAAAACAGCTGATTTTGGTTTAATTTCATTACCTTCATCTAATATATCTATTTTTACAAGATAATCAAAAACATCTCCTCTAAATATCTCCAAATCATAGTCATCTAAAATATATTCAATTAACGCTATTGATATGGGTATATTCATAACATTAAGTAAGCACACCACAAACAAATGTTTTCTTATTGTTGGTTTTTGTAAAAAATTAGCAAACGATTCCTTAATTCTACTACTCATCTGCTCAGATTCGAATATGTCAATAAGGATGTTAGATATTTCACCTTTGCACCTATTGTGTATACGATTTATTTGAATTTGCTTACCTCTCCCCATTAAATCCCAAGCAGCAAGATTGTTTATAATAGTGCAGAACTGTTCAATATTGCTGGAATCTAATTTATCAATAAATAATTCTGGTATTTTATTTATAATGCTACAATTGTTGATATATTTGTGATGTTCTCTTTCTCTAGAACTTAAAACATATTTTATATTTTTGTATTGTTTTGGCAGAATGTCGCTTATTAAGTTTGAAAAGTTTGTATATGAATCTATAAATACATATGTAGTATTTGTAACATTGTTAGAAATAGTCTCAATCTCTTTTTTATAGGTTGATATATTTCGCCTATTTGTTAAAAAATAAACCTTAAATCCTTTTTGAACTATAATAGTCGCCAATTGTTTTAAAAATACTGTTTTACCATTCCCCATATCACCTAAAACAAAGAGAAAATTGTGATTTTCTAAAATTTTTAACGCTTCATCAATGTATGATTTTCGATTAACTAAATACAGAGAATTATTTATATTTGATATAGTTTCTTTTTGTAAAATGGCGTCTTCTAAAGCACCTCTAACAAAAAAGTTCCTTATTTTTCTATCATCAATGTTTATATTTGTATTTTTATCAAAAACTAAGTTATACTTTTTAAAACAAGTTATATTATTTGATATGAAATGTTGCGTGTCCTCATTTAAACTATTTTTATATTTCATAAGTTTATTGACAAATTCTTCTACACCTATTTTAAATAAATGCCCATATTTTTTATATTTATAATCATCTATATCATTTTCTTGCTCTATACTTTTTTGTGGTTGTATAAAAATTACCTTATCTTTAATGCTACTATTTTGCTGTAAAATCTTTTCTATTTCTATATCGTAAAGAGAATAACCAATAAAGATAGCCACCGTTGAATTATACACCAAATCATTTGTAAAGTGAGACTTCCATTCAGGATACTGAGAGCCAAATCCATCACTAGATAGATAGGATGAATGTGTAAGCTTAAATGAATTATCCAGTGAGTCTTTTTTAAGATTTTCAATTCTTCCATTTATGTGGAGGCAATATGTTGTTTTGTTATCATATTTTGGTATTTCACACTCTAAATCCAGAGGTTCTACCATCTTTTTGATTGCTCTGCCTGACTGCTCTATTACATCGTCATAATTTGTTGTATAAATAAACTTCCACGGAACAGAAACTATATCCAGATGATACTTCTTAGGTTCTGTTACCTTAAATGTACGCTTCATCATTGCTATAAATTCGTCAAGTTTACTTTCGTTTTGTTTACAAAAACTATTTATGAAATAATCCGATATATGTGCTAAATCTTTTGGATTCTTAGAATCCGTGCTTCTATTCATCAGTTTTAAAATAATTTCAGCAAGTCTCTCTGCTGTTGGTATATCATCATCAAAACCAACTGCGCCTTTTGAAAATCCAGCCCCCACAAACAATATAGCATTACCATTGAAAATTTCCATTATTACGGAATTTAATTTATCGCTTTGCATATCCACTTGTGGTAACTCCTCCAAATTAAATGAAGCTTTTACGATTATATCAAGTTTTACATAAATTTAAGATTATTTTAGATAGAATAACGATATGCAAGCTATACCATTCAACAAACCATTTGCCATAGACAAAGAATTTGAGTATATTCAAGATGCCATAGAAAATAGTATCATAAGAGGTGATGGTATCTATACTCAAAAATGTCATAACTTTTTAGAGAGCTATTTACCTGCGAAAAGGTGTTTGCTTACACACTCTTGCACTGCGGCACTTGAGATGGCAGCCATACTCGCAGACATAAAGCAGGGTGATGAAGTCATAATGCCCTCTTATACTTTTGTATCCACAGCAAATGCCTTTGTGCTAAGGGGTGGAGTGCCTGTTTTTGTGGATATAAAACCTGATACAAAAAATATCAACGAAGAGTTGATAGAGTCTGCCATAACCAAAAAAACAAAGGCTATCGTTCCTGTGCATTACGCAGGTGTAGCGTGCGATATGGATAAGATTATGCAAATAGCTAGCAAACATAATCTTATCGTCATAGAGGACGCCGCACAAGGTGTATCAAGCACTTATAATGGACAAAAACTTGGCACAATAGGCGATATAGGGTGCTTTTCTTTCCACGAGACAAAAAATGTCATCTCTGGTGAGGGTGGGGCTATCATCATCAACAATGATAAATTCATACAAAGAGCCGAAATCATCAGAGAAAAAGGCACGAATCGTTCGCAATTTTTCCGCGGAGAAGTGGATAAATATACTTGGGTTGATGTAGGCTCATCATATCTACCATCTGACATTATCGCTGCTTTCTTATACGCACAACTACAAAATATAGATAAAATCAACAACAAAAGATTAGAAATTTGGAATGAATATCATCAGTTTTTTGAAAACTATGAAAAAGAGGGCTTGATAAATCGTCCTATCGTGCCACCAAATTGCACACACAACGCACATATGTATTATATCACTTTCAAAAATCTACAAAAGCGAAGCGAGTTTATAGCTTTTCTCAAAGAAAATGGTATAAACCCTGTATTTCACTATATCCCGCTTCACTCATCTCCTGCTGGGATAAAGTTTGCAAAGACGATGGGCGATATGTCTATCACAAATCAAGTAGCCGATACGCTGGTTCGTATGCCGTTGTTTTATAGACTTTGCGATGAGGATATGAGGCATATAAAAAGTATAGTGGAAAGATTTTTTGAGAAATTGTAGATTTTTTAGTTACAACTATATGGAGCGCAAAATTTAGAAAAATCAAACCTAAAAGGAGCAATGATGAATGGAATTGTAGGATATGCAAAAAATAGCACTCTATCGCAAATAGATAAGTGTGTCAAGCTAATGAGTAGGCACGAATCGCCAAACATAACTGATGCCTTTATAGATGATAAAATCGAGTTTGCACTAGGTGGTTTAGATGCACAAAATAGTGTGTATAACTCTATTGGGGGGGGGGGGATAATATCCACCTTGCCCTATGTGGAAAATGCTATAATTTAGATGAACTAAATAGCCTTTTTAAGACTTCTTGCAAAAACTTTTTTGACATTATCTGCTGCTCTTATAGGCAAAACCGCCTAGCCGAACTCCTCAATCAAACCGATGGTTGCTTTAACCTTGTCTTATATGATTCAAGAAATGAAAAACTCATCATAGCTAACGATAGATTTGGCTTAAAACCACTATATATTTACACCCATAATGACAATTTTGCTTTTTGTGGAGAGCTTAAAGCGTTATTATTGCTTGATTTTGTGGATAAAAGTATAGATAGCGATTCCTTTGAAATGTTTATGAGTTTGGGTTATATTTTGGGTTCTCACACTTGGTTTAAGCATATCAAAAGACTAGCACCTGCTAGTATAGTAGAATATCATCTACCGACAAAAAAGATAAGCCAAAAGTATTATTGGACTTTTGCGGAAATAAAGCAAGAAAATATATCCTTTGATGAAGCAGTAGATAAAGCGTATTATCTATTCAAAGACTCGATAAAAAGACAAGTGGATTTGGAGCTTTACCCATCTGTCTTGCTAAGTGGTGGCTCTGATTCGAGACTTTGCCTTGCAGCTATGAGTGAAGTCTATCCACATTATAAACCCTACACAGCGACATTTGGCGTGAAAAACTGCTTAGATTTTATTTTAGCCCAAAAAGTCTGTGATGTCATCGAGACAACAAATAATGAATTTTTGTTTGAAAATATTGATTGGCTAAATTTGCGAAAAGAGCATTTATATAGTATGGATTGTGCACATTCTCTAATGCACCTGCACGGCTGTGAGTTTGATTTATTCCCTCAAGAATCAAGGCTTATCGTAAGCGGATATTTAGGCGATGCTGTTTTTGGCGATAGCTATCTACCCGATAAAAAACTCTACAATCAAAGGGCAAATGATAAGATTGCAGAGTTTTACTATGGAGGTTTTGCCAAATTTAGCGGATACAAAGATGAGTATTATGACATAGCAAATCCATTGCCGCTTCACTGGATAAACAGAGGGAGCAATTTTATCAATATGGCTGTGAGTTCGGATACAAATAAAACCAATATCACTTGTCGTCCGTTTTTTGACAACAAAATCATCGAGTTTATCGCCACTTTGCCAAATGAGTATTTGTTTGGGTATAGATTCTATAAATGCCTAGCTTTAAGGCATTATCCACAATTTTTCAAACACATAGGACGAAACTCGCTAATGCCACTCCACATAAACAAAAATTTGACATATATCGCAGATAAAATCAAATTTAAAATCGATAAAAAGCTCCAAAAACTAGGCTTTATCCCAAAAGTTATCACTTCCTACACAGACTATGAAAAATGGATAACACAAGAGCCATACAAAAGCCAAATAAACGATTATCTCTCATCAAAAACAGCATTTTACAAACGATTCCTAAATGAGATTGCAAACCTTTATATACATAAAGAACAAGGCGATTATGCCGATAAAATCCTAAAATTAGTAAGTGTAGAAATGTATTTTGAAAAATTAGAAATTTACTTATAAAAGCGGGGTTAATTGTATATCAAGCCTACCAAAATATGCAAAAATGCACAAAAGTTACGAGATTTTTGTAGTGCCATACTGATACGATACGCTTAAAAATTCTTTATTCACCCACCACAAAAAACTCACGCAAGGCATTTTACTCGCTCTCCAAAAGCCCTTTTTCACTCGCCATACCCCAAGCAAACAACAACAAAATCAACCACAAAAAGCGCGGAATGCAATTCGCTTACAACATTAGCCTTAGTTAAGCCGTAATTATCTTTGATATTATAAAATTACGCCCTAGCTAAATCCACACAAAGCAAACAACCAAACTTAAGGAGAATTGATGGCGACTTGTTTGGACTTTGAAAAGCAGCTAAAAAGTATCCAAGATGACATTGATATGGCGTCTATGCGCGGGGACAACGCCGCCAAAGCTATCCTAGAAAAAGACTACCAAAAAGAGCTAAAAAAAGTTTTTGGCAATATGAGCGACTACCAAAAGCTCCAGCTTGCTAGACACCCAGACCGCCCCTATGCCCTTGACTATATGGAGCTACTGCTAAAAGACGCTTATGAAGTCTGCGGGGATAGGCATTTTAGAGATGATAAGGCGATTGTGTGTATGCTTGGCAAGATTGATGAGCAGCCTACTATGGTTATCGGCGAGGAAAAGGGCAGAGGGACAAAAAACAAAATAGCGCGCAACTTTGGTATGCCAAATCCAGAGGGCTACCGCAAAGCCCTAAAAGCCGCAAAACTAGCTGAAAAGTTTAATATCCCAATCCTTATGCTTGTCGATACAAGCGGTGCTTATCCCGGAATCGGCGCAGAAGAGCGCGGACAGAGCGAAGCTATCGCTAAAAATTTACAAGAATTTGCCGTGCTAAAAGTCCCTACGATTTCGATAGTCATAGGCGAGGGAGGTAGCGGTGGTGCGCTAGCGATTGCAGTGGCTGATAGACTAGCGATGATGCAGTATAGCATTTTTAGTGTGATTTCGCCAGAGGGGTGCGCTGCGATACTATGGAATGACCCAAGCAAGATAGAGTCCGCCACAAAAGCGATGAAAATCACGCCCGATGAGCTAAAAAAAGCTGGCTTGATTGATGATATTATCCCCGAGCCCCAAAAAGGAGCGCACAGGGATTTGCAAGGTGCGGCAGATATGATAAAGTCCTACTATCTAAAAAGCGTAGAAGAAATCCTAAAAGACAGACAATACCTCCAAAAACGATATGACAAAATAATGCGCTATGGAGCATTTAGCGAAGACTAAAGCAAAAATAATCAAAACACCTTAAATCTAAAAACACCAAATCTAGTATAAAATCTCGCCTAGCACAGTACCAAAATCCATAAGCAAAATCTATGCAAACCCACAAAACCAAGCCGAGACACAAAATCTAAAAAAGGACAACACAAACTTATGTTTTTCAGCATAGAATTTGGACTAGCATTTTTTGCCTTTTTTGTCGCTTATTGGCTATGCCGCGCCAATCATCGCCTCCAAAACCTAGTCTTACTCACCGCAAACTACGCAATTTTGCTCCTACTTGGCAATGCCTTTGTAGCCATAGTGCTTGCTTGCTACACGCTATTTATCTATGCTGCGAGTATCGCCATAGCCAAAAGCGAATCAAAAGCCGTATTTTTGGCGTTTGTAGCCCTTAGTATTTGCAATCTTAGCTTTTTTAAATACTACGCCAATTTCAAAGACGGCTTTGAATCCATTTTGACATTTTTTCATCTAAATATCGCAAATATCGACATTTTGATGCCTTTAGGACTTAGCTTTTACACATTTGCTTCTATCACTTACCTGCGCTCTATCTATGAAGCAAAGCGCGACAAAGCCACCCTCTCATACCAAGCACCATCTGATGCTTCAAACATAAACCCCACCACACAGATTTTGCCAACTAGCCCTAGCGGTGTAGCTGATTATGTCATAGAAAAAAACCCAAAGCTACAATCCCTCCCAAACCTTGCGATTTATCTCTCATTTTTCCCCACTATCATAGCAGGTCCCATAATCCGCAGTGATTTCTTTTTCTCACAGCTCCACGCCACTAGATTTTGGCGAGCCAAAAATGCCCACCTCATCATCGTGCTACTTTGCTTTGGGATTGTCAAAAAGGTGCTTTTTGCCACCTATGCTTCTAGCTACTCCTCTCCTATACTAGCAAACCCACTCAACCACAACTCCCTAGAGCTAGCACTTGCTATGTGTGGGTATAGTGTGGAAATCTATTGTGATTTTAGCGGATATGTGGATTTAGTAAGCGCGGTGGCATTGATGCTAGGATTTGTCCTGCCACCAAATTTCAATATGCCCTATATGGCGCGAAATCTCAAAGACTTTTGGGCTAGGTGGCATATCAGCCTATCCACTTTTATAAGAGATTTTATCTATATCCCGCTTGGTGGCTCAAGGTGTGGATTTTTGCGCACGCAGTTTGCACTGCTTGTGGCGTTTGTGCTATCAGGCATTTGGCACGGAAGCACGATAAATTTTATGATTTGGGGGTTAGCACACGGACTTGGGATTGTATGGCTAAACACACTAAAGCACTTTAGCCATAATACCTACAAAAGCACCACGCCAAACCTAACTCAACAAGAAAAATCTATCAAAACTTCTACTAAATCCGCCTCGAAAACCTCTGCCAAATCAAAAACCCACCAAAAAGATTCCAAAGATTCCACGCCAAAAGATTTTACTTCCAAAGATTCCCTTGCAAGCCAACCCAAACAACCTAGCCCATATCTTTTTGGCTCTAGTGCCTTTGGAGTATTTCTAAGCTCATTTTGCACCTTTACTTTTGTAACGATAGCGTGGGTGTTTTTCCGCTTTAGGGAGCTAGATGAGTCGCTTGGATTTTTAAGCGCGTTTTGGGAAAATCTCTCTAAACCCATTTATCTAAGCGAGACACTTATCGCACTTTGTGGCTTGCTACTCTTTGCACTCTACCCCAAGCTACAAAACTTCAAGCGAAGCTGTATCTACACACTTTACAAAGTCCCACCCATTGCCAAACCGCTTGTGCTAGCATTTGTTTGGCTTGTAGCGTTTTGCTTTATGCCAGATGGGATTCCAAACTTCATTTATGCCAATTTCTAGCAGGGCAGATTTTAGTATGGCGACTTTTGAGATTTAGAGCGGAGCAAAAAGCAGATGAGAATCTATGATTTTATCCTAACACTCATAGGGAGCTTTATCCTTGTGGCATTGATGATGAATGCCAGCATACACTCCTATATCGAGCAAAAATACCACCTTGATGTTTTTGATGCAAACGAGCCGATTTTGGAGATTTTGGGTAAGCCAAAAGCGTGGCTTGATGATTTGAGGGAGCTACTTTTACCAAGCGTAGAGGAGCTAGCACTTTCCCAATCCCTCCAAGATGAGCGCGAAAAATCCACAAAAGAAAAATCCGTGTGGGAAAGGCTTATGGGCACAGAATCGCTTGATTCTTTTTTCACACCAAAAGAGGAAACGCGCTATCCATTTATAGACAAAGATGGCAAGCTAGTGCTAAAGCAGGATTCGACTTTTATTTTCATAGGCGATTCGATGATGCAAGGCGTGGGGCTTACGCTAGCTAGTGAGCTAAAAAAGCGCGGATTTAGCGTGATAAATATCGCTAAGCAAAGCACAGGACTTACTTATACGCATTTTTTTGATTGGGGCAAGGCTCTAAGGGAGGCATTTGCCAAAAATCCGCACATAAATATCGTAGTGATGATGGTAGGGGCAAATGACCCATACTCTATGCCAAAGATGAAGTATGGAAGTGATGAATGGATAGAAACATACTCATCTCGTATCAAAGAAATCATCGATATTTCGCTAGAAAATGACGCAGTGGTGGTGTGGTATGACGCGCCTTATGTGCGAAAAGAGCCACTAAACACAAGGCTAATCTTTCTAAACACACTTTATAAATCCCAAGTAGATAGCGCAAAACAGCTACTTTTGCACGCAAATTCTGCGCTTGCCCCAGATGGAGTCTACACTTCTTATGTCAAAAATGAGCAGGGCAGAAGTATCCGCGTGCGTGGGGAAGATGGGATTCACTTCAGCGGGGAGGGCTCAAGGGCTCTAAGCAGACTACTACTAGAGCGACTAGAAGTAGTGCAAGAGCAAATATCCCAAGATGAAAGCACACAAAGCACCACCAAAACCACACTAGACACCCCAAGCACGCAAAAAATCCAATACACTTATGACACAGACAAGCCAAAATCAACCCCCACCAAGCAAAAAACGCAAGAAATACAAGAATCACAAGAGCCAAAAATAGAATCTATCCAAGCAATAGATTCTGCCAAAAATGACTTAGTGCAATACAGCGATGAACAATCAGCAGAACAAAACCAAAACAAAGATAAAAAAGAAAGTAAAAGAGAGCAAAGAAAAAACAAAAAAGCTCAGCAAGACAAACCCCAAGAAGAGCAAAAATCCCAAGAAATAGTAGTAGAAAAAATCAAAGACACCCCACAAGAAGAACCAAAACCACAAAAACGCAAATGGAAAAATATCTTTGAGAATAATGAAAAAGAGTCTAGCGATGAGCCTACAAAAGAATCAAAAAAACCACAAAAAGATTCCAAAAAGGATTCTTTAGAATCGCCAAAAGATTCCCACATAGAAAAGGGCGCAGAAAAAGGAGCAGAAAAAATCAACGATAAAGCCAATGACAAAAATCCACTAGAATCAAACAACTCCACACCTAAGAAAAAAGGCGCGTAAAATGCAAAAGTTATGCTTTTTTGTGAGAGATTTTAGGTGTTTTAGGTGTGGTTTTGTGCGATTTAGAGGGAAACTTGCTCGATTTTGTGTGGCTTGCCTAGCGTTGTTTGTCCTTTTTGCAGAGCTAGCCAAGCCAGATACACCAAAGCCACAAGCCAAGACACAGGCAAAAACACAGCCAAAAGCACCGCAAGCAAAATCCACCCAAAAACCAAAAAGCACCAAATCCCCTCAAAAAACCCCCGCAAAAACAAACACAAAAGCCAAGCCAAGCACAAAATCCAAAACCCCTGCCAAATCCGCCACAAAAAGCAAAACCACTCAAAAATCTCAAAAAGCAAAGAAATACACACCAAAGCCCCTGCCAAATGAAAAAGAAATGCAAGACATAGCAAGCAAAGCAAAAGTAATCAACTATGGCGAGCCAAATCTAGCAAGGCTAAAGCGCGCACTAGAGGGCAAAAATGAGCTAAAAATCCTAGTCTTTGGCGACTCGCATATCGCAGGAGATACCCTCACACACCAATGGCGCAAAACCATTATGTTACCAAATTCTGTTGGATTTATCTACCCTGTTTTCCCCACCTATCATCAAAATCTATTAGTAAAAACCATTAGCAAAGACTTTGAAGTGCGAAATTCACGCATTGATGCCTATGATGACTATCCTTTCGGTGGCGTCATCGCTAGGGCAAAAAAAGAAAACGCTAGCGTAAAAATCACGCTAAAATTCCCTCCCGAGCACCAAGACTTCCTTATCCGCATAGTGTTTAAAGCACCAAATAATACTTTGGGTGCGTTTCTCATAAGCGATTCTAGTGGGCAGAGCTATCGACTGCAAGCAAAAGAAGCAAATATATGGGAGATTTCCCAAGATTTTGCCCTGCGATTCCCCATAGAGATAAAATCCCTCCTGCCAAATGCCACGCTTGGAGGGTATTTTATCTACCAAGATTCCAAAAACATAGCCGACACTTCGCGCACGAGCAAATCTCGGCTAAGCAAACTAGAAAAGCTCCCCATAAATGAGCAAAAAGAAAGCGAACTAGATTCTAGCGAAGAGGCAAGCGAGCAATCTAGCCAAGACAAAGATGATTCACAAAATCCACCAAAATCCCAAAATCCACAAAAATTCTCTTATGCAAATCTCACAAACCTACCCAAAAATACCAACAACCTAATCGCTCATATCGGCTCAAATGGCGCACGAAGCGATATATGGCGCAAGTGGAATCAAAAAGCACTTAGCGACACACTTTGCGCGTTTAGATATGATTTCATCGTGCTGTCCTATGGCTCAAATGACGCACTTGTGATGCCTCTAGACACAAAAGCGTTTGAGCAAAATTATAGCTCCTTAATCGCCCTAGTGCGCAAGTGCAACGAGGGTGCGGCTATCTTGCTTGTAGGACCGCCAAAAGTCATCACCAAGCCAAGAAAGGCAAAAAACTACCGCATAGCACCATACTTTGTCGCCGTGAGAGAATCCGTAAAAAAAGTGGCAAAAAAAGAGGGAGTGCTATACTTTGATATGCACGAGTTTATGGAGGATAGCGGTGGCAAAGACGCGTGGGTAGCAAAATCTCTATCCAAAAAAGATGTCCATCTCACGCCTTTTGGCTATTCTCTTGTCGCTGATGGCATAGCTTATGGACTGCACAAAGTGCTAAATATTCAAAACAAAGAAATAAAAGAATCTATGGAAGCAAAAGAATCTAAAGATACAAAAGAAAATGCCCCCGCCACAAAAACAAATAAGAGTGAGCAAAAACCCGAGCTAAACACACCTGATGAAAGCTCCGCTCCACAAGAAATCTGGCAAAGCAAGATAGAGTGAGATTTCTCTAGCAATTTTGCTCCGCCCCAAAATGCTCCCAAATAGTCCCCTTTCAAACAAAAGCCACCAAACAATCCTGCCAAATGAGACTACCAACACAAAAAATACAATATGTCTTTACACATTTTGACACTCAAAAGCAGATATTTTTACTTCTCATAGTTCATTATGTGATGATTATAGGGCTAGTCTTATTGTGTCGGTAGCTTTCTTGTGTGTTGATTTTGCTTATTTAGCTTTTTAGCGCGCGTATTTAGAATCCTCTCGCACAAACATAATCCCACTTCCCAACGAAGCCCACCTAAAGTAGTCGCAATGCCTCTTTGATGATATTTTGGGTATCGCTAGCACTGATTTGTGGGAGGACTTTTTTGATTTCGCTTAGCTTGTAGCCTAAACTCTCAAGAGCAGCGATTGCTTCAGCTTTTTGAGTCTCATTTGCAGGCATTGCTTTATCACTAGAATCTAGTGCGCTTTCTTGGAGTATTTGAGAGCAAAATCCAGCCAAGTCAAGCAAGATTTTGCCTGCAGATTTTGCGCCCACACCGGGCACTTTTTGGAGTAGCTTTATATCTTTGCTTTGGACTAATGAAGCAAAACTTTGCGGGCTAAATGTGCTTAAAATCGCTAAAGCCACCTTAGGTCCCACACCATTTATCTTTAGCAATCGCTCAAATGTGCTTTGCTCAACTTTGTCTAAAAATCCAAAAAGCAGCTGTGCATCCTCACGCACGATATGTGTCGTGCGTAGCTTAGCGACTTGCCCTGCCTTTAGCTTAGCACTCGTTTGCACGCTCAAAGCCACCTCATACACCACGCCATTTGCCTCTATCTCCGCACTCATCGCACCTAGCTCGACTACATTTCCCACTAGCCCACAAATCATTTTTGCTCCTTATTTGGATTTTAGTTTGAAGTTCTCATCTAAGATTATTTCCCCGCTTTGCCCCTCTTTTAGCTCCAAGCTATCAAGCGCGTTTTGTGCATTTACCTTTGTAAATGCCTTTGCAAAATCTCTATCTAGCCCACTGCTACCAAAAAACCCACTACCAAAATCTAAATCCTTGCTAGAATCTAGAGCATTATTTTGGCTATCATTTTGATTGCCATCTTGGATATTTTTTTTGCTAGCTTGGCTAGATTCTAGCGCACTCAAATCTGGCTTTGCCAAAAACACATAGTTATCATACCCCCATACTTCTTTTATGGCTAGGCTTGCCTCTTTTAGCCTAGTTTTTAGGCTAGTGATTGCTTGATTGCGCGTGGCTAGGACTTGCTTTTGCAAAGATTGGATTTTGCCTTGCAAGATTTGACTTACATTTGCTTGGGCAAGTGCTTCTTTGTATCTAGCGGCATAAGCCTCATCTTTTAGTGCGATTTGCTTTTGATACTCGGTAAATCCACTCATCTTTTGCAAAAATTGTGTCGCACTTCCTTGCTTGTTTTCCCACACTTCTGCAAGTTTGGCTAGCTTTGAGATACTAGCCTTTTGGGTGGCAAAATACGCACTTGCTTTTTTGCTCCATTTGGCAAACACCCCTCCCGCATTGGCACAAAAAATCATCTCATTTTGCCCGCCTTTGTTTTGTCCTATCGCGCAAGACTTGGCAAAAAACACGACATTATTGCTTTTTAGCTCGTGGATTGTAGCAGTGTCTGTGGCGATTTTTGCGCCATTTGCTCGCAAGATTTTGGCATTTTGTGCGATGACTTCGCCATTATCTAGATTTTCTATTGCGCAGTGTGTGCACTCTAGCTTGCCCTTGTGAGTGCGGATTTGGGCTGCGTAGGCTTTGATATGCGCACTTTTGTGTGTAGAGCCTTGCACGATTAGAGTGTGGGCTTTTATCCGTGTGTTTTCAGCGATACAGCCACGAGTTTTTAGGCTTCCCACCTCACACCACACGCCCGCACCTATCGCATCTTCTGCAATGTCATAGCAAGATATTTCTAAATCTATATGCCCCCCACCAAGCAGTGGCGGAGTGTTGCGAGTATTTAGTGCACCACTTGGGATTTGGAAAAACTTAAACTCTCCATTTTCTATGCGGATAAATCCCTCTTTTTTAGCAGTGTAGATAATCGCTTCGACCGTGTCGCTAGAATCTATATATTCCTGCCTTGTGGTGATAAGTTTTTGTGTATCTATACTTTTTGGAGTCTCATACTCCCCAAAAAGATTTCGCCCAGCATTACCCAAAAGTGGCTTATAAAGAAATGCAATTTGCTCTCCCTCTCTCACGCCAAATACCGCATTTTGTGGAGCTTTGCCATTGCTAGCTTCCCAAGTCTCTTGCGGGACAAATCTAAACCTTGCTTGCTTGCTTGGCACATATTTTTTAGCCTTTAGTAAGCAAAATATCTCCTTTTTTTTGGCAGGATTTTTAGCGATAGATTCTAGGATTAGCCCTAGATTTTGCTCTACTTCATTTTTGCAAGTAAGCATCACACCACCAAGCGCAAGTGCGCTTTTGACTTGCTCATAAAAATCCTCGATAAAACCCTTGTCCTCGACTATGCAAAACGCTTCATCAAAGCAAATATCCACCTTGAAAGAATCTATCTCTAAAGCAAAAAGTGGCTCTAGCACGCGAGGAAACACCCTCATATCACACACTTGGCTAATGCTAAAATACGCACTATCATATAGTGGCGAAGATATAAGCGCGTCTAGCTGGGCTTGGCTTAGCTCTATTTTGGTAGTGCCCTCACTTGAAGCGAAGTCTTTATCACTAGATTCTAGCAGGGCTAAAATATCTGCAAATTTTGGGATTGGCTTTAGCGCGTTGCTTAAGAGTGGTTTAGTCTCGCTAGCTGGATTTTCCTCACTCAAAAAAAAGCGTAGGTTTTGGAGGCGAAAATCGATATTTTGCAGTGTGTAGTGCTGATTTTTGGCACAAAATTCAGCCAATGCTTTAGACACATTTGCGCAAGCCTTGATTAGCTCAAAGCCCGAATTTTGTATGCTTTGGCTTTGCAGTGTGTGTTGCTTAGGCTGCTCTAGGCTTGTCGTGTCGATATATTCTTTCATCGTTTTTAGCTTTTATCTTTTTGTGGAGGTGCTTCTTGCAGTGTTTTTGTGGTATTTTTTGCGCTAGATTTTGTGGCATTTTGCGCTAGATTTTGTGGCAGATTTTTCTTTGCCAATACCTCTCTTACCACCTCTCTATCATCAAAGTCGATAGTTCTTTCCCCTAAAATCTGATAAGTCTCATCGCCCTTGCCAAGTATAAGCAAAACCTCATTTGATTCTAGCTCCTCTATGGCTTGTGCTATTGCCTCTGCCCTATCACTCTGGCAAACTACGCGCCTATGATTTTGCTTGTGATTTGGCTTGGGAATCCCGCTTAAAATATCATCTATGATACTTTGTGGATTTTCACTTCTTGGATTATCGCTTGTGATATATAGCTTTTTGGCATATTTATAAGCACAAAGCCCCATTTTTGGTCGCTTTGTCCTATCTCTATCCCCGCCCGCGCCAAAGACAACTGCGATTTCCCTCCCTCTAAAGCTCTCAAAAATCTGCTCCATACCATCGTGAGTATGGGCAAAATCCACAATGATAAGCGGAGAGTGGCTTACAACCTCCATACGCCCCTCTACACCGCCAAAATTTTGCAGTGCCACGCTGATAGATTCCAAAGAGATTTGCGAAGCGGATTTTTTTGATTCTTTTAGGCTTTTCACGCACAAAATCGCAGCTAGGATATTATATAGATTATGTTTGCCATAGAGATGTGCATTTATGAGTGTTTGCTCAAAGTTTTTTTGCCCTTTCTTATCGTCATTATCTTTGTCTTCGCCACTTTTGCCACCACACTCACTGCTACCACCTTTGCTACCCACACTTTTACACTCAAAGCTGATATGCGCACTTATGCCATTATCTAGGCTATAAGCATCTGCTTTTAGGTTTACTTTTGCTAGCCTACCCTGCTCAATAGCATAATACAATACGGAGTTTTTGAGAGTATTTTTGACGGCGTCTTTTTCTGTGCCTTTGCTTAACACCCCAAAATTTTCATTTAGCCACGCATTTGACTCATCAGCATTGATGATGACACTCCCCCCACAAGATAGATTGCCACAATCAAGCAAAAAGCTATTTTTCACGCGGATATACTCCTCCAAAGTCTTGTGGTAGTCCAAATGGTCGCTTGTGATATTAGTAAGCACCTTTGAGGCAAACTCTAGCCCCGCTACGCGCTCTTGGACTATGGCGTGAGAGCTAACCTCCATAATCACAAAATCACAATCCCTACATTCTAGCAAAATCTCATACAGCTCCAAAAGGCTTGGTGTGGTAAGTCCTTTTGGGCGGATTTTTTTGTCGTTTTTATACGCTCCACGCGTGCCAAGCAGCCCACAAGTATAGCCCAAATCAAGCAAAATCGAATAAATAATCGCTGCGGTGGTGGTTTTGCCATTTGTCCCTGTGATAGCCACGAGGCTAGGCAGTGGGGCAAACATAGTGGCTAAATCTTTGGGCGTGATGATAAAATCTCGCAAATCTCTAAGAGGACTTTTTGCCAAAGAATCACAAAAAGAGCTATCCAAAGCATTGCTACAAGAATCCTCCAAAAGTTTGTCGATAAAGCCCTCATTGCCCCTAGTGCAGACAAGCAACGAGTCTTTATCTAGCTCTCTTGTATCATCGGTAATGTATTTTTTGTTAGCGTATTTTGGATTTTGCCTAGATAAAATGGCTAGATTTGCAGGGATTTTGATTTTCATTTGGCTTGCTTTTGGTGGTTGTTTTTGTGGATTTGCTAGTTTGGGTTTATATAAGATTTTGGCTTTTTCTTTGTGGGCAGAATCTAGCTTTGCTAATTTTTAGCTCACCATAGTTTTTTTAGCTTCTTAGTTTTTTGCTAGTTTTTTAGCTTTTTTTTAATTTTTTAGCTTCTTGGGATTGTGGGCTATTTTTTGGGCTAGCTCATTTTTGTTTTGGATAATGCGTAAAATCTCTTTGTTGCGCACGATTTGGGGCATATCCTCGATATAAGATAGCGCGATATTTTCAAACCCATTTTCAATCAAGTCTTTTAGAAAAGTATAAAAATCCTCCCTAGAAGTAAAAATCACTTTGGTGCTAAAAATAAGATTTTCAAACACTTCTTTGAAGCCCTTTGTTTCACACATTTTTTGAAAGTCCTTATACGCCACGCCATCTAGGACTTCAGACTCAAGGTTCTCCTCTTTTTGAATTGTTTGTGAGATTTCACTTAGCCCCTCATCAAAGGAGGATAGCAAATCAAGCATTTGCCTTTGCAAATCCACCCTGCCCGCACGAGGTGTGGTGGATAGCAAAATATGATAAAGCTCATTAAACACTTCTGCTTTTTTTGGAAAATCTGTGGCTATATCAGCGATAAGCACGCCGATTTTGGCTTCCAAATCGCCACTATCTAGGCTCAAAGCCTCGCTAAAAAACTTCATAGCACCCAAATATCGTCTTTCACTTAGCGCGTCAAACCCCTTTTTGATGAGTTTGCGTTTTTGCGGGGTGTATGAGGGGATAGACTCTAGCATATTTTCTCCCTAAGTTGCATCGTGCTAGCATACTCACTCTTTATGCCTTTATGCCACGCACCTGCTAAATAAATCATTTTGGCGTAATTCTAGCAAAATTTTCTACACATTTTGCACATATAGATTATAATGCGCTCTTTTTGCAAATCTGCAAAAAATGCCAAAAATCTACTTAAGGAGCAATCAAATGAAACACGACTTTAATCAAAAAATCCAAAATGTGCTTATCCTAAATGGCGGTATGGAGTATGGCGAAAGCAAGGGCAAGCTAAACCTTGCGTTTTGCGAGATAATGCAAAAAGAGCTAGAAAATCTCGGCAAAAAAGTGCAGCTAACCCATATCGCGCAGGGCTATGACACAAAAGCAGAGGTAGAGAAGTGGAAATGGGCTGATTGCGTGATTTTGCAGTTCCCGGGCTGGTGGATGGGCGAGCCTTGGATAGTCAAAAAATACTTCGATGAAGCCATAGGACCTGATGCGCAAGGGGTGCTTTTTGCAAGCGATGGGCGCAGCAGGGGTGATATAAACAAACGCTACGGTAGTGGCGGGCTGTGCGCGGGCAAGGCGATGATGCTAAGCACGACTTGGAACGCGCCTTTGTATGCGTTTAATGAGGTGGGAGAGTTTTTTGATGGGCGCGGGGTAGATGAAGTGTTTGCGCATATTTATAAGATTTTTGCGTTTTTGGGATTCACGCGGTTTTTGCCAAGCTTTATGGCAAATGATGTGCATAAAAATCCAAATTTTCCCAAATGGGAGAGGGATTTGAAATCGCATATAGTGGAAAATTTTGGGTAATTATCCAAATAATCCACAAGATAAGCCAAATAAATAAACAAAAATACTACAAAATCAAGCCAAAAAAGTGAGGGGAAAAATGACTAGGGTAAAATCTAAAAAAGGAGAAAATCTTGCTAAAAGCAGAAAATGATATAGGCAATGTAAGAAAAGCCAAGCGCACTCAAATCAAGCGACATATAAGCCAGATGAGTGAGAGGGGGCTAAAAATTTTGATTAGCAAATTTAGCAAGCTAGATATATCAAAAACAACGATTGATGACAAGCATTTATCCAAGAAATGCAGGCAAAGAAATGTCAGCTTCAAAAAGCAAGATATTTATGATTTGCTTTATAGGACGAGTTTAGGGGGGGGGGGGCAAAGATTACAAATATGATTGTGGAGTATAATAACACTCACAAAGAGAAAGGCTATGATGAAAGGCTAGTCTTGCGAGATGATAAAGTGATGCAAACAGATAAAGGAGGGCAAAATCTCTGCATAGTCATCTCGCTAACGCAAAATGAAGTGATAACGGCGTATTATAATCCACCAAAAGATAGGCACGAGAGTATAGATATGGGCAGGTATTGTCCTTATCCACTAAATGGAATCTAGCAAATGAAATCTAGAATCTAGACCAAACTACACTTGGATAAAATCCTCATAAGAGCGCAGAGGCATTATGTCAATGCGGTAGATTCCCTCACTCTCTTTTTCTACTATCACGCTATCAAAGCCCAAATTTTCTAGCTTCTCTAGCGTAGCAATCTCGCCCTCTTTTAGTCTTAAAATATTTCGCAAATATTTTAATTTTGATAAAATCACAAAATTATTTTTCATAAATCAAGGGTTAAGCTATGAGCCAAAAGCACGAAAATTATGAGTTGCTAAACTTGCTTGGCTATGGATTAGCAAAGTTTGATAATGATTTTATCAAAGAGTTTGGCTACAAAACAAAGACAGATTTTTTTAACTTTTTTGTAGATAAAAGCATTGTCAAAACTGCAAGTGTGGTAAAAAATCGTATGGATTTGTTTGACTACTTTTTCCCTGATAATCCACGCAAAGGCTGGTGGCAAAAGGGCAATGCGTATATCCATAGAAAGCACTTGATTGATTCACTTTTTGGTGATGAAAATGTCGCAGAGTTTGCAAATATCGTAAAACTTATGCTAGAAAAAGAGTATAAAATTGAATTAGCCCACAAAGTAAGCCCCTTGCTTGAATCTAAGTTTAAAAAAATGCAAAGCACGGGGCTTGAAGCAGAATTATATTTTTTACATAATTATAATGAGATTGAGATTTTGCAAAATGGTAAAATCACGGACGCTAGGCTTTATGGCGATGGCTATGATTTCTTTGTAGAAACCACGCAAAATGAATTTTTGTGCGAAATCAAAGGAATCCGCGAATCTAGTGGCACTCTGCGACTAACGCAAAATGAATTTGAAAAAGCGCGAGAATTTAGCGAGACTTACTTGCTTGTGGCGGTTATGGATTTGCAAAATAGCCCAAAATTTAAAAGCATTCTAAATCCGCTTGAATCACTGCGCTTCACAGAAAAGATTTTATATCAAAAAGAAATCAAAGAATATCATTTGGTAGAGAATTTGGCGGTATAGCCACACTAAATGCTTGGCAGGGGAATCCAGCGCACAAAATATCAAAATCACTTGGAATTGCTTTTTGTGTGGATTCTTGCGTAATGTCGCCAAAAAGTCGAGTGCTAGGGAAATTTAGCGTATAGGTTGCTTTAGCGTTTGTATCGATTTCGCTAGCAAATACGCACCGTGCGTGAAGTTTGCTAATTTTGGCATTTTTGGCGTGGTTTGTGGATTTGGCAGATAGTTCCCCCCCCCCCCCCCGCAGGTGCAAGGGAAGTGTGGCAGTATCAGCACTTGCGTGCAGAGATTTTACCACATATTGCGACATAGCACGGCGTAGCGCGAGATGAAATCCCCCTACCCCAGCAAACAAATCCACAAAATCCATTAAGCCACCTCTAGTGTTATCCTAGTCTTTATTAAGCCTTCTCAAAGCACAAATACTAGCTTGAAATGGCAGCATTTGTGCAAATAGTGTAAGCAGATTTTAGAAAAAAACTTGCGCCTTACATTGCGTTTTTTTTTTTTTTGGCATACTTGCTTAGATATTTGAAATTTAAGGTTTGCGATGCGAGAAAATGAGGGAAACATCCTAAAGCCAAATCTAAAGAATTTTATACATTCTCTAAGAGACATTGGCTATACCTTTGAAGTTGCTGTGGCAGATATTGTTGATAATAGCATTACAGCAAAGGCAACGACAATCGAAATTTATAGCGTTGTTGAGCCAAAAATGATTTTTTGTATCCTAGATAATGGCTATGGAATGAGTGAGGAAGAGCTCATAGAAGCTATGAGGCTTGGGACAAAAAATCCTAACGACAAACGAGATAAGCAAGATTTGGGCAAATTTGGATTAGGGCTTAAAACAGCTTCTTTTTCGCAATGCAAAAAACTTACACTCATATCGAAGCAAGATTCTAAAATCTATGTTAGACAATGGGACTTGGACTATATAGAGCAAAAAGATGATTGGTATTTGCGCACACCAAGTCTAAGTCAATACTGCGCTAATCCTTTGTTTGCTAAACTAAACAAGCAAGATTGTGGCACTTTGGTGCTATGGGAAGAGATTGATAGATACCAAAAAGAGACATTTTCTACATTGCTTGGGAGGTTACGCTCTCACCTTTGCCTAGTATTTCACCATTTTTTAGAGAGTAAATTTGACAAAATCAACATTATCCTTAACAACGATAAACTCATTCCATTTAATCCGTTTAATGAAACACATAGTGCTACCCACCAAATAGCACAAGAAAAGATAACCATTTTTGGACATTCTATAAAAATCACTCCATATATTTTGCCACACCACTCAAAAATATCCAAAGAGGATTGGGAAAGATATGCCACAGATGAGGGATACACAAAATCTCAAGGTTTTTATTTGTATAGGGCAAATAGACTGCTTATTTATGGGACTTGGTGGGGACTTTATAAAGCTAGTGATGCTTCTAAATTGGTTCGGATTCGCATTGACATATCAAATGACCAAGACGAACTTTGGGGGATTGATGTGAAAAAGTCAATGGCTAATCCCTTGCCAGCACTAAAGCAAGATTTAAAGCGCATATTAGAAAATGTGCTAAAGGATGGTTTTAAGCCATTTACAACTCGTGGTAGAAAAATCAATGACAAAAATACCATTAAATTTTGGGATATTATCCCAAATGACAAAGACTTTTATTTTGGAATCAATAAAGCACACCCACTTTATGAGCGTTTGAGCGAATCATTAGATGATGAGTGTAAATTTTTATTTGACTCATACATAAAAGGACTGCAAGCATATTTGCCCATATCAGCTATACAAGCACAGTTACAGCACAATCCACACAATATCAAACAAGAAATGAGTTTTTCTGCAACAGAGATTGAAGAGCTAGCCTACAAACTTAAACAACTAGGATTGCCACAAGAGGAAATAGAGAGATTGCTTAAAACTGAAATATTTAAAAACAGAAAGGGGTTGATAGATGAGTGATTATGGGATTGTTAAGGATTTTATTAGAGGTGTTTTGGAAAATCAATATAAAAACAACGGCAATGTCCTAGAAAAAGGAGATATTGTCGAAAAAGTCTCTGAAACGCAGAATTTAATTTCTAATAATGAAGCATTTACCAAAATATATGGATTGAGAGGAAATCTCACAGATAATGATTATAGTCGTATGGTTAGTGAATTTGAGACTATGTTTAATGTCAAAATGGATAAAGGTGTAATCATACAAGGCGATGAGCAACAAGCTAGAGACACAACTTGGTGGAGGGATAAAATCAAAATAAAACTACAACAAGAGGATAAGAATTACTATGCGACAAGATTTAGAGAATTTATCAGTAGAAAATTACCGCCAGAAGTTATAAAAACACTAGATGATGATACAGATTCTGTAATGAATAATATAGGCAATCCAAACGATAATAGATTCGAGATTTTTGGTATGGTAGTTGGGCATGTGCAATCAGGCAAAACAATGAATTATTCCTCTCTGATTTGCAAAGCAGCTGATGCAGGATATAAATTTATCGTTGTGATAGCTGGCGATAAAAACAACCTAAGAAACCAAACACAAAAGAGAATCAATGAATACTTTATTGGCAAAGATGCAGTTGGAAATAGTGTAGTAGGAGTAGGCATTAGTGATAAAAATGATAGAGCCAAAATGCCTATATCTCTCACAACTGAAAATAGCGATTTTAACAAAAAAGATGCAGAGAAAAATTCACAAGGTATCAATTTTGACAATGTTGTAACTCCAATAATTTTAGTCATCAAAAAGAATTACAGGACTTTGGAAAATGTCATTGAGTGGCTCAAAAATCAATATAATAATTCAATAGCCAACCCTATGCTTGTCATTGATGATGAGGCAGACTATGCTTCTATCAACACCAAAGATGAAAACGACCCAACTAAAATCAACAAACTTATAAGAACACTTCTAAATCTCTTTGAAAAAAGCTCTTATGTAGCTTATACAGCTACACCGTTTGCCAATATATTTATAAACGATGAGTATTTGGGGCACGATGAACTATCAAAGGATTTATTCCCAAGCGATTTTATTTACGCGCTTGATGCTCCAAGCAATTATTTTGGTGCGGAAAAGATTTTTATAGACAATAAAGAAAAATACATTGTAGAAATTGATGACTATGCAGATAAAATCCCCCTAAAACATACACAATATCTCATCATAGATAAATTACCAAAAAGCCTCTGTGAAGCAATAAATGTATTTTGCATAAATTGTGCAATAAGGCATTTGAGAGGGCAGATGGGACATAATAGTATGCTTGTGCATATAAGTCGCTTTGTAGCCACTAACCATAAGATTTATTTTAAAATCGATGAATATCTCCAAAAAATCAAAGATGATTTTAAGGCTTATGGTAAGCTCGATGATTTGGCAAGTCAAAGTCAAATCATTAGAGATTTTTGTCATTTAATTGAAAATAAATTTATAGAGGATTTTTCAGTGCGAGAGATTATTTGCAAAATCACTGAAATAATTGACACCATAAATGTCAAGGAAGAGCACTCCGCAAGTAAAAATCGCTTGGAATATCGAAGTGATATAGCTGCAAATGTCATAGCTGTGGGTGGAATGGCATTATCTAGAGGCTTTACTTTGGAGGGACTAAGTGTGAGCTATTTTATAAGAAATACGATTTTTTATGATACTTTAATGCAAATGGGGCGGTGGTTTGGATATAGAGATAATTATGATGATTTATGCAAAATATATATGCCTAGTGAAGTGAGTGATAATTTTACACAAATTATTGAGGCAACAAATGAGCTTATGGATAAGTTTAGAGAAATGGCTAGAATCAAACAAACGCCAAAAGATTTTGGCTTAGAAGTGAAGTATTGCCCAGATAGTCTTTTGCAAATCACTGCTAGAAATAAAATGCGACATACCCAAAAATTTCAATGTATGATAAATTTCAGTGGATTAGTAAAATTCGTATATAAAATTTATAAAGATACAGATATTTTAGGAGATAACTTTAAGTTGCTAGATAATTTTGTGAAGAGCTTATCTACAAAATTTGTCAAAGAACAATCCAACTATATAGCAAGAGATATTGACAAAGAAGAAATATTAAATTTTTTAAAAGATTTTCACATAGCAGATAAATACACACCAAAGATGCCAATAGAGTTGATAAAAAGCTATATAGAGCAAAAAGACACAGCTTGGGACATCATAATGTTTGAAGGTGGTGGAGCGCAAATCAATGTAGGTGGAATCAGCATAAAAAGAGCGGTAAGGACGATACAAGGGGAGAGCGACAAATATTTTATCATAAGCAAAGCAAGGAATACAGCATTTGAACAAGATGAGAGGTGTGCGCTAAAAGAGGAAGAATTACAAGAAGTGGAAGAAATCATTAGGCGTGAAAAAGCAAACGATGACTACCAAAAGGGGCGTGAAAAAAGGTTGATTCATCAAAAGCTTGCAAAACCTGTGCTAATGCTACATATTATCGAGTTAAGAGGGCAGATAGAGGGATGCTATGATAATATAGTAGCGTTTGGTGTGTGCTTTCCATATAGCAATTCATATCAAACCCAAAGTATAAATTATGTAGTAAATTCGGTAAAACAAAAAGAAATACTAGAAGAAAATCATTATGATGAGGATAATGAATCTTTTGGAGATGCTGATGAATAATCATTGGGCTAAAATGCAAAACAACACGCATAGAAGAGTGGCTAATGTAGCGTATGATATGTTTTATATGGTGGATTTGCAAGGAAAATATGCCTTTCATATCCACACAGATTTTGCGTATAAAAATCCAAAGACATTGCGACTAAAAGGTATGGTAGTCCAAAATCAAAATAGCCACTTAGGCACGGATTTGTATATCGCTCTAAAAAATAATGACGAGTGGAGTATATTTGCTAGGCTTTGCGATGATTTGGTAGAAACTGCGAACAATGAGCAATGCACGCAAGAAAATCTGCTTGAGGTTATACAAAATCGCCTTGAGGATTGGAGGGAGTTTCTTTTGGCTTACAAAAATGTGGAATTTTCTCTCAATAAACAAATGGGGCTTTTTAGCGAGTTGCTTTGTCTAAAAGAAATAATCGCCAAACAAATAGGATATGAAAATGCCATCTCACATTGGGTAGGTGCGGATTTTCATAAACAAGATTTTATATTTGATGATGAGGCATTAGAGGTAAAATCTTATACAAGCTCAAAAGGAGCAATCGTTGAAATCTCATCAGTAGAGCAACTTTATAGCGAAAAAAGTAAATTTTACCTTATAGCTTATGGATTAAGCATATCAAGCAATGGACAAACTTGCGAGGATATGATTTTATACATAGATAGACAATTACAGCATTTGCCCGAGATAAAAAGACTATTTCACAAAAAATTATTGGAATATGGCTATATCAACAGCACAGAAAATGAAAAATATAGTTTTGTTGTTGATAATGTGATGATTTTTTCTATCAATGAAAAATTCCCCAAGATAACGCCTCTAAATATAGCTAGTGCCATACAAAAAGTAAAATATTCGCTTAATCTTTTGCAATGTGAAGAGTTTAGAATCGAGGAAATCAACTTACAAAAGGAGAATCTATGATAAGTCTAGAAGAGTTTCATCAAAATTTACTACAAAGCATTCTCACAGATACGCAAAGCAGAGGACTTACACACTCAAAAAGCTTTTTTGAAAACATTTGTGAGAGTTTGGTAGAAATCGCAGAACTTACGCGTAATTATACACAAGCCCAATACACTAAAAGAGGAATGGAAATATATGGATATGATTATGATGAGGAAAGAGAGGTTTTGACGCTCATTACGCAAATATTTTTCCAAGAAGAAGCATTGCAAACGCTAAATTTAGATGAGATTAGCACAAAGTTTAGACAGCTAAAAACATTTTTGGATAAATGTAGCCAAGAGATTTATAAAGAAATGGAGGAGGGATTTGAGCATTATTCTATGGCATATCAAATTTATCACTATTTAGAGCAAGATAAAATCAAAAAGATAAGGCTACTACTCATAAGCGATGGCAAAGCTACAAGAAATTTAAAAGAAATTCCAAATGAACATTTTAAAGATATAGAGATAGAGCATCTAGTGATTGACATAGAATATTTATATAAAACCTATACTTCACAAAATGCCTCTTCAGACTTTGAAGTAGAGCTTAAAATCCCTGCACTAAAGGTGGATTCTTTTGATGATTATGAATCGTATTTGGCGGTAATGGATGCAAAAACTTTGGTAGAAATTTATGATAAATATGGACAAAGATTGCTAGAGAGAAACATTAGGACATTTTTACAATTTCGTGGCAATGTAAATAGAGGACTAAAAAATACCATAGAATACGAACCGCATAAATTTTTTGCTTATAATAATGGCATTACAGCGGTTGCTAGTGGTGTAGAGATTGATTCACAAGGCAATATCATAAAAATCCAAAATTTTCAAATCGTAAATGGCGGACAAACTTCTTCAGCTATCTATGCAGCATATAAAAATGCTAAAAGCGATATTTCTAGTGTGTATGTCCAAATGAAACTTTCTATCGTCCTTAATGACAAAAGTCAAGACAACTTCGTTACAAAAATCGTAGAATATGCAAATACGCAAAACAAAGTCAATAAATCTGACTTTTTCTCAAATAGTCCTTTCCACAAAGAATTTAAAGACTATTCCAAAAGAGTGTATGCTCCTGCTATCGGTGGCGTGCAAAGACGCACACATTGGTTTTATGAGCGAGTAAGGGGAGAGTATCTAAACGAGCAAGCCTACCTCACTCAAGCAGAAAAAAAGAAATTTCAGCTTGAAAATCCTAAAAGTCAAGTTATTGAAAAAACATTTTTAGCCAAAAGTGAAATGGTGTGGCTACAAAAGCCACATATCGTATCAAAAGGGGCGCAAGATAGTTTTAGTGAATTTGCAAAAGAGATAACAAACCAACTTGAAAAAGATGCTCTGCATATAACAGAAATGTATTTCAAAGAAGCTGTGGCAAAAATTATTATTTTTAAAGCACTTGAAAAATTAGTTTCAAACGCCAAATGGTATGACGGAGGATATAGAGCACAAATCGTTGCTTATACCCTCTCATACATGTCTTATCATCTCAACAAAAACAATCAGTATTTAAACTTCCTTTTAATATGGGAAAATCAATGTGTTGATAAAAAATTTTTAGAAGCACTAGATACAATCGCGCAAAATGTATATGAAAACATTATGAATCCACCTGATGATGACACAAATATCACTCAATGGTGTAAAAAAGAACTTTGCTGGAAAAGTATAAAGGACAAGGATTTTATCTTACATATAAGCGATGATTTGCTTATGGATAATGATGATAAAAGAAAAATTTTGCGCGATTCTAAAAAAGAAAAGCGACTAGATTCTAGTATAGAGATAGAATCATTTGTGATTAGGCTAGAAAAAGAAAAATGGCTTAATTTGTTAGAGCATTATAAAAAGAATGATTTTTTAGATTTATCGCAAATGCAAGTGGATATTTTAGAAAAATTTGTCAATGGAATGCTGCCTTTGCCATCCCCAAAGCAATGCAAAGTTTTGTATGATATGCACACCAAAGCCATAGATGAAAACATAATACTATGAGATTTTGTAGCGATTTATAAAATTTATACAAACTTCAAAAATCCATTAGCCATTTTAAATATTAGCCTAGTCTTTGTTGTGGCACGAACACTAATTAAAGCATTTCTGCAAATGTAATGATTTAATGTAATAACTTTTGGGGACAAAAATTTTGTGAGATTTTGCTTTGTCTTAGAATTTTTTGCGCATATATTTTTGGCAATAAACGCCAAATTTGCTTAAAAAAGGCTTGGGATTTTTTGCACGATTTTTGGATAGGCTTGATAGATTTTGCCACCTAGCAGTGCGCCATTTTCTTTTTTGCTTCGCTTCACTCCATCACTCCCCCACGCACCCCACTGCTTGAAGAAAAACGCGACATTTTGCGCTTCGCACTGCCTTTTGATATTTAGCACCCACTCCTCTTTCATAGCCCTTGCATTAGCCCCGCTCTCACCCCCTGCGATAACCCAATCAATACCGCGCAAATCAATCTCGCCCAAATCGCTTATGAGCGGTTCGCAAGAGAGCCACTTCACGCTTGCGCTCAAATCGCGTATCAAATCTATGCGCGGTTTTACATTGCTAGATTCTACCGTAGTGCCTAGCCAGACATTTGACGGAATCTCACGCTTAGAAAAATACTCTTTCATCGTGTGCGGACGCTTGGTTAGGATTTGGTATTGGTGGTGTGGAGTGTCGGCTATCACTTGCATTATACGCTCCAAAAAGCCAAAATCCATTTTTTGATGAAACAAATCACTCATCGAATTTACAAAATACAGCGTGGGCTTTTTGTTGCGCTTGGGCTCATCTAGCCTTTGAGGGAGCATTTTAAATGCAAAGCCATCTTTATAGTCGGGATTGCCAATAGCTTGCAAACGCTTTGCCATAGCTTGGGCATAGCAGTTTTTGCAGCCACTGCTTACTTTGTCGCAGCCTATGGTGGGATTCCAGCTTGCTTGTGTCCATTCGATTTTCGTGGGTTTCATTTAAAATTTAAACCTTTTTATTGCCTAATACCTCATTGATAAATTTAACTTAATGCTTTGTGCGCCCTATTTATTTTAGTCCAACAATTCTTATAAATCCCTCTACTTAATCACAAAAATAATGTCAGCTAGCGTTTTGTATTGCTTTTGATTAAATTCAAACTCAACAATATTGTTCAAAAATTTTGTCCTATCAAAACTATCCAAATAATCTAAAATCTTTGGTTTAATTAACTTAAAATTTCTTTTTAGTTTCCACGCCTGTGTAAAATCATCTAAATCAATCAACACGATAAAAATCCTATTTTCCGAGCCAAACCTCATCTCGCCTTGATTTTCATAAAGCCACTTGATTAGCGTGTGTTTATTTGCCATTGTTGCTTGTATGATTTCTGTGTTTTGCCTTTTTAGTTCATCAAACTTTGAAATCACCAAGTCATCATTAGAGTCAAAAATTTGTTGCGTGATTTGATATTTAATAATATCCTCTTTGCATTCTTTATCAAAAGCAAAAGAATGTATTTTTGCAATATTTTTTAGCAAAGTGAGTTCATTTTGCAATCCTCTCATCTTTCTTTGTGTTTTCAAAAACTCCTTTGGAAAATAAGTGATTTTTAAATCAATAGGAATATTTTGAATGAAAAAATCCACACTTTTTATTTTGCCAACTGCTGATATTACCTTAGGGTGGGACTTAAAAATATGCTCGGTAAGTATTGTTGTCCAATTATTATACCAACTACTTAGTGTGTAGTTTTTTACATTTTGTGCTATATCATTATCAAGTTTGCACAAAATATCATCATATTTGCAAATCTCTTTTACAAAGGAAACGATTTGTTTATCTAGCGAATTATTAGAATCTCCGCCCCAAGCAAAATAATCCATTTTATAAAGCTCTGATTCTATAAACCCGAAATCTTTTTCTAATGCCTTAATTTCATCTTTGCTATATTGTGATAACACAAAATCTATTTGCTGTTGTGTTATTTTGTCGCTTAAGACAAGATTATAAATTTCTTTGAATTTTTGCGCTTGAGTTTTTGAAGTCAGTTTAAATTCTAATCTTTGCTGCATAAAATCCAAAATCTCATTTCTAATCAAAGATTTGATTTTAAGCCACAAAACACCGCTTTCACAAAGATTGAATTGATACAAATCTTGTGAAGCAAAAATCTTACTCCACTCCTCGTAATCTTTCATTTTTGCATTCCTTAATTTAGCTCTTTGGACTACAAACAAGTAATATTTCCTTACTACCCTTTACACTACCCTTTCCACCTACGCTATTTTGATATGACTTTTCTTTAATCTCTACATTCTTATATTTTCCTGCCAACTCTTTCATCATATCAATACTTGGGAAACTTCTATCATTGTAGCTAATAATCCAATATGGTATTTGCAAAGCAGTGTCAAATAATTTTTCAAATGAGGGCAATATATCCGCTTTTGTGTCAAAACCACTATATTTTTTGGGTGAATAACGCTTAGTGCCATTGATAAATTCTTTGTCTTTCCAATATTGCGTATATGTCTCAAGCAGATGATAAAAGGCTTGATAATCAGCGTGGCTTCCACAATAAGGCGGGTCAAAATAAATTAAATCTACCTTATCTTTTATCAAATCCACAAACTCAATCGCATCTAAATTGTGGCTTTTGTTGTCCTGCAAATTATCAAAAATACTATTATTGTATGGTTGTATGAGATTTAAAAATATATCTTTTATTGGGCGGATAAGGTTTGGATTTCGCTTGATTCTATCCTCATTCTTTGCATAATTTAGCGCACTTGTATGAGCAAAATGTCCCATTGTTACCTTTCGCGTTATGCTTCGGTTGATAATGCTAAAGGCTAATGGTTGCTTTTCTTTGGAGAGTGATTCTATGTTGCTCCTAAAAGAATCTAAAAACGCTGATTCCTCCTCTTTGAAAAAAACATCTGTAAATAGTTCTCTCATCAAATTAAAATCATTTGGGTTTTGATTTTCTCTTAGTAATATCTCTATGTCATCACTACTAAGTTTAAAACGCTTATTTTCTACCAGCGATTGGCCTATTTTATGGCTAAAAGATAAAAAATCATTGGTATAAACCTGATAGCCATTTTGCTTAAAAAAATAAGCTACCGATTGAGAGCCAGCAAAGGCATCTGCTACACTTTTGATATGAGTAGGCAAACATTCTCTAATAAAATCCAAATGCTTATATTTAGAGCCAAGATACTGCGGTTGTGGAAAGGCAAAGTGATAAAAATCGCCAAATAAACTAGCAGACATTAGGATTCCTAATTGTTATATTTTGCGCAATTATAGCAATATTATCATCTTATTGTGTGCGTTTTTGGATATAGATTACCTACCATATTACCCCTTACACCAAGTCTTGCTAAATCTTGCCAAGATACAAAGTTTTTTCAAAACACTTTCAGAATCTAGATTCCGAAACTACTTCTTTTCGCGACTATTTTTTTGCAATTAAGGGGGCGACTAAAAGGGCGACTAAACCCCCCAAATCCCCCTACATTTTCTCGTGGAATGTCCTTGAGATGACATCAAGCTGCTGCTCTTTTGTAAGCTTTATGAAATTCACCGCATACCCACTCACGCGGATTGTGAGCTGCGGATATTTTTCAGGGTGCTCCATCGCGTCTTTTAGCATTTCTTTTTGCAGCACATTGACATTGAGATGATAGCCCTCATCGGCGAAATACCCATCCATTAGGGATACGAGATTTTGCTCTTGTGTCGCCCTCTCGCTTCCTAGCGCACTAGGGATTATGGAGAATGTATTTGAAATCCCATCTTTTGAGTATTTAAAAGGCAGTTTTGCTACCGAGCAAAAGCTCGCCACACACCCGCTTGTATCGCGCCCGTGCATAGGATTTGCACCCGGGGCAAATGGCTCTCCAGCTTTTCGCCCATCAGGTGTAGAGCCTGTTTTCTTGCCATACACGACATTTGAGGTAATCGTTAGCACACTCATCGTAGGTGTAGATTCTCGATAGGTGGGGTGCAAGGCGAGCTTTTGGCTAAAGCCCTTTACCAAATCCACCGCGATAGTATCCACCCTATCATCATCGTTGCCATACTTTGGATACTCGCCCTCTATCTCAAAATCCACCGCCAAGCCCGCTTCATTCCTCACAGGCTTTACGCGTGCGTATTTTATCGCACTTAGCGAGTCTGCTATCACGCTAAGCCCCGCGATTCCTCCTGCCATAGTGCGCACGACTTCCTCATTATGCAGTGCCATTTCGATTCGCTCATAGCAGTATTTATCGTGCATATAGTGAATGACATTAAGCGTGTTGATATAGAGCCGTGCAAGCCAATCAAGCACAATATCAAGCCGCGCTTTCACCTCATCATAGTCCAAATACTCGCTTGTGATAGGTGCTATCATCGGTGCTACTTGCATTCCTAGCTTCTCATCTTTGCCACCATTTATCGCATAGAGTATTGCCTTTGCGAGATTACACCGCGCACCAAAAAACTGCATTTGCTTGCCGATTTTCATAGGGCTTACACAGCAAGCGATTGCATAATCATCGCCAAATTCTTTTAGCATTATTTCATCGCTTTCATACTGAATCGATGAAGTATCGATACTAACCCTAGCGCAAAATTCCTTAAAATTCTTTGGCAAGCGCGTATTCCAAAGCACCGTCATATTTGGCTCGGGCGCAGGTCCTAGATTATAAAGCGTGTGGAGGAAGCGATAGCTCATTTTGGTTACCAAATGTCGCCCATCCATACACATTCCCCCGATACACTCCGTAACCCAAGTGGGGTCCCCGCTGAAAAGCTCATCATACTCTGGCGTGCGCAAAAATCTTACCATTCTTAGCTTCATCACAAAATGGTCTATCATCTCTTGGATTTGGTTCTCATCGTATTTGCCTAGCTTCAAATCGCGCTCGGCAAAAATATCCAAAAATGTGGAGATTCTCCCTATGCTCATCGCCGCACCATTTTGCTCCTTTATCGCGGCAAGGTAGCCAAAGTAAAGCCACTGAATCGCCTCTTTTATGTCTTTGGCAGGCGCAGAAATATCAAACCCATAGCTTTGTGCCATTTGCTTTAGCTCATTTAGTGCTTTTATTTGCTCGCTTATCTCCTCGCGCAAGCGGATTACCTCCTCATTCATCACATCGGGTGTGAGCTTTTTCTTTGCTTTGAGTTTCTCCTCTATGAGCCTATCTACGCCATAGAGTGCCACTCTGCGATAATCGCCTATGATTCTCCCGCGCCCATAGGCATCTGGAAGTCCTGTGATGATTCCTACCTTGCGTGCTAAGAGCATCTCATCACTATACGCGTCAAACACGCCGTCATTGTGCGTCTTGCGATATTTAAAGACATTTGCTACCTGCGCGTCCTCTTGCTTATCATAAGCCTTAAGCGAGTTTAGCACCATTCGATACCCACCAAAAGGCATTATCGCGCGCTTTAGAGGCTCATCAGTTTGCAATCCCACGATGACTTCCAAGTCTTTGTCTATGTAGCCTGCCTTGTGCGAAGTAATCGTAGAGATAATGTCCGTGCTGACATCATACACGCCCTTGCGCTCTCTCTCGAGCTTCATAAGCCCACACACTAGCTCCCAAAGCTGCTTTGTCGCGCTTGTCGGGGCGCAAAGGAAGCTATCATCGCCATCATAAGGTGTGTAATTTTTTACGATAAAATCACGCACATTGATTTCATCTTGCCATAGTCCTTCTTCAAATTCTCCAAGAATTTGGATTCCTCGTATTTCACTCATCGCTACTCTCCTTTCGCACTTTTTCGCGCTTAGATTGTGCCTCTTTGCTTTTTTGTCGCAAAATCTTGCATAAACAATGCAAAATCTTTTGCATAGGTTTATTATACACTTTCGCTCTTTTAAAAAACCTTATTTGCAGATAAAATGCACGATTTTTAGACATTTTTTTACAAAATTGCACACTTTTTGGCAGGTTTTAAGATTTTTTATAGAATTGCCAAAATTCTAAACAAAAAGATTTAGCACAATTTTTTGTGATGATTAGTTTTGCATTTTTGCTTATAATGCCAAGCAAAAATACACCAATACACTTCAAAGTGCTTGCCACAAAAATCCTAGAATCTAAAGGTAACAAAATGTCAGCTGCTATGATAATGCTTTTTGCTGTTGGCTTCATCGGCGCGATAACGCCCGGACCAGATATGCTACTTGTAGCTAGAAATACAATACTCTTTGGTGCGAAACGCGCCCTAATCGTGCTAGGCGGAATCGCATTTGGGTGGATTTTTTATCTAGGTATCATCTACTTTGGGCTTACACACCTACTATCAAATGCCTACTCTCAAATCGCACTAGGAGTGCTAGGAGGCTTGTATCTAGGCTATATTGCTATCAATATTTTGCGCACTCGCTATGATGAAAATCGTGATGAGTCTAGCGCGGATTCTGCTTTGGCGACATTTAGCACAAAGACAAATGACAATGCGACAAAATCTAGCCTAGATTCCAAACAAACAGATTCTAAGCCTGATACATTTTTGCGAGGACTTGTGGTAAATCTCTCAAACCCAAAAGCGATTTTATTTTTTGGCGTGGTGGTTACGCAATTTATCGGGAAAGATTTAGCCCTTAGCATTGCTGTGCTTTTTACCTCGCTTGTAAGTGCGTTTGTCTGCGTAGTAGTGGTATCTAGCTACTTTAGAAAGCACATTACCTACAAGGTGTTTTTCTACATAGATAGGCTAAGCGCGGTGTTGTTTTTGGGATTTGCCTTATCGCTTTTTTATCACGCCTTTTGCGTATATGCCAATATCACACACTAAAATACACTGCCAAGATTGTAGCCACAAGCCCAACTCCAAGCACACCAAAGCTCACAAGCCTATCTTTTTTGCAAAACGAAGTCATAATAAGCCCAGAGAGATAAAAAAGTAGTAGCGATACGCCAAACCCCATAGCCAAAAAGTCAAAAAAATGAAACTTAAACTCCCCTACCTCAAACTTACTTCCATTTGACTTGTGCATAAGCAAAAGCACGCCATAGAGATTTCGCTTAGTTACTTGCAGTATGATTTCTCCATTGCGCTCCTTTATGATACTCGCGCCATAGTAGACATTGCCCATACTTGGATTCCCGCGAAACATCTTTATGTCCGTATCTTTTGGGATTTCTAGGCTATTTTCCTCTAGGAGTTTTAGGATTAGCTCTTTTTCGCTACCCCTTTTTGGCATAGATTCTAGTGGGATTTTTACTATCTGTGCGCCAGAGTTTTGACGAATATCATAGATATATCCTACACCCGTTATCGCATAGATAAGTGCGAGAGGGAGAAAAAACAAACTCAAATAAGTGTGTAGCTTTATCCAAAATTTTTTGGGGATTTTGGGGGATTTTGTTTTTTTTGTCAGCCTTCTTAGTCGTATAAATCGCCTTAGAAAACGCACATTTACGATTTTTAGGGTTCTTTTCACTATTGCTCCTTTTTGCGATATGCTTGGATTATGCAAGATAGCTTGTGGGGTTTAAAAGCGGGTATTATAAAACGAACTTGTGAAATAAGTGTGAATTGCAAGACTATTTTTATGTCAAAAATTTTTATCTAAGATTTTTTATAAAGCATTTTAGAGTTTTCGCTACAATTATGGCTTTTTGAGATTTTACCCCCGACTTTACCACTCCCAAAACCACACCAAAAATGAGGGGGACAAAATATCAAAAAAAGCAAAGTAAAAAATGGCAAATACAAGGCAGGCAATGACAACCTCGACAACCAAAATAACGCCCCCACTACCAAGCAAGCGCAAAATCATACAAACTCTCAAAGCTAAAAAATACATTCTAAGCGCAAATCCCACCGAACTTCCCTTGATACTCCTCATACTTCTCATACTTTGCCTACCGCTAAATCTCAAAGCCAAAAGCGACTTTGAGCGACTAGGAGATGTGCTGACGCTAGCCCCTGTGGGCGTGCTAATCGTAAGTGTTGGGATAAAAGACTACGAGGGCGCATTGCAGCTTACCGCTGGCTCTCTGCTTACTCAAGGAATCATCGAAGTAGTCAAAAGAAGTTTTGAGCTAGCTCACAAAAACGGACACAGCATAGCCTTTGCCAAACGCCCTTGCTGTGATGACTACAAAGGAATGCCAAGCGGACACGCAGGAGGAGCATTTAGCGCGGCTGGATTTGTTTTTTATCGCTATGGGTGGAAGCCTGCACTGCCACTTATCGGGCTTGGGATTTTGACAGACGCTTCGCGCGTATATGCTCATAAGCACTCTATTTGGCAAGTGCTTGTAGGAAGTGCGATAGGCTGGGGAGTTGCGTGGGGGCTTACTACCCGATACAAACCGCGCAAACTCCTAATCACGCCCGAAATCAGCACAGATATAGCAGGCAAAGGAGTGTATGGCTTGCAAGTGGCTTACACTTGGTAGTTTGATAGCTTTTTCTTTTGGCTAGTGATTTTGGGGCTAGTGAAAAACTCTCATTTCTTAAGTAAGTATTTGCTAGCTATTTGCTACAATAGCAGTTTTAGATTTTGACTTTTGCAATCAAAGGCTTACACTTATGAGCACACCACACAACCCCCCTACCAAATCAAAAACACGCAAAGATTCTACAAAAAAGACTTCTGCAAAGATTTCTACGCAAAATCTCTCCACACAAAAAGCACAAAAAACAAAAAAAGTAAAATCCACAAAGACTTCTGCAAAACCCACCCTAGCTTCCAAAACCTCTGCGAACAAAAGCTCTACAAAACAGACAAAACAAACAAGGCAAACCTACACTATCCCCAAGCTCCCCAAGTCCAAAAACCTCCCAAAATCCACGCTAAATCTACACAAAGACATTAAGCACAAATGGAATCTATCCGCGCTTTTTGCTAGCAAAGATGAGCTAGCTCCTTTTAGTAAGCAAACAAAAAGGCTTGCCCTAGATTTTGAGGCAACATACAAAGGTAAGCTAAGCGAGCTTTCCCCGCAGGATTTTGGTGATGTGATTGCTAGATATGAGGGGCTTATCGAGCGTATTGAGCGGGTGCTGACATTTGCGTTTTTGGTATTTGCAGAGGATACGACTAAGGGGGATTTTTATGCCAAGTATGAGCTAGAATCTAGCGAAATATACGAACATCTTGTGTTTTTTGAGCTAGAGTTTTGCGATATAGATTCTGCCAAAATCACAAAATTTATCGCTCAATGCGAAAAATACGCTTTCTACTTACAAAATCTCCTAGTCAAAAAATCTCACAAACTAGACCTAAGTGCAGAAAAAGCCCTCATAGCCACTTCAAGCGTGGGAGTTAGCGCATTTGGCAGGCTTTTTGATGAGCATCTAGCGAGCCTAAAAATCGGCGCAGACAAAAAAGGCGAGGAAGAAGTCCTATCCCTACTCCACAGCCCCAAGCGTAAGATAAGGCAACAAGCCCAAGAGGATTTTACAAAAAGCCTGCAAGAATCCACGCCACTTCTTAGCTATATCCTAAATATGGTGCGCAAAGATTTGAGCATACAAACGCGACTAAGAAGCTACCCAAACAAAGAAAGTTTCCGCCATATCAGCAACCAAATCAGCCAAAAAAGCGTGGATTCGATGATGAAATGCGTAAATGCAAACTTCCACCTTGTCCACAGCTACTACGCGCTAAAGGGAAGCATACTTGGGATAAATCTAAAAGATTTTGATAGATACGCACCTATATTTGCAGAATCTAGCCCAAGCAAAACCACAAAGGACACTCAAGTAAAATCTCAAAAAGAATCCACCAAAATATCCTACGCCCAAGCCCTAAACCAAGTGATTTTAAGCTATGAGAAGTTTTCTCCTAGCTTTGCCAAAATCACGCGCAGGGCAATAAAAGAAGGCTGGGTTAGCTCCCACCCCACGCCAAACAAACGAGGTGGGGCATTTAGCCACGGAGCCACGCCAAAAGCCCACCCCTTTGTGCTACTAAATTGGACGGGAAATAGACGAGATGCCTTTACCATAGCACACGAGTTTGGGCATATGATTCACCAAGAGCTAAGCAAAAATGTCGGCACGCTAAACCACGACACGCCACTTACCACCGCAGAGACGGCTTCTGTATTTGGCGAAATGCTGTTTTTTGACTACCTAAAAAGAGAGCTAAAAAACAAAAACGCCCAAAAAGAGCTACTACAAATCTATGCAGGCAAGCTAGAAGATATTTTCTCCACCCTATTTCGTCAAGTCGTGATGACAAACTTTGAGAGGGCTATCCACGCCAAAGAGGGCGAGCTAAAGGCGCAGGATTTTGACAAAATCTGGCAAGATGAAAACGAAAAAATGTTTGGCAAAAGCCTAAAACTTACCCAAAACTACGCAAGGTGGTGGAGCTATATCCCCCACTTTATCCACTCGCCATTTTATTGCTACGCTTACTCCTATGGACAGCTATTGGTGCTTGCACTATTTGGGCTATACAAAAGTGGCAAATGCGATGATTTCGTCTCAATCTACACCGACTTTTTATCAGCAGGCGGGAGCAAATCCCCAAGCGAGCTAGTAGGTGCATTTGGCTTTGATATAGAATCTAGCGCGTTTTGGAATATCGGCATAAACGAAGTGCAAAAACTGCTTTGGGAGTTTTGCACCCTCTGCAAAGAGCAAGGCATAAAAATCCCCAAAAACGCGCAATACTCCCTCGTAAATATCCGCAAAAAATCCACCAAAACCATAAATCCAAAAAATAGCTCCCTAAGCACAAAGCCAAAATCCACTAAAAAAGCCTCAAAAAATCCTACCAACAAAACCAAAAAGCCCAAAAAGCTACCCACCAAATCAAAATCTAGCGCAAAGCAAAATTGATTAAAGGCTAAAAATGAATTCTTCTGCAGAATTTGACGGAATCTACAACGCCTTTTGTGCCAATATCATTGAGTTTTTCAAGCAAAAAAGGCAGTTTTTTTCTATCGTGTGCGACATAGAGCGCGTAAGCTTTGAGCCACCTTTGAGTGAGGAAATCCTAAAGGGATTTGGCTCGGGCGTGAAGTTTGCTATCGCTTATGATACATTTGAGAGCTTAGAGATTTTCAATGACGGGTTGCACCCATTTAATAATGGTGGATATGTGCATTTCGCAGCGGGGTTTGGTAGCGATAATGTCGTAAGCAAAGTAACCGTAGAGATTCGCGGAATCTACCAAATCAGCACAAACAACACTCAAGATATGGAAATCGTAGCGTTTATGAGGCTTGATTCTAAGCAGATTTTTACAAAAGAAAGACTAAAGGGCGAAGAGCAGCTAGAAGACATAAAAGACCTAAACAACGATGAGTTAGACTCGCTAAAAGCTATCATCTCTAGCGATGAAAATAGAGAACTCCTAAAAAGCCTAAAATCCGCACTAAAAAAATAAACTCCCCCAAACAACTACAAAGCAACTAAAACTCTCTAAAAGGCTATCTATGAGAGAAATAAAGGACATAAAAGTAGGGCTTATCACTTGTGGAAATGGAGTGGGCGATACTATCATTTCCATAAAGGCACTCTATATCGCCAAAACACTCTATGGGGCGAAATGCGTGCTATTTGGCGAAAAAATAGCACGCACTCTTTGTGCAGGCTTAGACTTCATCGATGAAGTAGTAGTGCTACCATACAATAGGCAAGGATTTATCCTAAATCAATACCAAGCCCAAATCCTAGCCCAAAACAAAGAACTAACCGCAGCAAAACTCTGCGCAAAAAAGCCCAAAATCCTATCCAAACCCCCACGCGAAAATAGCGCAAAAATCGATAAAAAAGCAAACAAAATCGCCACCCAAAATCTCATAAACACCTTTGATAGCCACCACCTAGACTACCTCATAGTATCCTCCCCTCGCTCTATCAATATCGCCCTAGCCAAATCCACAAATGCCAAAAAAATCTTGTGTGCAACCAAACTAACGAGCCTTTTTTCGCCCAAATGCAAAACCCTGCCCATCTATGCCAAAAAAGATACTTACAAAAGAGTGTCCTTTGAAGAGATTTTGTGCCTTTTTGTGCGAATGATAAACCCCAAAATCTATGATGAGAATATCTCTAGCTTAGATTTTGCCCCTACCGCGCTTGCCACCACCCAAGCGCACAAATCCCGCATAGCAGAATTTCTACATAAACAAAAGCTAGGCAAACACCTCATACTACTAAATCCATTTAGCGTTAGTGGATTATATAGCCTTAGCAAAAATGCCTTTTTAGACATAGCAGAGCGCATAGAGGCAAAATTTAGCGATTGCACCTGCATAATCGCTACTTACCCAAAAGTGCATAGTGAGTTTGTGCACCTTTGCGATAAATACCCAAAAAAGCTAAAAAACCTACTCATATTCCCAAATGATGATGATATATTTAACCTCATAGAATTATGCAAGCGCGTATCTTGTGTGATAACACCTAGCACAGGAGTAGCCCATATCGCAGCAAATGTAGGGACTCCTACCGTAGCTCTCTATGGAAAGCCAGACATAAATAGGTGGATTCTAGGAGGGGGGGGGGGAGTAGCACACAGCTACACAAAAGCTCGATATGTGCTTTTGGAGCAAAATATATCATATCTAATAGCACACCCTAGCGAAGAAGCGCACTACATTGATAAAGTAGTAGAATCACTAAAAGAAGTGCTACAAAGTGAATCTTAAAAAATCTTTGTAGAAATATCACAGCGACAAATCCTATAAAATCCAAAATAAATTAGAGTAGCTCATAGCAAACAAGTCGTTAGGATTTTTTGGTAAAATATCGCTTTGCAAAATCTCGCAAAATACAAGCGCGACACAAATCCACAGCAAATCCACACAATCCATAGCAAAGGAACAATACTATGACTAAAATAGGCTTTTTACACTTAGAAATTTTTTGCTTTGACCCTAGGGCAGACTATGAGTTTTACTTCAAAAAACACAAGATTTCTTATACGCACGCTAAGCCTAGTGGTGAGCAAATCAGCACAAGCCAAACTTTGGGCGAAATCTTAGAAAGTATCTCTAGCACACTAGATATATGCGTGGATACAAGTGTAGGGCTAAAAATCAATGGCATAGCCCTACTAGGCGATAATATAAGCGATGAGCTAAGCTACAAAGCAAGCAAAGAACATAAAGAGATTTTAAGCAAAGAAACTTCAAGTAAAGAAACTTTGGACGCGCTTTTGGAGAGATTTGGCAATGAGTGGCGCATAGAGCCACTAAGCACACTCTATGTCAAAAAAGACTTGACTCTAGATTTGCAGGCTATGCACTCCAAGTATGAGGAGTTTTTTGACAAACATCATTTCATAACGCAAGATGAAAGAAAATCCCTAAGCAAATATCTCCCGCTAAATCTCATCAGCACGCGAGATGATGACTACTTAGGAGATGGATTTTTCCTCTTTGTTAAGTGGCTTGCACAAAAGCATAGCGAGCATTTAGATGATTTGCTAGAATCTATAAGCGATACCAAAAATGGTGTCCTCTCATACTCAAGTATCCAAAACCTGCTTTATAAGCCAAATCCACAAATCGATAGGGATATAGAGTGGCTTATAAACGCACTTCTAGCACAAAGAAAAGAAATCAGCCAAACCCTAGTCAAAAACTCCAAAAAAGATTTTGATGATACTAGCAATTTGGCAAAATCTAACGCTTCTACAAATACTATGGATTCCACAAAGGGCACGACTTACATACTATTTGACGGCTATGAAAGCAGTAGTGGCAAAGAATCTAGCGAGCTTATCACTTCGTGCCAAAAACTATGTGAGAAGCTAGAAATCCCGCTTGCTAACAAAAGCGCACAAGCAAATATATCCTTTGCCTATAATGGCGGGCATTTCACTCGCATAACTGATTTTGACTTTTTTATCAAATGCACTTTAGAAAACATTTTGCAAGCTAATGCGCGTGGCTATACACTTTTGTTTGGCGACTATGCGAGCTTTTGTGAAGCAAGGCTAGCACTACAAATGCTAGCAGTAAAATCCAAAAATGAGATAAAAGATTTTATGGCAAATACAAAAGAAAAAATACATTCTATGAAAGAGCCTATCGCTTATATCGGGGATTTGCTAAAGGAGCGTTTACACACCTTTGCACATAGTGATGAGAGTAGTGCACTTAGCGTAGTGTCTTTTATCTCAAACACAACTTCCGCGCTAGAATCTACCCTAAATGAAACTAGCTACATAGAGCGCATACAAGGCGTTTTTGACGCACTAAATCAAGGCTCAAAAAAGATTGTCCTAAAATCTTTCATTGCACAGGACTTTTCTCATTTAGCACACCTAAATGAACAATGCTATTTAGAAGAATCTGCTAAAATTCGCTTCGCAGGAATTGATGAGGGTGCAGATTTGTTGCTTGTAGATAGCATCGAGCAATTCCGCGCCTTTGATACGCAAGCCAAGAGCAGTGCCAAAGCCTACGGACGCGATATAGATAGCACCAAAGCGGTATTTTTGCCAAGCCTTGTCTTACTTGTGCTAGAAGAGATTTTAGGTGCGGAGTCAAAGCAAAAATCAAAAGCAGTGTAGCCAAATCATAAGCGTAGCGTAGTATAGTGCGTGGTGGCATAGTGTAGCAGTGCGACATAGTTTGGCATAGCACGCAGGGATTGTATTTTGGCATAAAGAATGCTTTATTTGTTGATATGCTTACAAAATATTTTGCGCAAAAAGGAATCGCCAAATGAAGCTTTTTTTGAAAATATTGCTTGCCTCGCTAATCGCTATGTGTTGGAATTGGATAGCACCAAATTCTAGCGATGTAACAATCACGCTTTTTATCTTTGTCCTAGCGGTGCTTATGATGAATCCTGTGAAATTCCAATCCCCTGAAAAACGCGAAGAATATATCCAAAAACTGCGAGAGAAAAAGGAGCAAAAGCTCGCCATAGCACGCAAACAGCAAGAAGAAAAAGCAAGACTACGCAATGAAAAGTTTGAGCGCGAGGAGCGAGAGAAAAAAGAACTTCAAGCAAAAGTCAAAAGCAATAGAGGATTTTAGATAGACTTTTAGCCTGCTTTGAGAGTGCTTTTAGCCCAATCTCTAAGCTAGTCTAAATAAAAGGATTTTGCGCTACATTTGCATAGAGATAGATTTCGCACAGATTTCGCGCATTTGCATAAACCAAAAATAATCAGCACAAAAACCAACAACAAGCCAATAATAAGGAGTAGTAAATGACGAGTTTTATCCTACTTGTGATAGCTGGAGTGGTAGTGTATTATCTCTACACCACTTTTGAAGAATACCTAAAAAACCCGCTTCCCTCCCCGCAAAAGCCACAAGAAAAACAAGATTATTCCCCAAAAGACAATCCATACTCCCTCCCCACTCCCCAAGATAAGCTAAAAAACTCCTACGCAGGCGCAAGCGTAGCAATGCTAAATATCCTACTCCAAGCAGGCATAAGCCAAAAAAATCCTAGCCTTTTGCAAGTCATCCTACTTGATAACTTCATAAAAAATCTACACCTCCAAGAATCCCAAGAAACCCTCCTAAAACAAATGCTAAATGGCATAGATTTTAGCCAAATCATCTCCAAAAAAAGCACCACTCAAAGCCCTGCTACTAGCACAGATTCTAAAGATAGCGATACTCCCATTTCTAACTTAGCACAAATATTTTTAGACAACACCTATGGCGAATACAAAAAACGACTGCATTTTGTGGGGTTTGCCCTCACTCTTGCGTGGAGCGATAGGGTGCTAGAAGAGAAAGAAAGAGAGGTTATTTTGGATATTGCAGCATTTTTGCAGCTAGAAAATGACGAATTTAACGAGCTATATGACAGCTTTGAAAATAGATTTGGCGAAGTGGCTAGCGAGGCAGATAAAGCAGACACAAACCTAGTAGAGCAATACAAAAAAGAGCTAGAAGCAAAGCAAGAGCAATCTAGCTTGCAAGAAGCCTATCAATCCCTTATCCAAAAGCTCTGCTCAAAATCCCAAGCAGCAAGCGAACCACAAGCCGAGCTTTTAGCTAAACTCTTAGCACTAGAAAGTGCGTATAACGCCAAAAATGCTTAAGCCCACAAAATCTAATAAGCCCTAAAATCTCTGCAAAAGTGCTAGCAAGTTATCAAAGTAGGGCAAAAAATAGTGATAAAAACCAAAAATTATCACAAATCAAAAGCCATAAATCTACCAAAATCCACTCACAAACCCCACTCCAAAACCACTTAAACCCCCTCACTAAAACCTACAAAACCCAAGAAACCACTTCGCCCACAAAATCTATAAAATACACCAAACCTAATGCAAGCAAATCCCCGCAAACCACACTCACCCAAAAAACAAAAACGACTTAAACCTGCGCAATGCCTAAGCCACATAGCTTACGCAACTCCACTCAAACACCCACCAAAATCTACCTAAAAAGCAAAATATAATCATATTGACTTAAAATCTGCGCTCCATACTTTTTGAAGTATCGTTTAGAAGTTAGATATTTTGCCTTTAGCATTCCCACGCTTAGTGTCTTTGGTGTTTTATCTATATTTGCCACTTCCTTTGGACTTATAGCGTTTTTATCTAGGGTATTCTCTTCTTTCGCGCTTGAGGTAAGAAAATCCTCTATATGAAGCGGAATCCCAAAAGTCTTTGTGATATGATAATTCCCCGCTAGCAATAATGCAAAATCGTGCGACTTAAGCAGCATATCAGCCATACGCCTATCCTTATACTGCTGTACTTGCGTTAGCCTCTCTAGCAGTGTTGCGTCATTTGTCTTGTGAGATTTTGAGATGATTTTGCTTATGCGCTCTTTTACCTCCGCGCTTGTAGAGACATTGCCCGCTATGGGCTCTGCACCCTTATAAATCGTGCTGATTTCTTGGCGTGAGAGATTCCCCGCGATAATGTCAAAATTTGGCGCGTAAAAGGCGTATTCTACAATGTCCCTATACTGCTGATAGTCCCACTTCCCCCAGCCTAGCGCGGTTTTTAGATTTTCTTTTTGTATTTGTTTTTTGCCCTTGCTTGCCTCATCTATGTGGCTTTGTGCCTCGCTACCTAGCATTTCTAGCACAAGTGCAAATCTCTTGCACTCCCCCGCTTGCCAAGCAAAATACGCATCCAAAGCCTGCATAATCAGCAGTTGGGCTTTGTGGTGGGATTTTTCATCGTGCTTTTCACCTAGCAGGAGGATATTTGTATCCGTGATTTGAAATATAAAATCCGCAAATGACAGATTTTGCGTTTGATTTTGGTTTGCTAGATTGATTGGCGTTTTAGTGTCTTGCTTAGCACTAGATATGATAGAAACGCGCAAGTTTTCAAAAAGCCGTTGGACTTCTTGGAATCTATCTTGCGCGATTTTTTGGAGATTTTGCGTTTGATTTGATAGCACTTCATTGCTTGGTTGTGCGTCTTTTTGCGCTTGCTCTTTTGTGTGCTCTTGCTCTTTTATTTGCTTTTTTGGGACTTGATTTTCACCACTCTCACAGATACTAGATAGCTCTGCACTCCCGCTAGCCAAAGCCTTTGCTTGCAAACTTCCCTGCAAACTCATCTGCAAATCCGCACGCAAATATGGCAGACAAGGCAAACACGCCAAAACCCACACAGCACAAAAAAATGACTTAAACGCCTGATTTGATATTTTCTTAAGATTTTGCATTGCTATCACCTTTCATTACCATTCCATAATTATAAGAACTTTTTGCGTATTATGCCTATTTTTTGTAATGATATTTTCCCAAAAACTGCCTAAACTCATCTACATAATTTTGGCTAGCCTATTGGCTTATACACGCTCTCTTTTGCGATATGATAGCACAAGCCACGCTAGCAAAAAGCAAAATCCACCGATGATAAAAAACGCAAAAAAATGCCCCATAACGCTAGCAAACTCCGCACCCATTTGATTTAGGCTAATAAGCCCGCGAATCCCGTGAAAAGCTGGAATCAAATACGATAACTCACGCAAAAATACAGGCAAAAGCTCGCTAGGCCATATAAACCCCATAATAAACACCAAAGGCATCGATGATACAAAAATCACTTGCGTGGGGATACTCTCATCACTAAAAAAACTCCCCAAAGCCACACCGCACGCCACACAGCACGCCATAAATGGCAAGCTAAAACACCAAAAATCACTAGCGCGTGCGTGGATATGTATGCCAAGCGTAGGAAAAAGCACGCCAAAATAAAGCAAAAACAACACACTATAAATGCCAACAAATGCCAAAATCCTACCAAAAATAAGTTTCCAAATAGGCACAACCTCGAAATACCCCTCATAGTCCCCACCAAAATCCACGCTAGATTTTAGCCCGACATTTCCACCAATATTTTCGCTGATATTCTCCGCGCTTTGCCCCCTCATTTTGTCTTTGCTTTGCAATTTCTCTTTCTGCCATTTTTCTTTTCGCACTCTGTTTTGATACGCACTTAGGATTCCACTCCCTGCGATAGAAGTCTGATGTAGTATAAACACAAGCACCGCTGCAAGCGCGTAGTTTGCATAGCCTAGATTTGTATTATATAGCGGGATAGATTCTAGGGTAATGATTTCACTAGAGCGCAAGGAGGGTTCTTTTTCCTTGCGTAGCTCATCGCTTAGAGCATTTATAGCATTATGCACGCCCTCGACTATCGCACCATATATGAGGAAATACGAGGCATTTCCCATATATGACACCACAGAGCCCACGCCCTTTTTGGCATTTGCTTCAAAGCCCTTAGGGATAAGCATAACCCCATCAGCTTCAAAGGCTTCAATTAGGCTTTGCGCCTTTGAGATAGAATCCACCTCTTTAAGCAGGGCGATTTGTGGTGTGCTAGAAGCAAGAAAAATAAGCCTCCTGCTTAAATCGCTTTTGTCCTCATCGATGATGACTAATCTCTGCTTGGTAACGATGTCATTTAGATATGGCATAGGATATAGTAGCCCATACACAAGAGAGCCGATAAAAACCACCATTACGACAAGTTTGTTGCTAAGTATGGCTTTGTATTCACATAGCAAAATCTGCAAAAATGATAGATTTGTGCTTGCTTTATTCATATTTTTGTCCTGCTTTTTTTGCTACACTTGCCACTAGATTTTTAGGCAAAATCTCCCAATCATTCCTTAGCGCATAAATCCCCGCTCCAAGCGCAAAAAATAGCAAAAACCAAAGCATTCCCCCCAAAATCTCAAACCCCAAATCCGCTCCACCACCATAGTTTGCTTGCTGTATAAAAAGCTCCATAAAATGTGAGATAGGCAAAAATTTGCTCCAAAAAAGTGCTAGCACATTCATCGCACTTTGCGGATAAGTAACGCCCGCAAACGCAAGCGATGGCGCGGTATAAATCGCCACAAAGCCCACCGCCTTTTTAAAATCACTTAGCACTGATTGGATAAACACCACCACACCATTTACACCAAGCACAAGTAGCACACTCCCGCACACTAGCAGTCCCAAATCCCCTCGATTTTCAAAGCCTAGCTTTTTTAGTAGCACGATTTCGCACAACGCCCAAAACACAAACACAAGCGAATTGAAAACATAGCGTATAAAAAGGCTTTTTAGGCTACTTGGTGTGTGTCGTAGTAGATGAAGCATACCTAGTGCGCTTAGGATTTGTAGCATACAGGGCAGAAGCAAAGTCAGCATAAACTGCGAGTAGTTGTTGCTAGAATTATACAGCGGAATGATTTGAGAAAATATCGGCATAGAACTTGCAATGGCAAGGTTTAGATTTTTTGCTTTGATTAGATTTTTGCCACTCCATTGCTTTGCATTTAGCGTGCCTACCACTCCCTCCAATGCCCCACTTATAGCCTTTCCTATAAGCACAAATTGAGCGTTAAAATACAGCACTATTTGCACGCCATTGCCCTGCTTTATGTCCCTCTCATAGTTGCTTGGAATCACCACAAGTGCGTAGATTTGGCTAGTAGCTAAATCCTCTTTTGCTTCTTTTATGCCCTCATAAGATTTTGCGATTTTCACCGCCGCACTAGAATCTATCATAAACAACGTTTCTTTGCTCTCCACGCTTTTGTCAAAATCTACCACACCTATGGGCAAATCTCTAGGCAAGCTAGCCATAAACACCGCATATATAAACCACCCAATAAGCAATGGTAACACAACATAAATCAAAAATAGCACCTTATGAGTGCTCAAACATCGCAATGCTTCTTTGATAGCAAATTTCCTAAAAAACCTCGCTTTGCGAATCGCAGGATTTTGCACGCGACTTTGGTAAGTGCCAATATTTTGTGCGCTTTGCGCTCTTTGCGTGCTTTTGGCGATTTGCACACTTTGGGTAGATTTTCTTTCTTCTAGTGATTTTTGTAAGCTACCCAAAAGTCCTATCTTGCTAGAAATCATTGCAGTGATTTTTAGGGCTTTTATCTTTACCAATTGCGCAAAATTTGCCACAAAATCTACAATGTTTTTTGCAAAATCAATATTGAAACTTGAAAGTTTAGATTTTGCTAGATTTGATTTTGAGTGTGCAAAATCCAAAATCACATTTTTTGTAGTTTTTAGATTTTGCCAAAGTTGCGCTATAAACTGCATTATGCGGTTTTTTAGCAACTCTATTTGTGGTTTTTTGGTGTTTTGTAAAATTTTTAGCGTGATATTTTTTAGATTTTGGGAGAATTTTGCAGATATATTTGCAGAAGTATTTTTTGCCTCGCTCCACACACGCAAGCAGGTATCAAAAAACTTCTTTAGCCATTTCTCTAGCTTCATTTCTACGCCCCTTTTTATCGCTTTTAGCTATTTTTAGATTTTGCCAAATCTAGCTTTTTTCTAGCTATTGCAAAAATTATTGCTCAAAATCTACCTGCTTGGCAAAGTTACCACCGCACTCATTCCTACGCGAAATTCGCCATTATTTTCTAGTGGCACAGCCTCTATCTCAAAGCTTTTTAAATCATACCCCTTAGAAGTAGAAGTCGCCCTCCAAGTGGCAAAATCCCCCATAACCGCGACATAACGCACCTTGAAAGAGACTTGTTTGTTTAGTGCGGGGATATACGCGCTAAACTCACTCCCCACGCTAAAGCTAGGCAGATATTCCTCTTGCACACTTAGCTTTAGCCACGCATCTTTATTATCCACCACCATTACCACAGGAAATCCACTAGGACTTAGCTCGCCCTCGCTTAGCAAGATATTTGCCACCTCGCCATCAGCAGGAGAAAACGCCTGCATATCCTCGATATAAGCCTCCACTTCGCTTAGCTGTCCAGCGGCGGCTATTTCTTTTTGAGTAGCGGCTTCTTTAGTTTCTTTTGTCGCGCCATCTAGGGCGATTTTGTATTGCTGATAAGCAGTGTTTTCGCTAAATTTCGCATTTTGATACGCAGTATAGGCTTCATCTTTTCTTTGCAGGCTTGCCACGCCGTTTTGATATAGCTCCTCAATTCTCTTATAAGTCTTTTCAGTTAGTTCTCTCATAGCTTTAGCACTATTATAAATATCTCGCGCAGATATGATACTCTCTACACGCGCACCTTTGTGCGTCTCCTCTGCGATAGCCTTTGCCGCTTCATATCCTGCTTTTGCTTGAGTTAGCTTGGCTTCTACTTCAGGGGATAGTATGGTGAAAACCAAATCGCCCTTTTTTACCATATCGCCCCTTTTTACAAGCACAGAGCCTACGCGACCTGCGAGCTTGGAGCTTACGGAGTATTGCTTAGCTTGTATTTGTCCTTGTATGATTTGAGGCTTGGGAGCATAAGCCTTATAAAAGCTAATCACTAGCCAAAGCACCAAAATCGTGGCGATTACCACCACAAACCCCACTTCAAATCGCTTTTTCATTTTCTCACTCCTTTTGTTAGATTGTTGCTAGATTGGTAGCTTTTGGCAAAATCGTGCCTAAAAACACCACACTACTCCAAATATCCATAAAACTCATCTATCTCATCACTTAGGGCAAACAACTTCGCAAGGGAGAGAATCGCTCTATATGCGGAGGTTTTTTGCTCAATTAGAGCTGATTGCAAGGCGTTTTGCGCATCGATTACTTGCGTGCTTGTCGCCATTCCCTGCCTAAAGGCATTTTGCTGAAGTTTTAGATTTTCTCTCGCTAGAGATATGGAGGATAGCAGGCTTTTATACTCTTCTTTTAGATAACTTGCTTGGGCGTAAGTCTTTTGGGTTAGTAGCGTTAGTTCTTTTGTGGCTTGGGATTTTAGGCTTTGTGCTTCTAGTTGAGAAATCTTTGCGGCTTGGTATTTTTGCACCCTTGCTGCAGGAGTGAGGATAGATACCTTTGCAGCCAAGCCCACACTAAAAGTAGGCATAGCTTGGATAAGCAAAGATTTTTGACTATCGTGGAAAATGTAGTTCCCAAAAGCAACTACTTGAGGCATAAACGAGCCAAAAGAGAGCTTTTTTGCTTCTTTTGCTGCATCGATTTTTAAATCCGCACTAGCAAGTAGTGGATAGCTAGATAGCGTTTTTTCTATGAAATATGATTCTGGTTTAAGCGGTTTATCAAGCAGGCTTAACGCCGAAGTGGGAAATACATTTGGCGTATCTAGCGCACTATCCAAAGCTAAAGAAGCGATTTTGTATGAATTAGCAGCTTCTTTTTGCTTATTGGTTGTTTTATCTAGGGCTACTTGTGCGACTAGCACTTCAAGATGAGCGATTTGCCCGCTTTTTTCTAGATTTATAGCATTCTCATAGTGAAGCTGTGCGCCATCTTGAGCTTGGGATAGCACTTCTTGGACTTCTTTTGCCAAAATCGCACCATAATAAATACTTGCCAACTCCTCAAAAGCAAGTAGCTTTTTTAGTCGCAAGGCTTCTAGCGCATCTTTTTGGGCGATTTTTGCTAGCTTGATTCCGTGCAATCGCACTCCACCCGCATAAAGCGGGTAGATGATATTTATCGCACCTATGATTACATCTTGCTTTAGAAATGTGATAGGCTGGGATAATAGCCCCAAAATATGCTGCATTTGTGTCTGTGAAGCGATAGCAGGTGGGATAGAAGCAGAATTGATAGGGAGCTTTTCTTGGATAGGTGCGTCCAAATGCGTATAGAGCGCACCCACGCTAATATCTGGCAAAAAGCTAAGTTTTGCACCGAGTTGGAGCTTTTTTGCCTTTTGTAGATTGTAGTCTTGGGCTTTGATAGAATCGCTATTTTCCAAAAATACAGAATACGCACTAGCAAAATCTAGCTTTGTAATTTTTGTGGAATCTTTTGTGTCCTGTGCTGATTGTTGTCCTGCTTGAGTGGCTTGTGTCTCTACTTGCGAGCTGGCATAGACAAAGTGGCTAGACACTCCACAAACTACGCAAGCTACGCAAAATACACGCCAAATTGTGCAAACCAAACTGAAAAACTTTTTGAAAAACTCATCAAACAAAAATTTCATTGGCTTTTTACCCCGCTTGTGATTGCCCAAAAATCACAAAAATGACTAGGCAATCTACAAAAACACCAAAGGTGTATCCACACTTTAGCCACACAAGCTATAAATACTTAATTATACACAAATGGTAATAATATGTTAATAAATATTTAACTTTTGTAGATTTTATGTTGAGATTTTATGGATTTTAGCAAAGCCTTATTTTGCGTATTTCGCGCTATTTTTACTTACACAAGGCTACTTAGATGTTGTAAGATTTTATTGTGAATTATTGTGCGACAAATTTGTTATACATCATCGTGTAGATAACTACAAACACCGCACAAGTCATCGCTAGTGCCAAAGAATTGGCATAAAAAAGCGTAGCAAGCGCGATAAAAGGAATCTGCGCACACAGCATAAGCAAAGAAGTGAGGGGGTTACTCCCCAAACGCCTAAAAAGAAGCGTATGAAAAGGCAAGGAGTCTTTTTTCTCCAAGATTTTGCGTCTAAAAAACAAAAACAGCATTTCCCACACAGGATATATCACCACACATAGCGCATACCAAGGGCTAACGATAGAATAGCTAGTCTGTGTAAGTATCACTAAAATCATTGCTAAGCAATACCCCAAAAAATACGCCCCGCCACTACCCAAAAACACTCTACCACTTGGGAAATTTAGCACCAAAAATCCGAGCACCGCGCTACCCAAAATCGCTGAAATAATCGCCAAAGAAAGTATATCTACGCTCATAGCGACACTCATTATGGACAGGCTCACACATAGGACAAATCCACCGCTTAAGCCATTAAATTTGTCGATTAGATTCACGGCATTGCAAAGCCCTACGATAAGGACAATGCTAAGCATTAGCCCACCGATATATGGTAGCTCAAATCCAAGCCCTAGAGATTTTAGCCAAATATCAAGCCCCAAAAGGCTCAAAAACACTCCGATACATTGCAAAAATACGCAAACTTTCAAGCCAAACCTAAACCCCATATCTTTGATAAATCCGCTTAAAAACACGATAAATCCACCAAGCATATAAAAAGTGAAATGCACATATAGCCCCGCACCCAAAAACACCGCACACACTCCAAGTATGATTCCCACTCCGCCAGCTTTTGGCGTGGGATAGTGAGATGATGGGTGTGTAGAAAATGGAGAAAAAACACAAGCTAATTTCTTTGCCAAATCTAGAGAATCTACTCTACTAGGCTTTGTAATGGGATTTGCAAGTGGGTTTGAAATGGGTGTTGAAATTTGGTTGGGGTAAGAATCTCTATCCATAAGAGAATCTGCCAAAATCGTGTGCTTTTTGCTAAAGCGGATAAGCAAAAACACCGCAAAAAACGACACACAAAAAGCGATAGCGCAAAAAGGAAGCGCAAAAAGAATCTTTTGCGTGAAAATGGTGTTTTCTAAAATCGTGCTATGCAGTGTATGTGCCAAAGATTTGCTCCGTTTTAAATATTTTGTAGCTATTTGTGTGGTTTGGCGCGGTGCTATTTAGTCAAATATTTTTGCTAAATGAAACTGCTAAATAGACTTGCCTCAAACAAAAATCCTAAATGAAATGCAAATTAAATATAGCTTAAAAGATTCTATCTTTTTGGGATTTGTAAATGAATTGTAACAAAATTTACTTGGTAGTAGGCTTAAAGCAAGGCAACAAAAGCAAATTTTTACAGATTTTTGTTTGAATAGCGTTTATTTTCCGCGCACAAAAATGTAGGGAAAATAGTTAGTGGGTGCATTGCTATTGCAGATTCTAAATATTTAGCGCACTAGATTTTGTGCTAAGTCTATCAAAGCTATTTATAAAACTATGTGCCAAAAGAATATAACAAGAATATATAAAGAGATTTTAGGATAAATCCCACCAAAAGCACAAAAACTAAAAAACGGCAAAATCCAAAAAGCTATACTAAGTGGCACACCAAAGTAGCTAGCCTACCTAGTCGTCCTCATCGTTTGTGCTATGCTTTTTGTAGCTATATCTTGGGTCATCTGCTAGTGCGTCTAGCTCGGCTTTTGTGCGCTTATAGGCTTTGTGGATATTTAGCCCCGCTGCTGCCACTCCCCAAAAAATCCCAAGCCACAATAGCCACACACTTCCACTGATTCGCTGCAATACATACCCAATCCCAAGTCCTAGCAGTATCGCCACCACGATAGAGATGCCCAAACTCAAATCATACGCACCGCTTATGACTTTTTGGACTTTTGAATAGCGAGCAGAATCTGGGGTGTCTTTAAAATCTATCAAACCCTCAAAATCTGCAGATTCTGCAGATTTTGAGGGTTTTGTTGATTCTAAAGATTTTGCCGTGTCAGTCTTGCTTGCAGAATCTGCTAAATCTAGCGATTCTTTTGCTTGTGTGCTTTTTTCTTGCTTCTCTTGCATTTATGTGCCTTTACACTACCCTAGTGCTTTAAAAGAATCACTTGCCCTATCTAGCACGGTATCAATTAGCCCTTCATTCATCGGCTCGCACACAAACCCCGTCTCAAACTGCGAACAAGCAAGATACACGCCACGACTTAGCATTTCCCTATGAAATCGCGCAAATAGCTCCGTATCTGCTTTTTTTGCATCATCAAAGTTTTGCACACCATTGCTAGATTTTAGCCACTCCTCGCCCCTTTGCCCCTGCCCCATAAAAAACACCCCAAACATACTTCCCCTAACAGAAGTTTCTAGCACGATATTGTGTCGCTTGGCTTGGGATTTTAGCCCCTCTGTCAGCCGTGTGGCTAGGGATTGAAGCCGTGAGTAAAGCTGCGTGCCCTTTGACTTTATGAAGCGCAGTGTGGCTAGCCCTGCACTTGTAGCGATAGGATTGCCACTTAGTGTGCCTGCTTGATATACCGCACCTTGTGGAGAGAGAAGTCGCATTATCTCCTCACTCCCACCAAACGCCGCTAGAGGCATACCTCCGCCGATGACTTTACCAAATGTAGCCAAATCGGGTTTTAGATTTATAAAACTTTGGACACCATTTAGCCCAGCGCGAAATCCACTCATCACTTCATCTATGATTAGCACGATTTCGTGTTTATCACATAGCTCTCTTAGCTCACTCAAAAACTCCTCTTTTGCAGGCACAAGCCCCATATTCCCAGCAATAGGCTCTATGATTATGCAGGCAACCCCTTTGCCATTTGCCTCGCTAGCAGATATGCACGAGCACACAGAATCTATATCATTATACCTCGCCACAAGTGTGTGCTTACCCAAATCCTCTATAACGCCCGGTGAGCTAGGATGTCCAAATGTCGCACACCCACTCCCTGCACTCACTAGCAAGCTATCGCTATGCCCGTGATAGCAGCCATCAAACTTGATAATATCCTCCCTGCTAGTATAAGCTCGGGCTAAACGAATCGCACTCATCGTAGCTTCTGTGCCAGAATTTACAAGGCGCATTTTTTCTAGCCCCTCATAGCAAGGCAAAATCTCCTTGACAAGTGCAGTTTCTAGCGTAGTTGGCGCACCAAAACTTAGTCCATTCTTTGTCGCTTCTATCACGGCAGATTCTACCTCTTGGTGTGCGTGTCCTAGTAGCAATGCCCCCCAGCTTTGGACAAAATCCACATAGCAATTCCCATCAATGTCATAAATCTCATAGCCCTTGCCCTTTGCGATAAAAGGCGGTGTCCCACCCACACTTTGAAACGCCCTCACAGGAGAATTTACCCCGCCTACAATCACTTGCTTTGCTTCATTAAAACTATTGATACTATTTGTTAGCTCCATTTTTGCTCCTTTTGGTTTGCTTGGGATTTATAAGCATTTTTTGTGGCTTATTGTAACAAAATTTTTCACAAAAAATATCCTCATTTACTATGAGTGGATAAAATCCGCGCGCTTTTATCCAGCCTTTATAATGTTTGCCAATCTTTGCCACAAGCCACACAAATAACGCAAAAAATAATGAAGCAAATGGGCTTTGCAAAATGGCAAAAACAAAATGCAAAATCATAACAACAATCCAAAGGAGTAACAATGCAGGCAATCTACCCTTATGCGCAAATCGTGCATTTATTCTGTGCTATCATTTTCATAGGCTATTTGTTTTTTGATGTGGTGGTGATGAGATTTGTAAGCAAACACCTTGACAAAGATACTTTTAGCCGTGTATGCGAGAGTATAGAGGGCCGTATCACAAAGTTTATGCCCTTTGTGGTGCTTACTTTGTTTCTTAGTGGTGGAATGATGGCAAGTAGCTATATCGGGCTTGAAGCGGGATTTTTCACTACGACATTTCAAAAAATCTTTATGATAAAGATTTTGCTAGCAAGCTGTATATTTGCGCTTGTGATAATGTCGCTATCATTTCACTTTATCCTAAAAAAGCCAAATCCTATCGGCAAATATATAGGAATCCACACGCTTGTATTTGCTATCGGCGTGGTGGTTACACTACTAGCAAAGATTATGTTTATGGTGTGATGAGTATTTTTGGGGGAATTTAGCGTTGGGAGGGGGATTAAGTATAGAGATAGGGCGAAATATATGAGATTTTTGCTTTTCTCAAAATACTTCAAAACATACTCCCCACGCTAAAATAAAAATGCCTTTTATCTAGCTTGCTAGGATTATATAGTGGGACATATCCCCACACTTCTGCGTTGAAATATTTGGAAACATATAGCTTTAGCCCCACTCCACCACCTGCTAGCAGCTTATCTAAAGTGGGCTTCTCATATAGATTTAGGCTATATCCCATATCTAGCCCAATACTTGGCACAAACCGAACACCATATACGGATTTGGCATAGTAGCTAAAGTCATTGCGATATAGCACGCCTACTTCCCCACTTAGCACCAAGCTATCAAACCCCCTCACACTATATATACCACCCAAGCTTAGTTTCTCGCTAGCATATAGTTGCGTGCGAGAAACCTGCGTTTTTACAAATCCTGTGTATACAAATCTATGATTTTCACTCCCAAATGGAATATACGCCGAAGCGTCTATGGTAGGAATCGTATAAAAGAAATTCGGCTTAGAATCATTAGAAGTGGTAGGGAAATTATCCATAGCACCAAGTGCCTTTATGCCTTGCTTTATGCCTATGCTTATGTCAAATGAAGTCTGCCTAAAAGAGCGTAGATAATGCACTCCTGCATAGATATTGCTTAGATTTCGCCTCTGTGTGATAAGCTCAATTTTTTCTAAGTAGTTTTTTGCCCATCTCTTGCCAAGCCCTAGACTTAGGCTTAAGCGATGATTTGCATTCATAAACACAAGAACCTGCGCTTTTATGTCCATATTTGCTAAGTATCCATTGTAGCTAAATGTGTTTTTGGCTATATCTATGCTTTGGGCATACCAAGCATAAGAGCCAGACGCACTCAAAAGCACTCGCCTAATAGGCATAGAAAAATCCAAAGAAGTATAAATGCTACTCTTTTGCTTATCCCAAAGGGGTGTAGAGACAAAATACGCACTTAGCTTCTCTGCTAGTCCTGCTAGATTTTCTAGCCCAAACTGCAAAGAAGTTTGGTAGATATTTGTTGCCCTGCTACCTGCATTGTCTATGCTTATAGCTCCATAAAATGGCGCATAGATTTTGCCTAAAGTTTTTGCTTGGTGGTGGAGGTGGATTTTTGTTTGGGGGATTTGGAGTGCTTGGGTGGTGTCTTTGCTAGATTGGGTGTCTTGTGTAGATTGTGGAGTTTGTAAGTTTGATTTGGTGTTTGATTCTAAACTAGATTGCGAGTTTGGTTGTTGGCTAGATTGCAAGTGAGATTCTAGGTGAATCCTAGACGAGACACTCCGCAATCGCTTATAATTATACAGCCCGCGCTCAATAGCAGTGATATTTAGAAAATCCCCTATCTTTATGCCATAGTCTTTGCGCAAAAGTCGCGCGTATTTGGGATTGTCTATGAGTATGTCGCTTATAGTAGAAGTCTGCAAAGTGATTAGAAGTCTTTTTGTGCTAAGATTTTGTGGCTTTAGTCCAAAGTTAGTGGTTATGTAGCCCTTTTTTATGGCTTTGTGCTTTAGTGCATTTAGCAAGGTGGCTATATCGCTAGGCTCAAGGCATCTGTGCGAATATGTGTCAAATATCGGCTGCAAAAAGCCAAACTCTTTTTGGACTTTTTGCTTAGGAAATGGCGAAGTAAGCGCGATATAATCCACCCAAAAGCAAGTTGGATTGGATTTTTGCGAGTATTGAAGTGTGTCTTGGCTTTGTTCATCTGCTTGCCTTTGTATTTGCTCCTCCGTTCGCCCCTCTCCATCTGCTTGTTGTCTTTCTACTTGTTGTCTTGCTTGATTTTCTTGGCTATCTTGTGAGATTTCATTGGTTTTTTGATTTGATAGAGATGGGACAATAGCGTCTTTTAGGGATTCTTGGTAGGAGTTGTATTGATTTCTTTGCTGATTTAGTTGCTCTATATTATCCGCAGATATACTATCGCCAAATGCACTAGACAACGCAAATGGTAGTATCAAAAGTGCTGTGGTAAGTTTTGGTATTTTGCAATCTATGTGAGTTACACCGCTCTTTTTAGTCATTGTATGTAGATATTCATCTTTGTTGATTGTATGATTTTGCAAATTCTTATTTTCCTAATTCTTAATGTGTTTTGCAGATTTTAGTAACTTTGGCAAAATAAAACAAAATAACTACAAAATTAGTCATTCAAAAATCCTTTTTGAGCTAAATCATTGCATAATTTCTTTAATGCTTCATACTCATTATCAATTATGCTTATCTCATAGATTTCTTTCCATTGGAGATTATTTTTAGACTTGATACCCTTATCTACAAAAATCTTGTTTCCTCTGTCGTTTTGGATTTGTATGTATTTTTTGTCTTTTTGAAGCACAACGACAAAATTGCCAAAACTTCCACTATCATAATACAAAGATTCTATCTTGTAGCCCAAGTCCAAAACTAGCTTGATACTCTCATATAATCTTTTAGAATCAAAAGAATCCAAAATAATTCCATTTAAAAATCTTAATTTCTTATTCTAAACAATCTCAATCTCTATCTGCGCTCCATCGGGCAAATCCTTTGTCTGCGTGTAAATGTCCGCATACAATGCGCTAAATTCACCAAAATCTAGCCTAGTTAGCCCGCTATCCTCCCCGCCCAAAATGTAGGGAATCTTGGGACACAATACTTTACCAAACTCAATGACTTCTCCTTGTCCTCTATACGCTTGTGCTTCATCATATCCACACAGATGAGGATAACCCTCAAGAATAGTGCCTAAAAATTCCTCAAAACTACTAGCAATCTCTCTTATATCTCCCAAATCGGGGAAAAACTGAATAATATGCGTTGAATTTATCCCAAAATGCTCCCCCAAGACATTGCGCGCAAACAAGAAACACTCCTCAATGCTGCAATAGGCTTTTTTCCACTCGCTTTTGTTTATGGATAAAACACTATCAACTTCTGCAAGGTTTGTTATCCTCCCGCCAACTAAATGATATGGATAAAAAATCAAGCATTCCTCAAAAGCACAAAGTCCATTTGCCACTTTTGCAATCTCTAAATATTCTTTGAGAATTTTAGAATCCATATCTATATATGGCAAAGTTTCTAGAGATTTGACAAAATCCGCATAGATTTTGTCTGTGCTGTGATATAGCCTTTGTCCAATCTGTAAGAATCTGCTTATGTTTGTCATTCTACAACCTCTATTTTGATTTTTGTCCCAATCACTTCCAAATATTTTTAAAATCGCTTTGTGTTCTGTCATAGCATTCATTTTGGATACTCCCTATAAAGCATTTGTTATGTTTTTTTCAGTGGTTTTAAGAGTTTGCAAGCGATAGTCTTAAAAATATTTCTACAAAATGACTTTATTTTTGATTGGCTACCTTTTTTTAGTTCATAGTATTCCATTTCAAGTGTAGATATAAAGTCTTTATTTATGATTGTGCCACTAGGGTATGTGTCCTCGTCCAAATACACACTAACCTGCGTATTAGTGGTATTTTTGCCTGTATAGTCTATTTCCCATATTAGCTTATCTTGTTTGTATTTAGCAAGAAACATTACCTCGCTTTGTTGAGAAAAAATTACAGATATTCCCTCATACAGCCCATTTACAAATCGAACTTCCCTCTCTAGCACCCCATTGTCATAATCTCTAGCCACCCCGAAATATAGCCCATTCTTCACTTCCCATTCACTTACTTTTTCATTTTCTTTATATAGCTCTATTTTTCCATTTATGTATTGCCCATCAAGTGTTTTAAATATGCTTATCCCATTTTTGCTCTCTAGTCTTGTGTATTGCTTAGAATAATATGTTTTTGGCTCACTTACTAGCTCATTCTTATCATTTTTCCAAGCAAGAAACTCATATTGCAAATATATAGCAAAATCCTCATCTAGCGTTTCATTTTCTGCAAAATCACTATCAATATCTATATTTAGAGCGATTGGCTCGATACTCCATAGCAATTTACCTTTTTGATATTTTTGGATTTTGGAGAGAACACTTTTAGATTCACTATTTGTAGTGTATTCTTCGACAAAATCATTTGTAGAATCCTCTGCAAATGATTTTGCAATGGGCTTTGCAAGATTGGTTTCACAAGAGTTTTTTGCAAAGGATTTTGCAGATGTTTTTGATTGTGTATTATTCATTTTTTCACCTTATTTTTTATTTTTTTTAACAAAATCTGTCTTTCTTTGCTTACTTGATTTGAGAGTTTTTCAAGTTTGTTTTACCAATCGCAGCTATGCTACTAAAAATCCCCAACTTCAAGCAATTTATCTATCAAAGATTCTATTATTATTCCTTTTTGTGTGGGATTATTTTGTATATCAAAGCTATGTAGCATAGATTCTAGTAAATAATTGACGATTCCTAAAACCTCCTCAAAAGTGCATACCAAATAAACTACTTCATTAGAATCTATTTGTAATCTTAGGGCACTAATCCCACGAGATTGGCTTAAAAACTTTGCATTATAGCCTTTCCACATATCCAAAACTACATTATTTGTATTTTTTAAAATGACAATGTTTTCATCACAAATAATCTCTCCGCTTTGTGATATAGCACCTTTGTTGCATATATTTTGGCTAAAAAGTTCTAGTTTCTTGTGCAATACCTCACTATCTCCAATGTCATCTTCGCAGAGAACCTCTGTATTTATACCAAGACTATATAGCACGCTAGCTTCTTGTGGGGATAATTTTATTTTGAGTGTTGTCTCCATACCGTTATGACCTCTCTTGTGTGTAAGTGAGCTATCCATACACGATAGCATACAGATACTTTGCCACTTCCGTCAAATCATTATTTATCGCAAGGGCTAATGGATAATTGCCCTTCTTTGTTTTTGAGAGAGGGTTTGAGCCTTTTTCTATGAGCTTTTTAGCAAGCCTAAGATTATCTATATGATTTGCAAATGCAAAAAGACAAGCAAAATGCAGTGCTTCACAGCCCTCGCTATCTGCGACAAAGACATCTGCGCCAATATCTACATAGCGCATTGCTACATTTACATTGCCAAACATTATTGCGTAGTGAAGTGGGGTTAATCCCTCTTTGTTTTGGTGGTTTATAGAATGCAAACTATGAGGGTAGAGCGATAAAAGTAGCTCCACCCTAGATATTTCATCACAAAAAGCCACACTATGCCAAATCCCCTCTCCAAGAGCATTTATATGCCCTATATCTGCGCCATTTTCTAGTAAATATTTATACGCGCTAGAGCCTTTGTCGCTCATAGCATACAAAAGCAAGCTATCATTATCCTCATCTGCGAAACAATGATTTATATCATATTTGTCTCTATGTGTCCGCAAAAAATTTATATCACTATTACATAGTGCATTTTTTAGATTTTCATAAAAATCTTGCTTCATTTTGCCTCATAGTTATTGCAGTATAAACAAATCGCGGTTTTTTGCTTGGCTTTTTATTTTTGTAGCATTGCCAAAAGATATAAAAGTCAGCACATACTCTTCGCTTGCGATAGCCCAAGTTTTTTCCTCTGCGATATGCCACCAAAAGCCACCTCCATTTCTCATTAGCCTATAAAAATCCAAAACAAATTCATCATAAGAGGTTTGATAAAGCAAGATTGTATCTTTGTATCTATGAATGCCAGACTTATAAACGCCAAAACTCTTGTATATCCAAAGCATAAAATCTAGCAGTTTTTGCTCACACTGCATTCTATGTTTCATTTTTTGCATATCACTTTTTAGAGCACCCCTATCAAATACATAATCTTTTATGCACTTCTCACGCTCACTAGCACTAAGCCAATGATTCCACAAAGTAACATAAAAACACTCTGCATATTGCGTGATATATTTTTGGCTATCAAAGTCCTTATAAACCCTTATATCCTCCAAATCAGGAGAGATTCCAAAGTATTTTAGCATTATTGTTTGCATATTTTCATCTATGAGTTTTTGAAGTTTGCGATAGTGAATAGCCCTTGTAGAAAAGCGTGGTTTTTGTGCTTTTGACAAAGTATCATCTACAATGCAAGCTAGATGATACTTTGTAGCCAAAGTGCTTAATTGTTTTTGTGGTATTTTATCCTTAGAATAGGCATAAAGCACTTGCCTACCCACAACAAAATAAAAATCCAGCTCCTCCACAAAATACACATAATCATTTCTCTTTCTAGCCATAGACAAATACAAATCATAAGATTGCCAATTTTGAATGTCTGCGCTTGGCACGATAAATCTATTAAGTTTCAAAAAATTTTTAAGATTTTTGGTAGCCACTTTTTGATTGCGTATATTTCTCCATAATCTTTCGCTCTCCCCCTGCCAAATGCTGTATTGATTTGATAGCTCCATTATGAAAGCAAAGAGATTGTTATCAAAAAATATTTGTGAATTTTGAGAATCTAGATGACTATTAGGGATATACGCGCAATACTTACTCATTTATTTTACCTGTATGACATTGCCATATTTATCTAGCGCACCTATAAGTTTGCCATTTTGTAAATTTACAAAATATTTTACGCTAACTTGCATAGCAAGATTTTACAAAACCTCATAGCACCACTCCACAATGTTTTTGTAAATTTTCTAGTAGCACGGTATTTAGAAATTGCACCATTTCACGCAGGTTTATAGCACCTCCATAAGCACTTAGTCGCGAATGGTCGTAATGTAGCTTTACCCAATTTTGTTGGGATTTTGATAGCTCGGCATTATATTGCTTCATCTTTGGATTTTCGTATTTGCAAGTTAGCCTTGTCTCATCTATCCCATCCTCTATGTCCGCGTGTATCCTCCACCCACTGCTTGTAGTCTCTACAAAAAACATCGTATCGCTATCCAAAATAACACCCTCGCTATTTTTGCTATACATTTTTTCGCATATTTTATAAAGCGTTAATAATTCTTCATCAATTTTTATGTTACTAAAATCCACACTATCATCTAAAATAGCACACATCTTTTTCATATTTTTTGCGAAATCCTCACTATTTCGTATTTCATTTATAGCCTCGTATTTAAGATAGCTTGGCAATATATTATCCATTAAAATCTTGCAATGACTAAAAAGTGTAGAATCTAGGCATTTCTCATCGTTGTATTGCCCAAATAGGCTAAAACACAAAATCGGCTCGCTATTTGTGCATTCATCAAGCCTGCCTTGAACGCTCCCAATACCAAAATTAAAAAATCTAGGATTTTGTGTGTAGCGCGTGATATTCATTTGGTGTGCTTTATCATTTAGGCGATAAAGCCATAGATAATTATCATACCATTGCTCTAAAAATTCTAGAATGCTCACTTTGTATTTCCTTTTGGTATTTCATTTTGTGTTGGTTTTCTTGTAATACCACTCTTATAATCGTGTATATGTGGAGTATTAACACCATTGTGAGGTTTTCCTTTTCCATCATATCCTTTGCTTTTGACAAAACCACCACTTTTTGGATTTTTATTGAAATAAATTTTATTATATTCATAAGTTCTATAATTTGTAATATTGCCTTGTTTATCTCTTTTAAATGAAGTATGTTCTCCTTTTGCATTTTTATTTGGTTTTAAGGCATTTTTCATTTTACCTACATTTTTATCAACCAAAGACTTGCTAGCTTTTTTTGTGCCATTTTGTATCTTTTTTGCAACAAAATATCTAGTGATAGCAGCAATAATAGGCACTAAAGGCAGGGCATTATCCCTATCCACACTATCTATAAGTGAAGCATTGTAGGTGTTTGCTTGTAGAGTGGATTTGGACTCTTTGCTTTGAGTGGCAAGCCAAGATTTAGGTGTTAGGTAAAATTTAGGCGTTAGATGCTCTACTAAGTCTAAATCGCCAAAGTTATTATCATCTAAAGCATTTTGTGAAGTGGCTTGAGAAATGGGTGTGATATTACTTGCACCTTTGCTTATATCTTTATATGCAATATTGCTAGATATATTTGTGCTACTAAGTGCTAGATTCTTACTAGGTTTTGTATTTGTTCTATTTGTGTTTATGCTTCTTGTGTTTATGCTTGTATGTATGAGATTGGCTATATTCCACGCTTTTATGGCTTCTTTGCCTGCTATGTTTGCTAGGGTTTCACTATGAGTATAAGTGTGTGCCCTCTCGTGTGCGTCTGTAAATATAGTAGCATTTGTATCAGTGATGATTCCACTTGCAGCATTTAGGTAGTTTTGATTGTAAGTGGCTTGGCTAGTGCTATGAAATCCTAGTGCTTCATCGTTTGGATTATAATAGATTTTGCTTGGCTTCTCTGCGCTAGATATGCCTAGTGCTAGAGCGTATTGTATATCTAGTGTGTCTTTGCCTCCTGAGAGATTATCTAGGGTATCTTTTGCGAAGTCATCTTGGCTTCTAGTGAGGGCTGTGCTTTGTTGGGATTGCTTTAGTTTCCATAGAGTAGGTGTATCTTTTAGGGATATGTCTTTATTGCTTAATGCTTGAAATGGTGTGCTTATAGCATTATATAGAGTATTTGTAGCACCATAGCCACTTACAAGGGTATTTTTCTTAAAGTTTTTTATATCACTAGCTATTTTTTCTCTACCATTCCTACTAAAGATTCTATTATCTATGCTTAGATTAGAGTCTAGTGCGTTTGTTTGAGTGTCTTTGGTTATGATAGTGCTACGAGATAAATCTCTATTTAGCCCTGATAGTGGTTTGGGTGGTGTGGGAGTGCTTGCAGTATCTAGGGCATTTGGTGTGTTTGCTTTATCTGCTAGGTTTATAGTAGGGTTTGTAGAGTTTGTATTGCTTGGTGTATTCGCGCTAGATATTGCTTGATTGTTGTTTGATAGTTTGCTTGTCGTATTTGTGGTGTTTAGAGTGTCTAGCGTGCTTGTAGAAATATCATCTATTGTGCTTATAGAAAGAGAATCTAGGGTATTTGCTACATTTTCGGTATTTATAGTTTTTGGAGTATTTATGGAATTTATGGCATTCGTAGCGTCTATGCTATTTGTAGCACTTGGCGTATTTGTGGTGTTTGGCGTGTGGATATTGATATGCCCATATCCTAGTGTAGCATAAGCTACGCCCTCTTTTTTGTGTCCTTGATTGTGTAGGTTTAGCCCTGTATCACTAGCACTTAGCGATAAGCTAAACGCTTTGGAGTCATTATAGTCTTTGCTTGACAGATGAGAGTGAGTGAGGGAGTGGGTGTTTAGAGATAGTTTTTCTTGTCTGCTAGAGAGGATTCCACCTGCAAGGTGAGTGTTGCCTCGTATATTGATAGTGGCACTACCTTGTGATAGTAGTGATGCTTGAGTTTGTATCCATTCTTTATCTGTGTTGCTAGAGCTTATTCCTAGAGATAAGTTTAGAGATTTAGCATTTTTAGCGAGTTTGTTTAGTGGGCTTTCGTGCGAAGCGCGTGAGGAAGTGCTAGCATTGCTTGTAGTGCTACCATAGCCTAGTGAGGTTGATACACCATTACCCTTAGCATATTGACTAGAGTATTTGGATTCTATCTTTAGGGAGTTGGTATTTGCTTCTAGGGTGTTTGATTCTACATTTGAGCTAATGATATTTAGAGATTTATCAGTATTTAGTGTGATATGCTTGGCATAGCTTGTAGAGTTGTTTTGTGATATGGAGTTTGCTTTGGAGTTCTCTTGTGAGTAGCTAGCTTGCATTCCAAAGCCATTTGTGCCATATTCTATGGAAGTAGAGAAGTCCTTGTGTGAGTGTTTGCTTGAGTAGGTGTCCTCGCTAGATTGTAGCGTTATGTCATTATTTGCTTTGTAAAATATGGAGTTATCAGCTAGTAGATGAGAGCCTTTCTGCACAATAGAATTGGTAGCATTTAGAGATATGTCATTGTTTGAGCTCAAAAATGAAGCGGTGTGGATAGTAGAAGCACTATCCGTGCTTTGCTTGCTACCTGCTAGGCTAAGCCCTGCACTCACATACATACCTGTGCCATAGCCTGTGGTGGCTGCTGTAGCAGCAGAAGCAGTAGCATTTGTGAGGTTTATCATAGAAGTAGTGAGATTTGCAGTTGCTAGGGCTACATTTAGCTTAGCATCTTCTAGGGCAGCACTTGAAGCCTTGCCTTGCTTGTGTAGGGATTTGATATGTTCATAGTCTTTGCTTGCTTTGGCAAGGGCAGTGCTAGCCTGATATACTCCATATCCTGCATAGCCCGCATCTACATAGGCATTGCCCACGCTTAGAGTAGTGCTTATACTACCTTGTGTATGTGATTGACTTGTAGAGTAGGAGTTTTTTGCAGAAGCTATCATTATATCATTAGCAGAATCTAGTGAAATATTGTTTGCTTGCAAGTTTGAGCCAAATATAGAAATATTTGGTGTGCCCGTATTGTTGCTTGTGGGTGCACTATTGCTTGTAAGAGTATTACTAGAGCTGCTAGCATTGCTTATTACTAGATTGTTGCCTATGTTTAGGTTTGAGGAGATGACTTCTTTGGCATAAGCACTTGAAGTGTCCTCTTTGTAGTCTGCGATAGTGGTATGCAAGCTACACTTACCACCCTTGCATTTTGTGTCTTTTAGTAGGCTTATGCCACCTGTGAGGGCTGCTTTTAGCCCTTGAGTTATGGCTTGGCTAAAGTCTGTTTGCTTCTCATAGTGAGTGGTAGTAGTGGTAGAGTAGGCATTGTGTATATTTATATTGCCCTTGCTAAGTAGTAAAGCATCGTTGCTTATAGTAATATCTGAAGCGATGATATTTATGTCATTATCGCTATGAAGTGTGAGATTTTTGCTTGTGAGGTTGGATTTGTGTGCGAGGGACTTAGAGAGAGTGTCTTTTTGCTCGCTATTTTTTAGCCCAAACACTCTTTTAGATTTGCTAGAAGTGCTTAGATAGTGGCTATCTTGCACATTTGCTAGACTAAAGCTATCTGTGGATATACTTGTTTCATCTTGTGAGTGTATATCTACTCCTAGCAAAGTGGTGTTTTTTGCATTTATGCTAATAGAGCTAGCCCTTAAAGTAGAGTTTGTGTGCGTAGTGTCTTTTGCAAAAGTGTGTGTATCTTTGGTATTTATAGGGATAAATCCTAGCACATTATCACTTGTGCTTGTGGTGGTGTCTTTGCTCGTGTTATGAGAGAGGGCAGATTCTATGTAATTGTTGGTAGCATTTAGCGATAATGCATTGCTAGCGTGGTAGTTTGTGCCATTTGAGAGGATAGAATCCTGCGCGTTTAGAGAGATAGTGCTAGCCCTTAGGCTACTCCCCCTCTGCACCTCACTTTGTGTCGTGGTGGTGGTAGTGGTGTCTTTGGAGTAGAAAAAACGCTCCTTAGTGCTATGGTGCGTAGAAGTAGCATAGTGCGTATCTGTGGTGCTATCTAGGGAGATATTGCCCCTTGAGTGCAAAGATATGCTTTCACTAGCGTTCAAGCTAGCATTTGCTAGGTTTAGAGAATCTTTTGCACTTAGAGATATGCTATTTGCACTAAGTGTAGTGCCTACGCGAGTGGTAGATTTACGCGTTTGATATGAGTCTTTGTAAGCAGAATGCAATGCTTGAGTGCTTAAGTGCAATGTGCTTGAGCTAATAGAGATATTATCATCTGCGCTTAAACTTGCACTAGAGATAGAAGCAGAATCTGTGCTGTGTAAAAAAAGTGAGCCAGCCTTTAGCGTAGAAGTAGAGTAGATAGAATCTATGCTATGAAGTGGAGTAAGGCTTGTGCCTAGTTGGTTTGTGTAGTTTGGATAACTTGCATAGTTTGTGTGATTTGAATGGCTTGCATAGTTTGGATAGTTTGCATAGTTTGTGTGATTTGAGTAGTTTATTTGACTTGTTTGGCTTGTATGATTTAGGTAGCTTGCTTGATTTGGGTAGTGATTTGCGCTAGATAACAATGCAAATGGATATAAGCCACTTGAAGCATTTGTGCTAATAGCATATCTAGCAGGTGCAAGTATAGTTTGTGTAGTAGGTGTATAGCCCTTAGTAGTAGTGATGAGAGAATCTATGCTGATATGCTTTGCTTGCAAGTAGGCTTTATCTCTAGCTTGTATATCTCCTCCGCCTATATAGAGTGTGCCATCACTTTGCAGCACAATGTCTTTTGCTTTTATATCTCCTAAATGTGCTAAAGCCTCGCTTGTATGCAGGCTTATCCCATTTCCTTGCAGGGTAGAGTCATTGCTAAAAGTGTGTGAATGCAAAGATATAAAATCCCCACTAAATCCTATGGAGCTAGCAAAGGGAGATAAAGCAGGGCTTATAGAATTGCTAGATTTCAAAGAATGTGCAAGATTATTTGTGCTATTATGCACACCATTTAGTGTGTTATTAAATGTGCTATTGCGTGCTCTATTTAGCGCACTATCGTATGTGCTATTGAGCGTTTTATCATTGTATGTGTTATTAGTAGTGTTGTTAAATGTGCTATTGAAAGCGTTGTTGTGGATATTGCCATATATGTCATTGCGTATAGTATTGAGTGTGTTGCTATATATATCGTTGCGCGTGTTATTAAGCATATTGTTATGTGCGCTCTTAATCGCATTGCTAGATACATTAGAAATAGTGGGGCTATACATATCATCGCTTTGGTTGTAGCTATATTGATTAGTATGATAATGCTGATGAAGTAGCAGAGATTTTAGATGATTTGCTTGAGAATCACTAAGTGCTTGAATATCTAGGGCATTACTAAGAAACGCACTAGAGTTATAAAAAATCGCTTTAGATTCCAAATCCAAATTTGCTAGAAAAATCTTTGCTTGGCTAGAATCCCTACTAGCAAACTGATGATAAAAATAGCTAGAGCGCACAAAAGATTCTCTATCATCATATCTACCACTATCAAATGCACTTGTAGAGAATGAAGCATTTGAATAGTTTGCTAGTGTGTTTATGTCATTTGTGGTATTTGGTGTATTTGTAGTGTTTGGATAGCTTGTAGTGCTTGTGTTGCTTGTGTTGTTTTGGTGGTTTGGGTTGAATGAGTGATTTGGATAGCTTGTAGTGTTTGTGGAATTTATAGTGTTTGACTCATTTGTAGCAGGGCTTAAACGCGCAGAGTGTATATATTTGGCATACTCATTTGCAATGTCTGCATTTAGTCTTGCTATGTTTGGTTCTAGTTGGCTTTCTAGCGTGGGGAAATCTAGCTCAATCTTACTAATAGAGCGTGGTGGAGCATAAGTAAAAACTCCTTGTGCTGTTGCAGTGCGAAGCTCTCTAATATTACATATCCCAAGTGTAAAAAATCCGCAGAAAAACCCTTTAACACCTGCATAATTTTTCCAATAAGTATATTGATAATTCCTTACTTCCACACCATTATCAATGACTTTTTGATAGGCTTGTGTCTGTGTGTTGCTAGAATTTTTTGCTTGTATTTCTAGGATATTACTAGCACTTATGTAGCTATTGTGATTGCTAAGTGTGTGGGCTAGTATGTAAGTATCGCCACTAGAAGCGATGATACTTGGGCTAAAGCTATCTAACTCATCGACATATACACTCCTCCAAAAATGCTTATCGCCCACTTGTTTTAGATTTCTTATGTATTGCTTAGATTGCAAATGTGTCTTAGTGCTAGCTAGACCGATATTATTTATGGTATTTGCATATATAGATAGAGTATTTAGGGCATAAATGCTACCTTGTGTATTCTCTAAAGTATCTACCCTCATAGAGAGTGCATCTCTTGCATAGATAGTTGAGCTAGTGTTTGTGATAGATTTTGCAAATATGTTTAGAGTGCTAGAAGCATAGAGCGAAGCAGTGGTGCTTGAAGTAGTGTGTGTGGTATCAGTGGTGTTTGTAGTATCTGTGGGATTTGTAGTGGTATAAGGTGTGGTGTCAGTGATATTGTATGGGGTAGTGTTTGCTGTATTTGCTGCATTTGTGGTATTTGAGGCGTTTGCTGTATTTGTGGTGCTTATAGTGCTTTTTGTGTTTGCATTATTTGTAGAATCTTGGGTGGTGTGTAAAGTGGCATATATGGTGGGAGCTATGCTAGCTGTGTGATTTGTGTTGTCTGTGTTGTCTGTGTTGGTTATGCTAGTTGTGTGGTTTGTAGTATTTGTGGCATTTGAGTTTGATTGATTAGAATCATTAGATATATGTGATTGTGTAGCATTATGTGAGTAGAGTGCTTTACTTATCTGCTTGGTTTGATTGTCGGATTGGTTTGCTTGATTTTCCTGTATTGTTTGTATTGTTTGTATTGTTTGTGTTGTTTCGTTTGTTTTTGTGGCGATGGATAATCTACCATTTATATCGATATAAAATCCATTATCGCCCTGTGTGTTTGAAGGGAGTGTAGCCATAGTGCCACTATTTTGCACCAAAGAGTGCTCATCACTTGCGATTAGATAGATAGAGTTTGCAAACACTCCTCCTAGATAAGCAATATCAAGGGCTAGGACTTCATTTGTGCTATTTAGCTGTGATGCAATCTCTTGTGTAGATTGTTGATTAGATTGTTGTGTGGATTTTGCACTGCTTTCTTGTGTGTTTGTTTGTGTAGCATTTGATTGTGTGCTTGAGTGCGGGCTTGTGTTACTTTGCGGGCTTGTGCTAGTTTTATCATTTATGGTATTTTTTGCATTTGGTGTGTTTGCTATTTGCAGTGGTTGCCAAAGAAGCAATGCCCCCCTTATCACTCAAAGATATATCATTGCTTCCTAGTAGTATGGAGAGATTATTAGCATAAAGTGCTTTGTTGATTTTTAGGGATTTAGATAGAAGTGTGAGTATGGTAGTGTTGCTAGCATTTAGTGAATCAATATTGATATGTCCTTTTTGCACTCGCAAAGATAGATTGTGCTTTAGCTGCTCTTGTAGTGATTGGGGGGATTGGAGTGAATGGGCAGAATTAGCATTGCTTAAGGCATTTGCTGTATTGTTATTTGGCGTATTTGTATTATTTATGTTGTTTGCATTATTTTTGTTATTTGTGGTATTTATATTATTTATGATATTTGCGCCATTAGTGTTTATTGTATTATTGTTTAGCCATTTCTCATCTAAGGCTAGTTTGTCCTCTATGAGGGCTGTGCTTAAGGCTAGATTTGCTACATTGCTAAACCCACAAGATTTACATACGATTCCATTTGGGTTTGCTATAAGCACACTTGCTTTATCTCCTGCGACTTCAAGCATTCCTAGTAAGTATGAGGGATTTGCAGAGGTGTTACTTGGTTTAGGATAAGAGAGGCAGTGGAATCTTTTAGGTGTGGGTTTGAGCTAATAAACCCTGCTAGATGAGTAGAAGTGATAGATTGCAAGGAATTATTTAGTATAGCTCCTTTGGGCTTAATGTTGAAATCTATGTAGTGATTATTTGATATGCCTTGTGCGTTTGGTGTAGTGATATTGATGATTTCTATGTTGTTTGGAGAGTGGGTAATGCTAGGGGATAAAGAGCTGGTAGAAGTATCAGGTGTGATAGGGAGGGAATCTAGGGATTCTAGCTTGCTTGGCAAGCTAGAATCTAAGCTAGGATATGACAAATGTGAATCTTGTAAGTGCTGTGTGGGGGAATCTAGCAAAGGAGAATGTAATAATGCAGATTCTAGTTGATTTGCATTGGGTTGTGGAGAATGTAGTGAATGTGGGGAATCTTGTAAGGTAGAATATTGCGAAGTAAAATCTAATAAAGCAAAAACTTGTAAATGTGAATGTGGTGGAGAAGTATCTTGCAAATGTGGAAAATCTAGTGATGGAGAATCTAATAATGCAGTTTCTAGTTGATTTGCATTGGGTTGTGGAGAATGTAGTGAATGTAGGAAATCTTGTGGGTTTGGTGGGCTTATCGGTGGTGGTGTGGGCGATTGTAGTTCAGTTGGTTGTAGCGTAGCTGGTTGTGGCGGAATTAGTTGTGGTGTGGGGATTTGCTCTACTAATGCACTTAAATGAAGTTGGTTTGGTTGAGTCGTGTGGAGCTTAGATGAGATTACTTGTGCTATCTCTAAATGCTGTGGCGCATTATCTAGTGCATAAGCGCAAGGTGTGGCAACTAGATAAGCGCAGATAAAAAGCGAGATACACCTCCTTTTATATTGCTTTAGGTTACTTTTATTTAGATTGCTTGGTTTGGAGTGAATTAGGCTAGATGGTGTTAAATTATTTGATTTTAAGTTGCTTGGTGTTAGGGTATTTGACTTTAGGGTATTTCGTTTTAGATAACTTTGAAGTATTTTTTTTATTGCTATGTATTTGTGTATGTTTATGTATTTGTTTATACTTTACGCGTGAGAAATAGCCCAAAATCAAGTGGCATAGAGTAAAGCAGCCTAGACATACGAAATATGTAAAATGCCTCAAATGATATTCCTTATTTTAAAACCTTTTTTTTATAAGGCTTCTTACTTTGTTTTACAACTATTTTTTATAGTGCAATTTAATTAGCATTAACAACACTCCCAACCTTTAGCTAGAATCTCTTAAGACTTTTATGTAAATTATGTGAAATCTTTTTTTAGAGATTTGGTGTGGTGTATTGGGGAGTTCTTGAGCTATGGGGCTTAAGCGGGGTTTTTCAAGCGGAATCATTGTAGCGGGATTTGGTTAATTTAGTGAAAAAGTGTGATGAAAAGGGTTGAAGCATAAAATCAATCACGCCACATACAGCAAAGTGGTAATATACACTAAAAATTATCCAAAAATCACTACATTATCCACAAACTATCTATAAACTTTAGCTACAATCAGCAAACACTCTGCCAAATCTAAAATCCCAGAACCATAAAACACAATCCCACACAAATCCACCCCATAAGGAAAGCACAATGCTTAGCACCACAAAACGCGTTATAAAGACTTTGCCAAACTTTGCCAAAGCACCCAAAAAGCCTAGCACAAGCACATACTTTGATGACACGGATTTTGGAAGTGCGGATTTTAGCAAAGATTTTGGAAGTGCCAAGTCCATTTTTTCTCTTTTACTCGCTATGTGTCTAGCACTTTTTGGGCTAAGCTCTTGCAGTGAAGAGAGTGGGGCAAACACAAACAGCATAGATTCTATCAAAAAGCGAGGTGTGCTTATCGTAGGTGTCAAAGACGATGTCCCTCATCTAGGGCTTCTAAACCACAAAAACGAAAAAATAGAGGGCTATGAAATCGATATATCAAAAGCCCTAGCCAAAGAGATTTTGGGCGATGAAAATAAACTAAAACTTGTAACTGTAAACTACAAATCTAGGCAACCACTACTTGAAAATGGAAGTGTGGATTTAGTCATCGCCACCTTTAGTATCACGCAGGAGCGCGAAAAATTGCTCCATTTCTCAAAGCCTTATTATGTCGATTCTGTGGGACTTTTGGTGCTAAAAGAAAAAGGCTACAAAAGCCTAGCCGATATGGAGGGTGCACGCATAGGTGTAGCCCAATCCTCCACCACGCGCGAAGTCATCACCACCGCTGCCAAAAACGCAGGCATAGAGGTGAAATTTAGTGAGTTCCCAGAATTCCCAGACATAAAAGTCGCGCTAGCTAGCGACAAAATCGATGCCTTTAGCGTGGATAAATCAATACTGCTAGGCTATGTCGATAGCAAAAGTGAGATTTTGCCCGATAGCTTTGAGCCACAAAAATACGGTATCGCTTCTAAAAAGTCCAATACCTCTCTAGCAAACTTTGTCGATGAGTTTGTAGAAAACAACGGCGAACTACTAGAGAATCTAACAAAAAAGTGGAATCTAAAATAAGGCAAAATCTAGCCTAAATCCTACAATCTCCAAAATCTAGTAAGATTTTAGAAGTCTTTAAGCGCAATTAGCCACTATGCTTTTTGTGCTTTGTTTTGTGTCTCATTGCGCTTTTTCCCTCCAAGCCTCATTGTCCGCATAGCGTTTGCCAAAGCTAGTAGTGCCACGCCCACATCGCAAAACACCGCCTCCCATATAGTCGCCCACCCAAAAAGCCCAAGAACGACAAACACAGCCTTCACCCCAAGCGCGAAAGCGATATTTTCATAGATGATAGTTTTTGTCTTTTTGGCGATTTGTATCGCGCTTAGTAGAGATTCTAGCGAGTTGTTTAGAATGATGACATTTGCGTTTTGCTGACTTATATCACTGCCACTTCCCATAGAGATTCCCACATCGGCTAGCGCAAGAGTGGGCGCGTCATTGATACCGTCTCCTACAAAGCCGACTTTGTGCTTTTGGTGTTTGATTTTAGATTGCAAGCTATGTTGAGGGATAGATTTTGCCCCCAAAGCACGCGCTTTTAGCTCGCCAAATTTCGCTGCTTTGTCTTGTGGCAATAGCGAAGCATAATACTCCACACCAAGTATGTCCCCTACAGCTTTGCAAGGTGTGAGGGTATCTCCGCTAAGTAGCACGGGCGATATGCCTAGTTTTTTTAGATTTTGCACTACTGTTTTTGCTTCCTGCTTTAGCTCATCAGAGATGATTAGATAGCCTAGATACCGCTTTTCTACGGCGATATGCACCACGCTACCTTGTATATCACAAGTATTGTGCGGTATGTCAAATTTGTGCAATATCTTGTCATTGCCTGCGATGATTTCGATATTATCACACCTAGCACGCACACCTAGCCCTGATAGCTCCTCATACTCGCTTATGTGATGAGAGTGCTTGCTTTCTTTGGCTAGTCGGTGGTATTCTTTTTTTATCGATTGGGCTATGGGGTGAGAGGACAAATCCTGCGCACATAGTGCATATCCTAGCAACTCCATTTGAGAGATTCCCTCTTGTGGAACGATTTTGGTAACTTTAAACACACCTTTTGTGAGTGTGCCTGTTTTGTCAAATCCTAGCAAGATAAGTCGGCTTAGGGCTTCTAGGTAGTTTGAGCCTTTGATAAGCACGCCAATCCTAGAGCTAGCAGCAATCCCCCCAAAATACCCTATCGGCACAGACACCACTAGCGCACAAGGACAGCTAACCATTAGCACTACTAGCGCACGATATGCCCACTCTCTAAATTCAGAGCCAAATGAAGTGTCAGCCTGCCCAAACCCAAGCGTAAGCGGTGGGACAAACGCCACAAGAAGCGCGATAAAAAACACCACAGGCGTATAATACCTCGCAAAAGTGGTTATGAAATTTTCTGTGGGGGATTTTTGGCTAGAAGCAGAAGCGATAAGTTCGGTGATTTTGGCGATTTGGCTTTTGGCAAAGGGGCGTAGCACCTTTAGCCGTGCGACTTTGCCAAGTGCGATAGAGCCAGAGAGAATCTCCTCCCCCGCCTTAGCACTAAAGGGAAGCGACTCTCCACTAAGTGCGCTAATATCAAAGCTCGCTTCCTCGCTTAGCAAAGCACAATCCGCAGGAAGCATCTCCCCCACATATAGCAAAATCTCATCGCCCTCTTTTAAATCCTTTGCGTCTATGTCGGTGGTGTTTGTAGAATCGACTTCATAATCAAAGCTAGACATTTGGCTAGTTCTTGGGCTTGATTTTTGGCTAGACTTTCCTACGCTATGGCTAGTGCTATCAAGCTCACTATCAAAGTCGCTATCAAAGCCACTAGAATCTATTCTATGTGCCTTTGGCAAATCAAAGCTAGAAAGCGCGTTTATGGATTCTTTGGATTTTTTGACACTTAGATTTTGGAGGTATTCGCCTGCAGAGAAAAATAGCATTATGCTTACTGCCTCTTCGCTCGCCCCTATGCAAAAAGCCGCCACAGAAGCACTTAGCATAAGCACATTTTCATCAAAAAACTCTCCCTTGCCAAAGCTATGAAACGCACCCTTTAGCACGCTCCTGCCTGCTAGCACATAGATAGCCACCCATAGCGCATATAGCCCCACAAGCCAAAAATCCCCATTTAGCGCGTTGCTATGCGCTGTGGCAAAAATCTCTAAAATGCTTGGCTCTTCTTGCTCAAAATAATCCAAATACTTATGCTCAAACACAAGACTAGCCAAAAACACCACAATAAGTCCCGCAAGCATAGCTAGCTCGGCATTAAACCACTCATATAGATTTTTGGTTTTTGATTGTGTGATTTGCACTTGTGGCTCGATTTTGGCTATGCAGGATTTTACCTCCTCCAAATCATCACAATCAATCATAAGTGTATCACTTGCAAAAGATATTTTTGCTTGCCTAACTGACGGCAGGGCATTTAGCGCGTTTTCTAGCTTGCTAGCACAATTTGCACAATCAAGATTTTGTATTTTGTATGTAGTCATTTTTATCCCTTAAAAATTGGCAGAATCCTTGCTAGATTTAGCTAAGCAGATTCTAGCTATTAGAAAATTTTGGATACTATCACAAATTAAGTTAATTTGCACAAGTTAAGTTAATTTGTAGTTTGATTCTTAGTAATGTAGTTACAAATCACAATATAAGGAGTTGCAATGGCAGATTCTATCCCAAACAAGCGCAAAATCATCGCTCGCATACACAAGCTACAAGGGCAACTAAAAGCCATAGAAGAAGGTGTCCAAAACGATGATGAGTTTTTCAAACTTTTGCAACAAATAGGCTCAATAAAAGGCAGTGCTCACGGACTATATAGCGAAATGATAGAAGCACATATTGATGAGTATTTCCTAAACGCTAGCACACAGCCTAAGCGCGAAAAAGAAGCAAAAATCATCGCTAGCTTGCTAAAAAGCTACATAAAGTAGTCTTAAGCCCTGCTAACACAAGCTAGCAGAATCTTTTTACGCATTGATAAACGCGCTCGCTTCTCTATCTCAAGCGCAACCACACGCACACGCTGAAATCCTCACTTGTCTTTGTTTGTCTTTGTGAGATTTTGGGGGTTTGTGGGGGAGGTTTTGCGTGATTTTGCGCAAAATTTTGCTAATTTTGTTTGCTTGAGACATTTTGGTTTTGGCAGTTTTTGCCCATATTGTAAGCCTTGATTACTTTGCTTAAGCTCTATGGATTTTGCTGTGGCGGGATTTGGTCTACTTGCTTTATCTGTGGCAAGTGTGGATTTTCCACAGAGTCATTATCAATTACCAAAATCCGCATATTGACATTTTTCTTTCGATAAGTTTTTAGCTCATTTTCTAAGTATTCTATGCGCTTATTGCGATTTTCTAGGATTTCCTCGCTTTGCTCTCTTTGGTAGTCTAGCACGGCTTGGGCTTGCTTTAGCTGTATTTCTAGATTGCCCTGTCTATTTAGCGTATCTACATAGCTATCCCACATCAAAAAACACACGACAAACACCATACCAAACGCACACAGAACGCTTATGATGATAGGCTTTATCATATTTGGATTTTTATCTCGCCAAGAGCGATTTTGTGAGGAATGATTTTGCCAAGAATGCTGTGGCTTTTTTTGCATTTATCCAAGTCCTTAAACGCAACATATCTAGCAACTAGACTTGCCAAATCTTAGCAAAAGTCTTTAGGCAAGCTAGGCTACTTTATAGACACTAAGCGTTTATCGTTCCTAAATGCAAATACTTCTTGAAAAAATAATGAAATACCGACAAAAATTACAAAAACCCAACACCAAAAGACACATAATTTGCAAAAACTTTACAAATTTTACTTAAGTTTTATTTAAGCAAGATTTTTACAAGCGAGATTTAGCGCACACTAGCACCCACAAAATCAAGCCCAAATCACACTAGCACACACTTATGAGCTAGCTATCTAACTACCTTTTGTGCTAGCACAGAAATATCGCTTAGATTTTGCGCTTCATTGCTGTTAGTGGATAGCTTTGCAGCGATTTGGCAAATCTCCTCAAAGCTATATTTGTGATGATTAAACACAATTACACTCACGCTATCCCCCTCTTGCAAAAAGCGATTCTCGCCTTGCTGCGTGTATCTTGTCGCACCGATAGCCACTATCGCCCTACTAGGGTAGCGCGACTCCTCTAGCACACTAGGCAAATCCTCTAGCACACCAAAATCCTCTTGTGTATTTAGCTTTTTTATTATCCAAGAGATTAGCTTCTCATAGAAGTAGCTATATGTGCTTAGTTCGCTTAGTTCGCCGTATTGCTCTAGCTTGCCACCATTCTCTACAAATGACACGATAGAGTAGTCTTTGCACACGCCATTTGGGCTAAACTCATCAATAGCGATTTTTTGTGGGCTAAAGCCTTTTGAGCCTTTTGAGAAATTCTTTTTCAAAGAGAGTTTTTTCGCTTCTTTGTCATTGCGCACAGAAGCATCATTAAACGCCATAAAATAGCGTGGAATCAGCGATTTTACGCACTTTTTCCCACTGCTCTCATCATACGCTATATCACATTCTAGCCCTACTTCGGCTTCTGCTTGGACTAGCAGGCTTGTATCACTTGGTAGCACCACCGCCCTATCATCAAAGCAAAATTTACCAAGCACGCCACTAGAGTTTGGCACAAAAAACGGGAAAATCCCCTTAGGTGCGCACTCCTCATCGCCTATGATACAAGCAAAATCCCCCGCTTCTCCCGCTTGCTCAAGATGATTTGCAAAATTGCCCGCTAATCCTAGCCCCAATACCTTGTCTAAATCCTGCATCACACTCTCCTTAAAGTCTGCGCCAAACGCGCTAAAATGCAAAATGCTCCACCAAACCCACCACCAAAAATCCCAACCAAAATTCTATAAATTCTCTACCAAATTTTCTAGCACCTAAAATTAAGGCGGAATTTTACCAAACATTTTCAAAAACTCCCCCTTAAGCGATGATAATTTAAGTAAAAAGTGTAAAATACTCCCAAAAATACACATTTTAGACAAAATCAAAACCCACCACAAAAGAGAAGTAAAAATGAAAGAATTATTTGAAGGAGCGATAAAATTCCAAGAAGAGGATTTTATCGAGCATAAAGAACTATATGAAAGCCTAAAAAAGCACCAAGAGCCACACACGCTGTTTATCTCTTGTGTGGATTCTCGTGTCGTGCCAAACCTCATCACAAACTCTGACCCCGGGGATTTGTTTGTCATTCGCAATATTGGCAACATTATCCCTCCTTATAAAGAATCCCAAACTTTGCGCGAGGGCTACCTAGCCACCACCTCTGCGATAGAATACGCCCTTACGATTTTGGAAATCAAAAATGTCATCATCTGCGGGCATAGTAATTGTGGCGCGTGTAGCGCGATATATGAGCCACCTGCCAAGCTAGAGCAAACCCCCTATGTCAAAAAGTGGCTTACCCTCCTAGAGCCTGTCAAAGACAAAGTCCTAGCCCAAAATCCAACCTCAAGGGCAAAAAAAATCTGGCTTACCGAGCAAATCAATATCGAGCAACAGCTAGAAAACCTTATGAGTTATCCATTTGTAGAGGAGAGGTTTGATAGAGGTGAGCTTAGAATCTTTGGGTGGTATTACATAATAGAAACAGGAGAAATACTAAATTATAATATGATTACAAGGGAGTTTAAGGCTATCACACCCAAAAGCAGATAAACAAAACTACATAGCCAAAACTAAAAAGATTCCCCCATAGAATCCAAACAATCTAATTCAAAGGAGCAAAAATGGCAAATACAAAAAACAAACTTATCTTAATGAGCGGTCCTTGCGTAATAGAGAGCGAAGCGCAACTTTTCCGCATAGCAGAGGGCATAGCCCAAATAGCAAAAAACCCGCAAATCGACTTCTACTTCAAAGCTAGCTTTGACAAAGCAAACCGCACAAGCCTAGATGCCTATCGCGGACCGGGACTAGAAAAGGGACTAAAAATGCTAGAATCTATCAAAAAAGATTTTGGCTACAAAATCATCACAGACATTCACGAATCCCACCAAGCCAAGCCCATAGCAGAAGTCGCAGACATTATCCAAATCCCCGCATTTCTATGCCGACAGACAGATTTGGTAGTAGCAGTGGCAAAGACAGATTCTATCATAAACATAAAAAAAGGGCAGTTTATGAATCCAAAAGATATGCGCTACTCCACGCTAAAGGCACTAAAAACGCGCGATAGCTACTTGCAAGAAGCTAGCTTTGCAGAATCGCTAAAACACAAAGTATGGCTTACCGAGCGGGGAGCTAGCTTTGGCTATGGCAATCTTGTCGTGGATATGCGCTCGCTTGTGATAATGCGTGAATTTGCCCCTGTGATATTTGATGCTACTCATAGCGTGCAAATGCCCGGAGCAGCAGGAGGCAAAAGCGGTGGGGATAGCTCATTTGTCCCATATCTCGCGCGAGCAGCGGCAGCTGTGGGAGTAGATGGGTTTTTTATGGAGACGCACTACGACCCTGCAAATGCCCTAAGCGATGGCGCAAATATGGTAGCACTTGACAAGCTAGGCGGGCTAATCGATGAGATTTTAGCTATCCGTGCAAGTTTAAAAAGTGCAGGTTTAGACCGTTAAGTTTAGGAAATCAATCCTAAGCACGACACCTAAGCAAGCCAATACCCAAGCGCAAATCACACACAAAGCTAAAAAATCTAAGCCAAAATCTAAAGACACAAATTTATGCAGTTTCTCTATGTCAAATCCTGCGGGGAGCGCACACTTAGCATAGATGGCGAAGCATTTGCCCACCTCTGCCAATCTCGCAGGGCAAAGGTAGGCTCTACCCAAGCCCTGCGGAATCTGCGTGATGACACACTTTATACCTATCACATAGAATCCATATCGCGCAAAAACGCCACCCTACTCTTAGAATCTAGCCAAATCCTGCCAAACACCCCACAGCACTTCTCTCATCTAATTTGGGCGATGACTACCCCCCAAACGATTTACAAAGCCCTCCCACACCTAAACGAGCTAGGCTTAGGCAAGCTAAGTTTGTATTTTGGGCGATTCTCTCAAGGCGGTGTCCGACTTGATGAGGGGCGCATAGAGCGCATACTCATAGAGTCTTGCCAGCAGTGCGGACGAAGCTCACTATGCCAAGTAGAAATGCTAGATGATTTTCACACAGCGTTAGAGTGCTACCCACACGCTAGTGTGCTAGATTTTGGTGGGGAAGTATTGCAAACAAGAGCGCAAGCCATAAGCGCACTAAAAGAGGGGGTTTTCATCGGTGCAGAGGGAGGGTTTAGCTCGCAAGAAAGAGAGACTTTTGCAGCACAAAATCGCAAAATCTATGGAGTGGATAGCACACTTATCCTGCGCTCACAAAGCGCAGCTATGGCTATACTCGCCAAAGGAATCTAAAAATAGATTTTGCCTAAAATCTTTATCGCCAAAAATCGTATCTTAGTAATCCACAAATTCGTCATTGTAAGAATCTGTGCATTGTGTGGATTTACCCACCCCTAAATGCCCCTCGTGCTGCGGGAGGGGACTTTTATCGTCATTGTGAGAATCGCTTTAGCGTTCGTGGCAATTCACACGCCATAATCGTCATTGCGAGAAAGTCGCAAGACTTGCGCGACAATCTATTTCTTTTTTTGTGGATTACTAAAGAAACTTCGTTTTGCCACGATTTTGCTACACAAAACCTCGCAATGAGGTAAACACTTATATTGCTAGCGATTGTTTGCTTTGCTTGATATTTGAGGGGGCTTTCCCACTTTTTTAATCCTCTCGTGCTAAGGGAGGGAGAAAGTGTATCGTTTATGATGAAGCAACATTGTCATACAAAAGCGAAATATCTCCAAATGTATGGTTTCTAGCTTTTTTTACAGATTCTAGTTTTTGCTAGATTTTAGGTAGTTTTCGTAAGTTTTATTTCTTTTTATGCTCTTTGTAGTCTTTGTAGCTTCTTGCGCGTTTTGTAGAGCAGTTTTCATAGAAGTGATTTATAAGTCATCAAGCAAGTCCGCCCGATGACTTCACCGCCCATTGACTTTCACTCGATGAAAGTAAATGGGGCGTAAAATGTAAGAAGCGTCTAGGCAAAGCTAGCTATTTGATACCGACAGCTTGTCCTTTTGCGATTATGCAGTTTTTGCCAAAAAATAGCAAAGACCAGTTACTAGCGCGTATATCGACATTGACTAGGGCATCTGCAGGTTGATTTTTCTTCGCTGCGACTTCGAGGGCTTTTGCCACTGCTTCACTTATGCGATTTTGCTTGTTGCCAAAAGATATGCCAAATACCTTGCTGATACAAGCCTTTCCTTGCACATATTCGCCCTTCTCGCTACCGCTTGCAAGAGGGACATTGCCCGTAGAAGCCACAGAAAACTTAGCCAAGTTTTGTGAGCACCCACTCATTAGCACCGCCGCGATTATCCCAAAAATGCCTAGTGAAACCTTTGTCATCATAGAATGACTCCTTTGTAAGATTTTGCTACCATAAGTTTCTCTTGCAACTCTAAAAATTTAGCTAGACAATCTATGAATTTCTAGCCAAACTCCTAGCCACAAGGACTTATAGCGCGAAAGTATGCTACAAAAAAAAAAAAAAAACACTTTTTAAACCACAGCATTAGCGTTTTTGAGATTTTGTATTTTTGTTTTGTTTTTGCTAGATTTTACTTTTTTTACAAATATTTTAAACTTCGCTTGCATTGTTGCGGTTTGCCACGCATTTGAAGCGGCTCTACTTTGAGGTGTGAAATGTTTTGATTTACGGGTGATTTTGTGGGGGGTTTAGGGATTTGCGGGGGATTACAAAAGTATGCAGAAATATTGCAGAAGTCTTGCAAAGGCTCGTTTTATGCGGGCAAGTCATTGAAATTGCTAGATTTTCTAGCCACGCATTGTGTTTCTTTACGCTAGATTATCCTTTGGAGCATAAAATCACGCCCCTAAAACATATCAACCTACAAGCCAATATACGCAATCAAGGCTTTTTGAAATACCAAAATTTGAAATGCCAAAAAAACACTAAAAATGCTTTCATATCCTTAATCTATGCGATGATGTAAGCCACTTATTTAAAATCTATGTAAAAATAAATTCTAAAAAAATTAAAATTTTTTGTTGATAAATTTTTTTCATTAACTATTTTTATGTAATATTTCACCCGAGCCCATTACCCCGATGGGCTCAAAAGCAGACTTTTTCAAACTCCGAAGAAACTAGATTCCCCTTATCTCTCTCTCAAAATCAGGGGGAATCTAGCCTTTATAATCTCTCCCTTAAAATCCCACGATTCTAATCAAACCTTTTAGAACTTAGAAACAAACTTCTTAGATTCCCTTAATCCCCTCTAAAACACAGCTACAAAATCTATCAAACATATACAAAACCAGCACACAAACGAGCTTAACAAATCACTTCCGCTAAAGCACCTCTCCTAAGTCGCTTTAGCAAAGCCACCAAACACGCAAAATCAAATCCCCCCTAGCAAAATCCAAAATCGCAAACCCCCCCACTCCCCCTATATAGCCATTCGCACGCTATCAAATAGCGCGTCCATATTTTGCTTGGGGATAAAGTATTGCACGCCCGCGTTTTTTGCCTCCTCTAGCTGCTCATACTTTGGCATACTATCCACCACTAGACAAAACACGACTAGCTTTTTTTGGTTTGGTAGCTGCTTTGAGTTTTGGATAAAATCCAGCGCACTCATCTCGCCTATCTTTTCTTCTAGCACGACTATATCGCAAGGGTTTGTAGCAAGTGTCTTTAGCGCATTCATCGCGGCTTTTTCTACTATCACGGTTAGGGTAGAGTCGATTTTTTGGATTACTTCTTTGTATTTTAGTCCATCGACTTGGGAGTTTCGTATCACTAGGACAGATTTTTTGCTGACTTCTTCTAAGTATTTTAGCAAGTCAAAGAGTTCTTTAGATTTTGGCGAAGCCTTTGTCCTATCGATGCCGCGCAAAAAGTAGCGCAAAAATGTCTTGGAGCTAAACCCACCCTCTATGCGCGCATCGCGAAAAAATCTCCTTACACTCTCGCTTGTCTTTGCCCTCCCCCAAAGCGCACTATCCAAATCATAAGCTTTAGAATTTAGTAGCGAGATAAATCTATCTTTTATGTCCCTTAGCATAGGTGCATACACACTTACAAACTCGCTAAAATGCTCATCTTTAAATTTCTTTAGCCTAAAGTGCGCTTTCTCCAAAAACTCCTGACTTGTGGCGATAAACTGAATCAAATCCACATACGCTCGCCGAATCGCTTTGACTTCCTTCTCCATATAGCTAAATTCTTGGCTCTTTCTATCCATTCGCTGGAGTTTGCGCTCTGCTGTTTCTAGATTTGTCCCCATCGCTTGGCATTGTGCTTTGGCATTGGCAAGTGCTGCTTGCCTAGCTTCTATTTCTTTTTCTACTTTGATGAACTCCACTTGCTTGGATAAAAATATTTTTTCAAACGCATAAGGTGGGCTATACTGCGCCTTTTTGACATAGTTTTCAAAATCCCTAAACAGCGAGTTTATCTCGTTTTTGATACTGCGCAAATCCTCATTTTCTATTAGATTGTCCATCTCACACAAATCATTATACGCTGTGAGTAGAAATCTCCTCATACGCAAAAAATCTAGCCCACTATGCCCCTGCACAAAATCGCTATAATCTCGCAAAATCTTGTTTTCTTGCTCAAAAAACTCCTCTATACACGCATTTGGCATTTTTGTCATCGGTATGGTGTCTGGGTCTATGGGCTTTGGCTTTATCCGTGCTCTAGTAACTACGCGCATCTCTACTTCAAACTCCACATCTTCGCCCACTTGTGGCGCACCATTATCATCTATCCACACCTCAAGGCTAAAATCAAAAATCCGTTTGTTTAAATCCTGCTCTATCTTGCCTTGATTGGTGTTTGTATCTATGCTTATGAGTTTGCCTGTAAGCATTTTTTGAGCTCCTTGCACTTGTGCGCTAATATTGTGTTGTGTGTTATTATATAAAATTTGCATTAAGTTTTGTTGTATTTATTGTGTTTTATATTTCTTAAGTGCCCTATTTAATCCATTTTGTTAGAATTTGTGCTTACTTAAAATCCGCCTTAACCCTACCCTGCGCTTCCCGCGCTCCAAGCAAACACACCACAAATTTAAAAAGTCCAAAAATGCAAACAAAAATCGCTTATTATCGCAATCTTTTTATCGGCGATAGCATAATCGCGCTTGATTCTATGTATGCTATCAAAGCCCTCTATCCAAGCGCGTTTTTGGTTGTATACACGGGCGATATAGGGGTGCGGATTTTTTCTAAATTTGACTTCATTGATGAAATAGTAAATATCCAAAATCTATCCAAAGAGCAAATCATAAAAAGCCTAGATTCTTTTGCGTTTGACTACCTAATCCTAACCCAACCAAACCGCCGACACACTAGCATAGCAAGTGCTAGCAATGCCAAAGTCATTATTAGTTACGCTATGTGGCACAATATCTTTAGGCGATTTTTGGGTAACATTTTTAGCACTAAAATATTTGGCAAAATCTTTGGCAAGCACAAAATCTTTAGCAAAATATTTTATAAGAGTGAGTTTAGACAATTTAAGCGAGTATTTTACTCGGTGGCTTTTTCAAACACGCCAAACTATAAGCGACTTTTATCGCTTGTGCGAGAGATAGACGCGCCACACTATGATAGCTCTAAGATAGATTTTACCCCCGCTAGATTCCCGCCTAGCCCCACTCATATAGAATTTCTCAAGCAAAATCTAAAGATTCCAAAAGGCTACAAAATCCTAATCAATCCATACTCAAACTCTTCTCCCATAAGCCTAACCCCGCAAGGATTCTCTACCCTTGCCACTACTCTAGCAAAAGCCCTGCCACAAGCACAAATCATCATTTCTAGCTTTGAAGGTGCGCCAAGACTACCACTTAAGTATGATTCTCTAAATAGCGAGGGGGGGGGGGGGGGGCTAGAAATATACACATTTTCAAAAACAACCACGATTTGGGCAATCTAATTGAGCTTGTGCGGAGCGTGGATTTGCTAATCTCGCCAAGCACAGGCACTATCCACATAGCTGACAATCTAGGCATAAAAATCATAGGACTATATAGCAAAAGAGATATGCGACTATGGCTAGGCAAAAATATGGACAAATCCTCTATGATAGTGCTAAAGACACATTATAGCAAGCTAAGTGCTAGCCAAGAGAGCAAAATCATAGAGACAATCACACAAAAAACCATAGAAATACTAAAATCACGCTAAAATGGCTAAAAAGTAGCTTAATATGTTAGCTAAAGCACCTACTAAAGCTGTGCTATTTCTTTGTAGTCTAGCAAATGCTTTTTGCGCATAGCGTCATCTTTGAGTGTTGGGAGATTTTTATTGCCAAGTGCTCTTTTTAGATTACCACGCCAATCGCTAAAATCCACTCCGCCAAAAGCACTTGCCAAATCGCCACAATCCTTGCCACTAGGCACTTCATAAAACAGCTTTTTTAAGCTCTCATCAAAGTAGATTCCTTGTGCTATGACTTCCCTGCCCTTTATCCCTAGTCCTTGACATTTCTCACACCCCACAGGGTAAAATACTTCCAAATCGCCCTCTTCTCTTTTGCCCCTGCAATGCGAGCATAGCCTGCCTAAAAGTCTTTGGGCAATGATACAAATAAGGCTAGACTCTATCACGCTTCTTGGCGCACCCATCTCAAACAACCTCTCAAGCGTGGATATGCAGTCATTGCTATGCAGACTAGCAAGGACTAAATGCCCCGTGAGAGAGGCATTTAGCGCGAGGGTAAGCGTCTGCTCATCGCGTATCTCGCCTATCATAATGATGTCTGGGTCTTGTCGTAGCACAAAAGACAACGCCTCATAAAAAGAAAATCCAATCTCGGGGTTGATTTGGATTTGTGTAGCTAGTGGAATCTGATATTCAATAGGGTCTTCTAAAGTGATTAGTTTTTTTTGGAGAGTTTTTAGGGCTTCAAGTGCGGCATATAAAGTAGTGGATTTGCCAGAACCTGTGGGTCCTGTGATGAGGATTAGCCCGCTTTTGCGATTTAGTGCCTTGCTTAGTATAGCTAAAATCTCACTACTTAGCCCCAAGCCCTCTAAGCTAATGCGCTCCTTGTGCTTATAGAGAATCCTAAGCACAAGCGATTCGCCACTAAGCAAAGGCACACAAGATATACGAAAGTCATACTCTATGTCGCCAAAATTCCTAGCATATCGTCCGTCTTGAGGCAAGCGCATTTCAGTAATGTCTAGCTTGGATTCTAGCTTGATTTTGCTAGAGAGTTTGCGCATAGAGTTTTTATCTAGCCTTGCTATCTCGCGCAGACAACCATCTATGCGAAACCTTATACTGCCAAAATCCCCCTTATCCTCTAGATGCACATCGCTAGCCCTATGTGCTATTGCCTCCTTTAGCAAAAAATCTAGCTGCTCTCCGATACTACCAAGCGCGTAATATCGCTCCAAAAACTTCAGCCCAAGAAGCACCCACGAAAAATAATGGCTAGATTCTCTCAAAAACAAAATAGGTTTGTTATACACGCTAAGTTTGTGCGCTATGGCTTGCCTACTCTCCTCATCACGCAAAACAACCAAAATATGCTCAAACAACGCGCTAGAATCCTGCACTCTAGAATCTAACTCGCTTGAGATAGGACAAAGCTCCATACCATAGACAAACCCACCAAGTCGCTCACTCATATCATAAGAGAGCATATCAATACTCATCTTTTGTGGCGCAAAAAAAGATAAGTCAATCTCTACATTAGTCATATATTATGGCAACCTTGTAATGCTAAAAATCTAAAGCTGTTTTGACACCCAGATAAACAATGCTTAAAACACCAAAAAAAGCGACACCAAAGACAATATATTCCATTTTTTACTCCTTATGAATTATGCTTCACCTATCTCATTAAGTTTTTTGTTGATTTTGTTGCTGATAAAACAAATAGCGCAAATAAGAAAAAGGACTAATACACCAGCACCGATAAGTATCCATAGCGGTGCTTTTTGGTAATTTGTGATACTCCAGCCAATTATAGCCAAAAAGGTAGCCACAAAAATCCCAAGCCAAAATTTTAAAATTCCAAGCTACTCTTTAAGTTTATCTATTTTTGCAAGGGCGCGATTATATCACAATAATGCAAAAACTGCGATTATCTTAGGGTTTTGCTTATCTTTTAAGCGCGAATATGCTATAATAGCCCGCTTATCAATTCTCATAAATGATATGTGATTATGACAATGCTAACACACAAAATCCATAAGGAATCCATAAATGCAACTACCACAAGTGCCAATACAAGTAGCAAAGCAAACGCCTTTTGCATACTTTTTGCGCAATGTCTTGGCTAGTGTCCCATCTATGATACGCGCTTTTGTGCTTGCTTGTATTGCTCTTTCTTCTATCACTTCATTTGCACTTGCTAAATCGCCAAAATCTACAAATCTAGATTCTAGTCCAAAACCATTTAGCCTAGATAAATACGACACAGACTCTATCATCATCAAGCCAGATTCTAGGCTAAAGTCTTACAACTCATTTTCACAAGATTCTGCAAGCGATATTCTAAACCCAAACAAAGCCTTGCAAAGACACAACCAAGCAAACGAGGAATTACTAGATTCTAGCGTCATTCCGCAGTTTTTGCCACGAGGTAAGATTCCCTCCCCCCTCCTCCCACCAATCCCAATAACGCCGTATTCGCTGCAAGAAGAGCCACTTGAAAAAGTAGAATTTATCATATCTTACAAAGCACTAAGTCAAAACGGCATAATCACGGGCGAAAAATACAGCATTTCCTCCCCGCTCATCTCAAAATCAAGCCTCCCTATCGAATACACCTGCTCTATTGACACGCCCATAAATGACTTGGTAAGCGATGACGAGATTTATGCTATCAAATACATTCTCTCTCATAGCCAAGATGAAGTCCTCCACTGCTTGCGCAAAGGTGGTGCAAGTATCCTATCTCACGCACGCACTGCGGATTCTACACATATCAGTGATGATACGATTTTGTCCGTGCCCGCTAAGCGTGTGCTAGCGTATTTTGACAATCGCTACCTAATCCTAGAAGTCCTAAAAGAGCTAAAATGAGTGCAAAATCCACACAAATGAAAATCGCTATCGTAGAAGATGACATAAATATGCGAAAAAGCCTTGAGCTATTTTTTGCCGAGCAAAAAGACTTAGAAGTCATAACCTTTAGAAGCCCAAAAGACGCGCTAAGCTCGCTAGATTCTAGCTTTGACTTAGTCATCACGGATTTAAATATGCCACATATGAATGGGCTTGATTTCCTAAAAGAGCTAGGTGGCAAGTATGAAATGATAGTCATCACGGGCAATGCCACGCTAAATGCGGCGATAGATTCTATTCGTCTAGGCGTCAAAGACTTTTTCCAAAAACCCTTTGAGCCAGAGCTACTGCTAGAAGCGATACATCGAAGCAAAAAAATCTTAGAATTTCAGCGCACTCACGCAAAAACCACTAGCACCAAAACCACTCAAATCAACCAAAAAAGCCCCTTTGTCGCCACAAGCCCCACGCTAGAATCCCTAAAATCCCAAGTGCTAAAAGTCGCCCCTACGGATTCTAGCGTGCTACTTATGGGGGAGAGTGGCGTAGGCAAGGAAGTCTTTGCGCGATTTATCCACGAGAATTCATCTCGCGCAAAGCAAGCGTTTGTCGCTATAAATATGGCAGCAATCCCAGAGCATTTGCTAGAGAGCGAGCTTTTTGGGTATGAAAAGGGGGCTTTCACAGACGCACTAGCGATGAAGCAAGGGCTTTTTGAGTTAGCAGATGGGGGGACGCTGTTTTTGGACGAAATCGGCGAAATGCCCCTACTACTGCAAGCAAAGCTACTTCGCGCTATCCAAGAAAAAGAAGCCACTAGACTTGGTGGGAGCAAGCCTATTAGCTTTGATGTGCGTATCATCTCTGCGACAAATGCAAACCTAGAGGAGCAAATCGCTCAAAAACGATTTAGAGAGGATTTGTATTATCGCTTGCAGACTATCCCTGTGCGTATCCCGCCACTGCGTGAGCGCACAGAGGAGATTTTGCCAATCGCTAAGTGGAAGCTAGATCTTGTCATAGCCCAATACTCCCTAGAGTCAAAAACCTTTAGCCAAGAAGCGCAAGATGCACTTCTAGGATATGAGTGGCACGGAAACATTAGAGAACTACTCTCTGTGGTGGAGCGAGCAGCTATCCTAAGCGATAAACAAATCGTGCCAAAAGACTTGTTTTTGGAATCTAGGCAATCAAAAGCAAAGACAAAAGACAAAATCGAGGAGCTAGAAAAACAGCTCCTAGCAGAAGTGCTAAATGAGTGTGGCAACGACACCAAAAAGGCAAGCAAGCTACTAGGAATGAATGAGGAAATATTATTTCACAAACTCGCTAAATACGATATAAGCGTAAAATAATGTCGATTATGGTAATATCCCAAATTTGTTTTCAAGTTTTTTCAAGTTCTTTATGGGTTTGGCTTGTAATGATTTTATAGCTTTTAGCAAACCTACCCAAACGCAAATACTAAAATCTAAGGAATAAATAACAACAATGCAACAACCTAGCACACGGCTTATTGGATTTAGGCAAAATGAAGCAATTTTTGACTTGCAAACTATCATTCAAAATAGCGCACAAAATGGCAAAAATATCGATTTTGACACCCTTGCTACTATGGAAAATCAAGCAAGCAAGCAATACGGAGAGAAAATCTACTTTGACAACTCCGCAGATTCGCTAGAGATTATCCGCCACTCTTGTGCGCACTTGCTCGCCCAAGCGATAAAAAGCCTCTACCCCGAAGCAAAGTTTTTTGTAGGACCTGTGGTAGATGAGGGATTTTACTATGACTTCAAAGTAGATAGCAAAATCAGCGAAGAAGACCTGCCCAAAATCGAAAAGACAATGAAAGAAATCGCCAAAAAAGGCTATGAAATCACAAAATCCACGATGAGCCGCGCAGACGCGCAGACTCGCTTCGCAAACGATGAGCTAAAGCTCGCCGTTATGAGCAAGATAGAGGGCGATAGCTTTGGCATCTACACGCAGGGCGATTTTTTTGACCTTTGTCGCGGACCACACCTGCCAAACACCAAGCTACTTCAGCATTTCAAACTCACCAAAATCGCAGGGGCGTATCTAGGCGGCGATGAAAGCGCGCAAATGCTAACAAGAATCTATGGCATAGCTTTCGCTGACAAAGACGCGCTAAACACCTACATAACGCAAATGGAGGAAGCAAAAAAGCGCGACCACAGAAAGCTAGGGCAAGAAATGGGGCTTTTCACATTTGATGAGGAAATCGGCGCAGGACTACCGATATGGCTACCTGCGGGTGCTAGACTACGGCGCAAAATCGAGGAACTCCTTACAAAAGCACTTATCAAGCGCGAGTATGAGCCCGTGCGCGCACCTGAAATCCTAAAAAGCGATGTGTGGAAAAAAAGCGGGCATTATGCCAACTACAAGGAAAATATGTATTTTACCACCATAGATGAGCAAGAATACGGCATAAAGCCGATGAACTGCGTGGGGCATATCAAAGTCTATCAAAGCGCGAAGCGAAGCTACCGCGAGCTACCTTTGCGATTTTATGAATACGGAATCGTCCATCGCCACGAAAAAAGTGGCGTGCTTCACGGGCTTTTGCGCGTGAGGGAATTTACCCAAGATGATGCGCATATTTTCTGCCTCCCTAGCCAGATAGAGAGCGAAGTCAATCAGATTCTAGAATTTACACACAAAATTATGAATGCGTTTGGGTTTAGCTACGAAATGGAGCTAAGCACGCGCCCGCAGAAATCTATCGGGGAAGATGCGATATGGGAGTCTGCCACACAAGCCCTAAAAAACGCCCTAGAATCTAATGGCATAAAATACGGCATAGATGAGGGTGGCGGGGCGTTTTATGGACCCAAAATCGATATAAAGATTACCGATGCTATCGGGCGCAAGTGGCAGTGTGGCACGGTGCAGGTGGATATGAACTTACCTGAACGATTTATGCTAGAATACACCGATGAAAACAACGAAGCCAAACAGCCCGTGATGCTTCATCGTGCGATTTTGGGGAGCTTTGAGCGATTTGTGGCGATTTTGACAGAGCATTATAGCGGGGAGTTTCCTTTCGCTATCGCGCCTACGCAAGTCGTGCTTATCCCTATCGGGCAAGAGCAAGTCGCTTACGCACGACAAATCCAGCTAAAGCTACGCGAAATCGGCGCGTATAGCGAAGTGAGCGATAAAAACGAAACGCTCTCAAAGCGCGTGCGCACCGCAGAAAAAGCCCGAGTGCCACTCATCGCAGTCATTGGCGCAAGCGAAGTGGAATCCAAAATGCTAGCACTGCGCGATAGACGCATAGAGCGTGAAAAATCCCAATACAGCTTAAGCGAAGGAGAATTTTTGAAATTGGTAGAATCTAAAATGCAAAGGGTAAGTTTTGAGTAAAGAAGAAGTGCTTATAAATGAGGAAATCCGCTTTGATGAAGTGCGGTGCGTGGGGGATAATGGCGAAGTATATGGAGTGATGAGCTCTAGCAAAGCACTAGAAATCGCGGTGGAAAAGGATTTGGACTTGGTGCTTATATCCCCAAATGCCAAGCCACCTGTGTGTAAGGTTATGGATTATGGGAAATTCCGCTATCATCAAGAAAAGCGACAAAAAGAAGCCAAAAAAAAGCAAAAGCAAATCGACATAAAAGAAATCAAGCTCTCCACCCAAATCGCCCAAAATGACATAAACTACAAAGTCAAGCACGCAAGGGAGTTTATCACAGAGGGCAAGCACGTGAGATTCAAGGTTTTCTTAAAGCAGCGTGAGATGAATATCCAAGATGCGGGGATAGATACGCTAAAAAAAGTAGCCACTATGATAGAAGACATCGCCACAGCGGAGAAAGAGCCCAAAATCGAGGGTCGCTATCTAAGTGTGCTCTATGTGCCAAAGAAAGTGAAATAGTAGGTATAATACGACATTGCACTATTAACCACTCAACCAAAAAATCAAAAGGAGTGAAAATGATTGAAAAACAAAGGACTAAAACAACACAACAAAATCCCAGCAATGAAAGTTTTAGCGGATATGGTTTGGCATTAGATTTAGCAAAAAAAATGCGTCAGCAAGGACAACAAATGCGGACAAAAACAAATGCAAAACAAGATGCGGTAAAATCTAAAGAGGTCAAAAAATAATGCTAGAAATTACCATAAAGGATATATTGTTACTTTTAATTACAATTTTTGCATCATTTTGGATAGCTAGAAAAATATTTATCCAAAGTGCAACCGTTCAAATTGAATTTTCTATGACACAAAAAATAGAAAATTATTTGGACTGCGTTGCCAATAAAAAATCAGAACAAAATGATATAATGCTTGCTAAATATAAAATCTTAACAGCCCTTGATTTATATTACAAATATTATAAGCGGAGATATTTAAATAAAAAAATAGTTGATGAAAATAATGCAATGTATAAAGAAATCATTGATGATAATATGGATATTATTAAAGAAAACAAGGAAATTTTTAATAATATATACGAATACATTAAGCAAAAAAGCTTTAATCTTAAGAAAGGAGGTTAGGATAATGCCAAAGATGAAAACAAATCGCGGGGCAGCCAAAAGGTTTAAATGCAAAAAAAACCTTATCAAGCGTGGTAGTGCGTTTCGCAGTCATATATTGACAAAAAAATCGCCAAAGCGCAAAGCGCGGCTAAAGTCGCCTCATTTTGTGCATAGTGCAAATATTGATTCTGTGAAAAATCTGCTTTGCCAAGCCTAAAGCTAGCGTAAATGCTTAACACAATCTTTGCACATTTTAAACGCACAAAAAAGCGATTAGAATACAAAGTAAAATGATAAAGAGTAAAGTAAAGTCCCCCTTAGGATTTGCGTAAAATCAGTGCTTGAAATAGCACACATAACCGCAAACAAGGGCAAGATTAGCCAAACAAATACACGCTAAGGATTTTTAGGATTTCATAGTCCCGCGAAAATTCCAAAAGCGTAAGTGGCTACACCTAAAAAGGTAAAGGAGAAAAAATGAGAGTAAAAACAGGCGTAGTGCGCCGCAGGCGACACAAAAAAGTCCTAAAACAAGCAAAAGGTTTTTATAGCGGGCGTAGGAAGCACTTCCGCAAAGCAAAAGAGCAGCTAGAGCGAAGTTTGTGCTATGCGTTTCGCGACAGGAAGCAAAAAAAGCGTGATTTTAGGAGTCTTTGGATTATCCGTATCAACGCTGCGTGCAGAATGCAGGATATGAGTTACTCGAAGTTTATGCACGGGCTAAAGCTCGCAAATATCGAAATGGATAGAAAAATCCTAGCCGATATGGCGATGAATGACATCGCTAGCTTCAACAAGCTCATAGACAGCGCAAAATCAGCATTGAAGTAGCCAAAAGCAAAATTAGATAAATGCAGCAAACTCTAGTAGAGATTTTCTGCTAGAGTTTGTAGTAGTCTATACTGCCTAAGCATATTTTTTTAAGCGATATGTTTTTTATAGGTGCTCCCCAAAAACACAAATAAATTTTACACAAATATTTTTTAGTGCTACCAAATACTACCAAGTTGTGAAAATTAAATAGTTGAAAATTAAATAAATTTTGATATTTTTTGCGAAAGATAAACTTATCTTAAACTTGATAAAAATTCTTTATACACACGCAAAATCCATTTCAAAGACAAAACATACCAATCCACAGCAAATTGCAAAAATACCCCAAAAGCACCCACTTGGGCTACAAGATTTTATCAAAATGTTACTATTTTATTTTTGGCATTAAAAATCCTTATAACCCATATTCATTTTACAAAAACACAAATCAAAGGCGTTTATATATGACACCAATGCAAAAAAAACGCGTGATAGTTAGCTTCACCTCGTGGCTTCCTGTGCTTAGCCTTACTTGTGCAGCTTTTGTGTTCAACACAAGCGAGTTTATCCCCATAGGGCTTCTTAGTGCGATAGCTAGCGATTTTTCTATGAGTGAGGCGCGTGCAGGACTACTCATCACTATCTATGCGTGGGTCGTAGCCCTTGCTTCTCTACCACTTATGCTTAGATTTTCTCACACAGAACTTCGTAGGCTTATGCTTTGGGTTATGGCGATATTTGTGCTTAGCCACGGTCTATCTGCGCTCGCTAGTAGCTACTACACACTTATGGCTTCGCGCATAGGAGTTGCCCTCTCTCACGCTCTTTTTTGGTCCATAGCTTCGCCTATGGCGATAAAAGCCGCCCCTAGAGGAAAGCACTCTATGGCATTAGGATTTATCGTGGCGGGTAGCTCCCTAGCTCTCACAGCTGGACTACCTCTAGGACGCGTAATCGGGCTTTATATCGATTGGCGTAGCACATTTGCGTGTATAGGGATTTTGGCTTTTTGCATTATGGTGCTATTTTGGCGTGTGTTTCCCACTATGCCTAGCACCCAAAATATCTCGGCCAAAACCCTCCCCACACTACTATCAAATACTGCCTTTCGCAGAATCTGCCTCCTAACGCTTATCTTCATCACAGGAGAATTTTGCACATATAGCTATATCGAGCCCTTTTTAGCCCAAAGCCTAAAAGATAGCGGTGTTACTTACGCGCTAGTAGTGTTTGGTGGGAGTGGCATTATCGCTAGTATCGCCTTTTCAAAGCATTATGACAAGCACCATTTAGCCTTTGTAAATCTCTGTCTTTTTGGCGTTGTTGGTAGTTTGCTTGTGTTGTATTTCATCTCACATTATTTGTGGCTAGTGATTGTGCTATGTGGATTTTGGGGATTTGCAATCGCGTGTTTTAATATCGTATTCCAATCCCAAACCATAGCCTCTGTCCCACAAGCAAGTGCTGTGGCAATGTCGATTTTTTCGGGGATTTATAATGTCGGCATTGGTAGTGGAGCATTTATCGGTGGTGTAGTGTGTGAGAAGCTAGGCGTAGAGTTTGTAGGCTTTATCGGTGGAGCAGTGGCATTTATCGCGTGTATGTATTACTTACGAAAAATGCCATTTGCAAGAGTGTTTCATCGCTTTAGGCTAAAAAATCGCAAAATCTAAAACACCCATAAACACCCCCCCACAAATCCACTCCAAGTAAATATCAAAGCCTATATAAGTGGGCTATCCATTTCTTTGGGGATTTCTATGCCCATTATCTTTAGCACTGTAGGCGCGATATTATTTAGAGCACCCTCGCCTACGCTTTTTACACCATTTGCTAGTATGAAGCAATACACATCACCCACGGTATGATTTGTCTTTATCTCGCCCTTATCGTTTTGCATCTCCTCGCAGTTGCCGTGGTCGCTTGTGAGGATTACAGCATAGCCCTCTTTTTTTGCGACTTCATAGATTGCACCTAACTCTTTATCCACCGCTTCTACGGCTTTGAGTGCGGCTTGGTATTTGCCTGTGTGCCCTACCATATCGCCATTTGCAAAATTTACCACCACAAAATCACTTCCAGACTTTATCGCCTCACACACAGCAGCTCCCACCTCTGGCGCACTCATCTGTGGCTGCAAATCATAAGTAGCCACCTTTGGCGAAGGAATCAGCACGCGAGATTCTCCCAAAAACGGCTCTTCTATCCCACCATTAAAAAAGAAAGTTACGTGGGCGTATTTCTCTGTCTCGGCGATATGCACTTGGGTTTTGCCCTCCCTGCTTATCACTTCGGCAAGAGTGTTTTGCGGAGTAATCTTTGGAAACAAAATAGGATATGGAAATGTCTCATCATATTGTGTCATAGTGAGTATATGCTTTGCAGGACTAGCAATCCCTTTGCCAAACCACTTTTCACGCTCAAACTCGCCAAAAGAATCGCTACCAAGCACTTCTATGATTTCCCTCGCTCTATCGGAGCGAAAGTTTATCATCACTAGCCCATCTTGTGGGGCAAACCCACCAAATCCATTAAACGCCTTTGGTTTGATAAATTCATCAGTAATGCCTTGCTTATACGAGTTTTCAATATATTCTTTGGGAGTTATGCTAGAATCCTTGCGCTGATTTTTTGCAGGCAAATCGCTAATGCCATAAGCAAGCACTCTATACGCCTCCTCTACCCTCTCCCACCGCTTATCTCTATCCATAGCATAGTATCGCCCACTTACACTGCCTATACGCACACTCTCGCAGCTATCACATAGATTTTGCACTTGCTCTAAGTAGCCTAGCGCAGAGGTAGGTAGCACATCTCGCCCATCAGTGATTAGATGAAGCCATACGCGTTTATCTAGCCCTGCATAGATGTTTGCCATAGCCAAAAAATGCTCCAAATGCGAATGCACCCCACCATCGCTCATAAGCCCTAGCAAATGCACTTCGCTAGATTCTCTAGCGTGCTCTTGTAGTAGTGGGTTTTTTGACAAAGAGCCGTCTTCTATCGCTCTAGAGATACGAACCAAATCTTGATATAGCACACGCCCAGAGCCGATACTTGTATGCCCCACTTCAGAGTTACCCATCTGCCCGTGTGGTAGCCCCACAGAGCCACCATAAGTATGTATAAGGCTATAAGGCACATTCTCAAACAGCCAATCATAAGTAGGCTTTGTCGCATTGGCAAAGGCATTGTAAGGCGAGGGAGGCTTATGCCCTATCCCATCTGTGATGATAAGCACGCATTTTTGCGGAGCTCTAAGCGCATTTGTATTCATTTTTGTCCTTTTTTAATCAATGTCTATAAAAACAAACAATATAAATCTACTTAACATTAACAAAGCAAAATCATAGCGCAGATTTACAACAATATAAAAACATTGGCAAGATTTTAATTCTGTCTAAAAGATTTTAGAAAATCAAGGTTTAAAACTAGGAAAATAGGAGGAGTTTTAGTGAAAACTTAGAAGTCAAATAGTGTAACAAGAGCTGCAAAAAAAAGATTCTAGTGCAAAAGCTAATGTGCTATAATCCGTTGCCCCTAAATAGCTTAGCTACATAGGGGCAAACTCACACATTCGGAGGTGCTACTATGAGAAATCATAGGAAACCTCTTTAGGTTGAGATTATATCTAAATTTTAAGTCTTTTATGCTTAAAATTAGTATAACTCTCAAGCGCTAGGAGCGGGGGGCTTATGCCCCCTTGCATCTCTTTTTGTGTGATTATTTTTATGACCTTTAAGGATAATTTATTATGACAAATACTTCCACAAACCTTATCCCGCCCAAAAGCACCACGCTACCACCTGTGCTTACTATAGCAGGGAGTGATTGCAGTGGAGGGGCAGGCTTGCAAGCGGATTTAAAAACATTTAGTGCGCACAAACTATACGGAATGAGTATCGTGCTAAGTGTCGTAGCAGAAAACACAGCGCGAGTAATATCTAGCTATGATTTACCACCAAGTGCGATAGATGAGCAGTTTGAAGCGGTGTTTAGCGACATAGTGCCAAAGGCAAGCAAAATCGGTATGCTAGGGAGCGAACCAATCCTAGAATGTGTGAGAGAAAATCTAGTGCGATACACTCCTGCAAATGTCGTGCTAGACCCTGTGATGTTTGCCAAAAATGGCTACCCTCTTATGCCAAAACCTGTGCGAGAAAAGCTAGCTAGTATTTTGCCCCTATGTGATGTGCTTACACCAAATCTCCCCGAAGCAAGCGAGCTAGTGGGCTTTGAAATCACTAGCCTAGAATCGATGAAAAAAGCCGCGCAGATTTTGTATGACAAAGGAGCAAAATCCGTGCTAATCAAAGGCGGACACAGCAAGCAAAACCCACAAAATTCCAACGACATTTTTTATAATGGAAGCGAGTTTGTCCTGCTAGAATCTAGCCGCATAGACACCAAAAACACGCACGGCACAGGCTGCACGCTAAGTAGTGCAATCGCTTGCAATCTAGCGCAAGGCAAAGACGCGCTAAGCTCCGTGCGACTAGCAAAGAAGTATGTCTATGGAGCGATACTTCATAGCCTAAATCTAGGGAAAGGGAATGGACCTACAAACCACTTTTTTGGGCTTTGATTTTTGTCTTATACTCGCGTTTTTTGATTTTTTATGTTTTTTTTATCGCATTTTTTTTGCATTGGCATATTTTAAGCAAAAGCGAAATATCCAAAAGAAATTTATAAAATCTAAAAATATTTAAAATCCTTATAAGAGAGCAAAGATATTTTAGATTTTGAGGGCAAAGATTTAGGATATTTTTTGCTTACCTAGATTTACAAGCCGTTTTTTTTTTTGTATTGTTGTGTCTTAGCTGCTTTTTAGCTTACCAAAATCAAAAGGGGAAAAAATGAAAAAGTCTCGTCTTATCGCATCACTTGCTACATTACTTACCACGCTCAAAAAGCCACTTTGCCAACGCTACTTTGCCAAAGACACTAGCCTAGCATACCTACTATCCGCACTAGGCAAATCTTTGTTTATCTCAACTTTAGCACTTGTATTTATACCAAATCTATCCACTGCCAAAATATCACAAGCACAGCAAGCCCAAATACAAGAGCAAATAAAAGACATACAAAATCACTTCCAGACCAAAATAAGCCACCTAGAATCTAGCCTAAAAATCACAATAGAAGCCGAGCGTAGAAGCAAAGATAAAACTCGCTCATTAAAAGGTAGTGAATATGAAGTCGCTTACAAAAACTACGAAAACGAAAAAAATAGCGCGAAAGAGATAGAAAAATACTACACCAAAAACACCCAAGAGATTATCAAAAAGGCTAAAGATTCTGCTAATACTTGGGGGATTGCAGATGAGTTTAGTGAGTTTGAGGCTTCTCTTAGGCAAGCTGATAGTGCATTTTTGGCTGATATGAAAGAATATAAAAAGCGACTAGAAGCACTAGAAAAAACCCAAAAATCCACGCATAAAAAATCCGCTTACAAAGAAAAAATGGAGTGGCTTGTCCAAGAGTTTGACAACAAATATGAGTGGATTTTGTTTGACGCGTATAACTCATTCGTAGAAAAAATCAGCGAGATTTTGGGCAAATAAATCTAGCAATATAAAATCTAGTAAAAATCTTAAAATCGATAAACATAGCCCACATATTGCAAAATCTGCCAAAATTTCTCAAAAGCTATGGCACAAAACCAAAAGCGACAATGGCAACAAAAAGGGGTAGCAAGAGTGGTAAAGTAAAGGGTAACAAAGAATATGCCCAAAACCCAAAAATAACGCAAAGCCTAAAGTGCCTAATCAAAGCCTTTGTATGACTTATCTGCGATTTCTTGTAGTGGGAGGGGAGAGGGTATTTTTTTAGCACTAAATCCTAGAGATTCTAGCTGTTTTATCGCTTCAGCTTCCATAGTAGCGACATTTGAGAGAAGTTCTTTAGATAGTGCGAAAGTCGTATCCTCGCCGATGATTTCAGGGATAATCCCCACGATATGTATTTGTGGCAAATCACCCATAACTTGTGTGAGACGAAGCGTTTGTAGCATTTCGACTTCGTGCGCACTCCCTGCCCAAGAGACTTGCTTAGGCAAAGCATCAAAAGAGAAGCTATACACATCTCCTATCTTGCCACCGCTCACATCTACGGTGTCTAGTATAAGCACGAAATCATACTCTACGATGAGGGGGATAAGAGCTTGGGCAAGCGTGCCACCATCGATAAATTCTAGGCTATGGGTTGGAGTTTGGTTAGAATCTAGTGGGGAAGTAAATTTGTAGTTTAGCTTTAGGTAGTTCATCAAATGCACGCCTATGCCCTCATCGCCAAACAAAATATTGCCAATGCCAAGCACAAGGACTTTCATAAACACCTTACAAAAAAGATTTGAGAGAATCTAAGCCTTAAGTAGTTACAAAAGGCTTAGATTTTATGGATTTAGACTTTTAGTTTGCCTTGATAGCGCACACCACTTACGATACTATCTACGCCACCATTTGGATACTTCACAGAATTCCACACAGCAAGGTAAATATGCACAGGGATAAAAATGATAAACGCCCAAGTCAATATATGGTGAATCACGCGGACATTTGCAATCCCGCCACACACTACTTCTACCCACTTGAAGCAAACACCAAGCACACCACCTAGCCCGCTATGATAGACATTGCCATATAGCGCGACACCTGTAAGGCTGATAAGTAGCACAAGCACACCTAAAAAGAAATATGTAGCAAATTGCAAAGGATTATATGCACCGTCAATATGTGGATGCCTACCGATAAAGATATAAGTCTTAATCTGCTCTATCCACACACTTGGTTGCAAAAACTGCCCAAAAGAGCGTCTCTCCTCACTACAACCCTCTTTGTCAAAGAAAAACAAATACACCCGAAAAATCGAAATCCCAATCAGCACAAAGCCACATATCAAATGCACACTTCGCACATACCCTTGCGTAAAGCCCGTAGGCTCACTGCTAGGTGTCGTTTGCAAAAACGGCATAGCGATATAAAACCCCGTGATGATAAGCGCGAAAATGCTAAAAGCCCTAAGCCAATGAAAAACTCTCGTAAGCAAAGAGAACTCTTCGTGCGCCATAAACTCTTTTTCGCCTGAACCAATCGCTTCTCTCATTGTTATCTCCTTATGGTATAAATCTCAACACACCCAAACTATACAAAATCTAGCACAATCTTTGTCGCAATTTTTGGATATTTTCATAGATTTTAAGCTAGATTTTGACTTTAAGGCTAGATTCTTGCAAAGGCTGGCTCAACCTTGTATTGAGCGATTTCATTGCCTTTGGTATCCATTAGATGCACAGCGCACGCTATACAAGGGTCAAATGAGTGAATATGTCGTATGATTTCTAGTGGTTGAGTGATATTTGCCACTTTTGTGCCGATGAGGCTCATCTCATAAGGTCCCTTTTTGCCCTTAGAATCTCTAGGTCCACCATTCCAAGTGCTAGGCACGATAGCTTGGTAGTTTTGGACTTTGCCGTCTTTGATTCTTACCCAATGGCTTAGCATACCGCGTGGGACATTGCCGATAAATCTACCCTTATACTCTTTTTTCTCATCAATACTATAAGTCGCGCAAGTGCGAGTATCGACTTTTAGATTTTCTACAAGTGCGTTAAATGCTTTTAGTCCATTATCAACGATGACTTTTGCTTCTATACAGCGAGCTGCTGTGCGCCCAAGCGTGCTAAATAGTGCTTCTACGGGCAGTCCTGTTTGAGCTAGGAATTTTTGAGCCACAGGAGTAATGTATGGATTTTTGGCTGCTAGTCCTACCACCACAGTGGCTAGAGGTCCTACTTCCATAGGCTCTCCATCATATCGAGGAGATTTTATCCAAGAGTATTTGCCATCAAGTTTGAGGTTTTTGCTCTTTGTTTCTTTGCCATCTGCGCCTATGCTTGTGCCATCTACAAACCCTGTGTAGTTTGGTGTAGTTTGCCCATCATAGGGGTGGAGAGCTACTTTGTCAGTGTTTTCGTATTTATACCAAGAGTTGGTTACTTCTTCAGCGATTAGGCTTTCATCTACTTGATGAAGTGTGCTTAAATCGCCATTTTTTACGATACCCGTGCTGTATAGATACTCATCAGCTCCTACTTGGATTTCTTGGAAAGATAGGAAGTTTTTCACTCCACAGCCCACTTGCGTTACAGAGGGTTCATTTGCATAGACTTTGCCCGCCATTACCAAATCAGGCCAATAAGCACGATTCACAAAATCCGCCACCGCGTCAAATTTGCCTTTCCACTCGCCTAATCTACTTGGGTCTAGTATATCCATTACAGAAGTTACGCCACCTACAGTTAGGCTTTGTGGGTGAGGCTGCTTACCACCAAACACAGCCATCATCTTTGCTGCTTCTCTTTGGACTTCAAGGAGTTTTAGGTAGTGGGATAATACGATTAGATTTTGCTCTGGGGAAAATCTATAAGTTTTATGCCCCCAATATGCGTTTTGGAATGGTCCTAGCGCACCTTGCTTGACAAAGTCGCCCACTCTTTTTTGCACTGCTTTTAGCTCACTCTCTCCTGCTGCAAGTGGATAGTCTGTGTAGAGATATGCTTCTTTTGCAGCTTTTGCAGGGTCTGCATTTAGTGCTGAAGTGATGTCGCACCAATCAAGCCCGTGCAATGTATAGAAATGCACAGCGTGGTCGTGCAAAAACAACGCCATATTCATAAGGCTTCTTGTGAGGGTGGCATTTAGTGGAGGCTGTATGCCAAGTGCATTTTCCACTGCCATAATGCCCGCTTTGTAGTGGCTATAAGTGCAAACACCACAGATTCTTTGCGCGATAAATCCAGCATCTCTAGGGTCGCGCCCTACGATGATTTTCTCTAGCCCTCTCCATAGTGTCGATGAAGAAAACGCATCTTGGATTACATTGTTGTCATCTACAATCACTTCAATCCGCAAATGCCCCTCAATCCGCGTGATTGGGTCTACTATTACTCGCTTTGACATATTCGCTCCTTAAGTGGTAAGATTTTGCTATTTAGCTTTTTGTGTAGCAGATACTACGGCGTGCGCTGCGATACCTACCGCAGTAGCCGCCAAAATCACCGTGCCTATCGTATCAGCTGTCTTATCCGCACCATACCCACCAAACGCAGTGTGGAATGGCGTATTGCCAAGTGGTCGCTCAAATGGACTCATCGTATCCCAAAAATTTGGCTCTGAGCAACCGATACAGCCGTGCCCTGCACCGATTGGCCAGCTTGTGTGAGAATTGAAGCGCAATTTTGAGCAGTTATTGAAAGTATATGGTCCTTTGCACCCTACTTTGTAGAGGCAGTAGCCATTTTTTGCACCCTCATCACCAAAGCTTTGGACAAACTCGCCCGCATCAAAATGCCCTCTGCGCTCGCACAAATCGTGGATTCTGTGCTGATAAGCCCAAGTAGGACGCCCAAAAGCATCAGTAGGTGGTAGTTTGCCAAATAGCGCGAAATAAAGCACATTGCCTACGATATTTTTCTCACTTGGAGGACAGCCCGGGACTTTTATCACAGGCTTAGAGATGATAGAATCTAGCGGATGAGCATTGGTGGGATTTGGCGCAGCAGCTTGCACGCCTCCGTAGCTAGAGCAAGTCCCTATGCTAAATATAGCAGCAGCCCCAGCAGCGGCATCTCTACACTCTTGTGCACCTGTGCGTCCGTGTGCGCCGATAGTTAGGAAGTATTCGCTACTGCCTTTTGGGATACCACCCTCTACCATTAGTATGTAGTTGCCTTTGTGTTTTTTGATAGCGTTTTCTAGATTTTGCTCGGCTTGATGCCCAGAAGCTGCCATTATGGTTTCGTGGTATTCAAGATTGATAATATCAAACAAAATGCTATCAATCGTTGGGTCTTCTGTCCTTAGCAAGCTCTCTGAACAACCCGTGCACTCTGCCATATGAAGCCAAATCACAGGCAAGCGATTTGCCACTTCAGCAGCACGCGCAGTAAGTGGGACAAAAGACGCAGGTAGCGATAGTGCAGCTGTCATAGCACCCGCCCATTTCATAAAATCACGCCTACTAATACCCTTTGATTCTAGCTCGGTATGCAGATTTTTATCAGCATTGCAAGCGGGCAAACCGCTCAAACTATCCAATCTCTCCTTTGCCTGCTGATACATCATATCTTGGGCATTTGCGTCTATGTCAGCTAGTGGGGAAAACGCTGATTGCGTCATAGATTGCTCGTGCTTGTGTTGCATAATGACACTCCTTAAGAAAGTATGTTGTGGGACAAATCCTAAAATACTAGGATTTGTGAGAAAACATTATAAGCTATTTAGTTTAAATATCACTTAAACTATGTTCATTATTGTGGCAATTTTGATAAAAAAGTAAAAAATATGCTTATCTTTTGAGTGATTTTGCATATAAACTATTAAGATTTTGCCCAAAAAGTCAATTATTTGTTAAGTTTTGTGCCTTTTGAAGTGGCTAAAAATAGATTCGATGATATACGCCACAAAATCCAAAAAATACCTAGCAATATTCAAGGCATATCTTTTTTGCACACTTACTTTTGCGTGTTTATTGCGCATCTATTTTTTACCTATTTTGCAGAATTTATCCTCCACAAAAACTGCATTTGATTTAGCCTATCATATTTGTGCTTGAAGTCTTGCCCTCTTTGACTAGCTTGCTTAAGGCTAGATTGCTCTTGCCCGACTTGCTTAAGGCTAGCTTGCCCAATTTGCTCGGGCTCAAAGCTAGTCTCTACTAGCTCGCCCAAACTCCCAAAATCCCCACCATATCGCCACCTAAAAAGTTTGCCATTATAGTAGATTCCCTCATCACTAGCCCAAATCCCCGCATTTATCCCAAACTCATACTTATCATTTTTGCTACCTAGCATATTTTTACCACCTAGTGAGATATACTCGGCATTGTCCAAAAACAGCTCAAAAATGCTTACGAAAATATCCTTGTGAGAGCCCACACGCAAAGGGTCATAGTATATATCCCTACCCGCAGATTTTAGAGAATCCTGCACTTGCTTTGGCATATATACATACAACGGCACGGCAAAATTTAGCGCGTTATAGCGCGGAGGAAACGCTCTCAAATCTCTCAAATGGTGGTCCCCTGTGGCAAACACCACAGTGCTTTTGCCAACACTAGATTTCTTTAGTGCGTTCAAAAACTCTCCAAAGGCATTGTTTGAATACAAAAACGAGCCTAGCACTTTCTTTGGCTTGGCTTTTTTGTTAAACCTCTCTTGCACATCTGCGGTGATATTTGGGGCATTTACCTCATCAAACTCACTTGGCGTGATAAATGGCGGGTGATTTGAAGTAGTAAGCGTAAAAATCGCCGTAGGCTTACTAGCTGATTGCAATATTTCCATAATACATTTGTAGATATACTCATCATTGATTCCAAAGCTATTTTTGTGCTTATCAGCGTCTTGATATTTCGCGCCCAAAAACGAAGCATCATAAACCTTTATGCCTTGATTTTGTAGATATTCTGTGATATTTACCCACGAGCCAGAACTAGAAGTGATAAACACCACTTCATAGCCGTTTTGCTCTAGTGTGTCTAGTGGCGTGTGCGTTAGCTTGTGTTTTTTCATCTTGCCTGTGGAGAGATTTATCGTAGGGCTCAAAAAATACAAATCAAAAAACGATGGCGCAGTTCCTGTATTGGAGCTAAAAAACCGCCAAAACACAAAATCTTGCCTAAAATCTTGCTGTGTTTTTATTTTTGAAGTTTTTTCAAAAACTCTTGCACTCAAAAAATGCTCCCTTAAACTACCTAGCAAATCAAGTCTTGGATTTTTGTGTGTTTGTTGATTTTGTTGTATTACTTGTGTATTGTCTTGCGCATTTTGCTCTAGATTTTGCCACAAATCCTGCGCAAAAGCATAATCAAAGCTCAAAGCCCCGCTACCAAAGCTCTCCATTAGGTTTATGATGATATGAGGTTTGGGCAGGGGTTTTGAAGTGGCTTGTGAAGTAGATTTTGTGGATTTTGGGCTTGTCCTTTGGATTGTAAAAATCTCTTTTTGTAAGCTCAAAAACTCCCTCTCAAAAGCATCTCTATCTGCTATGAAATAATCACTATCTGCCCTATACTGCGAAAAAGCCCAAGAAAACGCCAAAATCGGATTGGGATTTAGCGCGTTTATAGAAGCAAAGGTAGAGATAGTACTATCTTTCTCGCCTAGTGGAAATGAGCCAAAAGAGCCACGCGCACCGATGAAAAGCACGCAGATAAGTGCGAGATTTGCCACTGCAAAAGTGCGAAGTCGCACAAGGGGCATATTGATTTTACGCAAAATCCTAGAATTGACAAAAGCATAAAACATAGCGATGAATAATATACACAAGGTAAGCACACCCACAGGATAATCCCTAAAGATAATGCCTAAAATCTCTTTTGTGTTGTCATCTTTTAGCCCAAAGATAAAAATATCAATCTTGGTTTTATACATTTCATAATAATAAAAATTTACAATAGCAAAGCTAGCGCATACAAACCCAAGCACAAACGCATAGACACTACTTGCGCGTAGCAAAATATTTGGCTTTTGACACAAATGCTTAAGCGGCTTTAGCACATATACAAGTGCTAGATACACAAAAAGTGCTATGCAAATCACGCGTGTATCATAGAGAAATCCATATTTGTAGAGGTTTAGCTTATCACTTAATCCCACCTCCGCACTCACAAAAGACAGCTGCATACACAGTCTAGAAATCCCAAAAACAGCTAGGCTTATGAAGTAAAGTGCAAAAATGCTTAAGGTATAATCTAGGCTAAAAAGGTATTTTCTATTGGGGGGGGGGGGGAGCAGAAATAGTTGTGCTATGATTTTGTGGATTTTGGGCTACATTTGCTGTGATATTTGTGTCGTTTGAAGTAGTATTGTTTGTGAGATTGTTTGATTGATTTTGCTTATTTTGTTGGTGTGATTGCTTTTGTTGGTGCATTTTTTTAGCCTTTTGATGATTTTTGAGTGAGTTTGTGAAATTTGATTCTAAAGATTTTGTGTGATATTTTTGCGTATTTGAATATATGCTAATTAAGTAAATTTGAGAGGAATGTGAAGTGTTTGGATAAAGCAAAATACCATATCCACTCCTCTCAAACTTAAGCCTGCCAATCAAAACAAGTAAGCAGGCTCTATCAACCAAAAGCACGCTTAAGGCGTGATAAACACCAAATGTGTGCCAAACGCGCATTTACTCACACACAATAGCGCATTTATTTCACAAACGCGCTATTGTGTCCTTTCTCACGCGTATATTTAGTGTATCTCCCGCCTTATTTCCAGCGTTCAGTATTCCCCGCGTATTTTTAAGTATTTCCGCGTTTCTTACGCGTATTTGTCGCGTTGTCGAGCTACTTCCCGCGTTCAGTATTTCACGCGTTTTTCCCCGCGTTTTTGTGCCAAAGCACCCTACTTCTTATGCAGTTCGTTTATATAAAACCGCACCGAGCTTGCACCCTCTTTTTGCGCCCATTCATACGCCTTAGAGGCAAACGCCCAATTTATATGCGCGAAGTATTTTTCCAAATACGCAGGGCGCGCGTTTTTGTGGTCTATATAGTAGGCGTGCTCCCACACATCTACGACAAGTAGCGGGATTTTGTCCTCGCTTATTGGTGTTTGTGCGTTGCTTGTTTGCACGATTTCTAGCTTGTTGCCATTTAGCACGAGCCAGCACCACCCAGAGCCAAACAGCGTAGTCGCCGCGCTCAAAAACTTCTCTTTAAACCCATCGATTCCGCCAAATTCAGAATCTAAAGCCGCCTTTAGCTCCGCGCTAATCGCACTTGTATCGCCTTTTGGCGTGATGCAGTCCCAATAAAAATCGTGGTTATACACCTGCGCAGCGTTGTTAAACACACCACCACTTGACTTTTTGATAATGTCATACAGCTCGGCATTCTCAAACTCACCGCCCTTAATGAGATTATTAAGGTTGTTTATGTAGGTTTGATGATGTTTGCCATAGTGAAAATCAAAAGTGATAGGGCTTAGGAAGTCCCCAAAAGCGTCTTTTTGATAAGGTAGCGTTCGTAGTTCAAACATATTTTCTCCTTTAGTTGTTGTGATTTTGTGATAGTTTGGATTCTTATCACAAAGCGCATTATAAGAAATTTTGCCTAAAAATTAACTAATATCAACGCAAAATCTTAAATCCAAAATATAAACGCCACTATTGCCTATTTTAGTAGTTTATTTTAGATTTTGTGTGCCAAGCTTGCTAGATTAGGCTTTTTATATCATCAGGTTGCAAAAGAGTGCTAAAGATATGTTTTGGCTTTGACATATTAGCCATTTTTACTAGCATATCGCCTTTGCCTAGCAGTTTTTCTGCCCCCACCTCATCAAGGATAATTTTTGATTCTGTGGATTTTTGCACCTTTAGAGCTATGCGACTTGGGATATTGCTTCGTAAAATGCCACTAAAGCTAGCAGAATCTGGTCTTTGTGTGCCTAGTATGAGATGAATCCCAGCTTGCCTTGCTTTTTGTGCCAATCTCCCTAATGGCGTGCTTAATTCTTTTTTCTTTTCTTGGTCGATTAAGTCTTTTAGCTCATCGATGATAATGACTTCATAGCGCAAGCCTAGTTTGAGTATATCATCACTTTGAGCCTCGCTCATTTGAGCAAAACGGGATTCCATTTCTGCTATTTTTTCATCAAAGTAATCACGCACTTCCTCCAAATCTGTAATAAATCTAATTTTAGGCATAAAAATCCTAAAGTCAATCCCTTGCTTTGGGTCAATCACAGCAATTTCAACATTGGGATTTTGCAGTAAACACACTATCATCGTTTGGATAAATCTTGTTTTGCCACTATTTGTTGCCCCAGCCACAAAGCAATGCGGGGCTTGCGCTAAGTCAAAGCAAAGCATTTCTTTATCAATATCATTTCCCGCATAAATCCCTAGCTTAAAATCGTGTCTTTTTAGCTCGGCTAATCCAGCCCTAAATTCTTGCAAGCCTAAATTTTGCCATTGCTCCTGTGGCTTTGCGATTTGGATATTGTATGTTCTTGACATTTGCTCTACTGCTTCTACAAGCACCGTTTGTCCTAGCTCTTTATCAAGGTATTTTGATTTGCTCTCAAAATGTTGGATTTTACTAGGGTCTGTAAGCTCGATTTTGCAAATATGATGACGATATGAATCCTCCTCATTGATAAGCTGTATGTTTATGGCAAACCCTCTAAAGTATTTTTGCAATCGTTCAAAATAAGCATTATCAGCACTTGGCACATTTTCGCTCTCTTTCTTTATGTGAGTTTGCATAGCTTGCAATGCCAAATTATCCAAACACCACTGATATATGCAATCATTGTTTTTCCAAGAATGATATATTTCATACAGCCCCCGCTTTATGTATTTGGATAAAATCTCTGTGTATTCTTTATCACTGCTAAAAATATCAATATTGTCCCTCTCTAGCTCCTCTTTATGCTGGATATAAAGTAGTGAGCGAATAAGCATATCAAAGTCCTCTTGCTTACCCTCTTGTTTTCCTTTGCCCTTTCCTGTTAGCTGCTCTAAATGATATTCTTTACCTTTATCCCCGCTTAGTCTTTTGCTATCCCATTGTGGAGAATCTAGAGCGATTTTGCTAGATTGCAATGCTCTAGCCAAAGCCACTCGTAGCACAAGATATTTAGGGAAATCACTATCACTAAAATCTGGCTGCTTATATCCAAATCCGTCTTTGCGTAGTCTATCAATACAAAGCTCCTCATTGCTAGTGGTATGAAAATCTGCCATTTTGCACTCCTTTTGCTAAAATCACTTTATAAAATCTCTTTAATATCTTGCACTTCTTTTATGCTAGCGTGGCTTCTGTCATCATCATTTTCTATCTTGTATATCCCTGCCAAATTTGGCTTGACAAACTCATATTCTTTTGCGCCCATTTCTGTGTCTAGGGGCAATATAATCACTTGATTGTCCGCTTTAGAATAATAATGCTTTATGATATTTGCACGATTTTTTGAATCAATCCTGCTTAGAGGCGTATCCAAAATAAATGGTATTTGAGATTTTGATAGCTCGCTTAAAGCACCAAAAATACAAATCGCCAAAACCTGCTTTTGCCCAGCACTTTGAGATTCTACCGTGATTGGCTCGCCATATTTATCCTTGAGCTTTATCTCAAAATTTTCATCAATCTCTAACTCCGCGATATTATCATCTGTGATAGTGCGTTTGTATTTATCCAAAATCATATCGTGCAGTTCTATCCGCAATGCAGAAACGAGTTTTTCTCTATATGCTTCAATACTCTCTTTTAGCACATCAAGCAAGTGTAGTTTATTCTTTATGCGCTCAATATCAATGCGTTGCTCCAAGCTATTAAGCTCTTTTGTTAGATTTTCTAATTCTATCTTTAGTTCGGTTAGCTCGCGTTTAAAATTTTCTAGCTCTGCTTGGTAGTTTTTGATTTCCTCCTCGCATTTTGCTAGCTCCTCATCTATCTCTTCTTTTTCCTTTCTTACATACTCATCAGTAGTTAGCTCGCTAATGCGCTCTTTTACTGCTACAAGCTCGCGTTTTAGTTTTTTTATCGCTTCAATATCTCGCAATGCTGTGCTAGATTCTGTCCTTACAATACTTTCTCTAATTTCTCCTATGAGCTGCAAAGGGATTTTAGAATATTCTTTAGCAAGTCTAAATTCTAGATTGTGTGGCATTTCTTGCAAAAGTGTGCTAAAAAATTCTTGCAATTCAGCCTTTGTGCTTTGCTCATAATGCAGTGTGTCTATCTTTTGATTGCTTAAGAGTGTCATATCTGGGATAAGTCGGCTTAGTGCCTCTATATCGCTTTTTTGGGTGCTATGCTCTACTTTTTCTAGCTCGTCTTTAAGCCTTTGCATTAAGCTAGCATTACTTGCAAAAACTATGGATTTCATACTCTCGCTAAGATTTTGCTTTTGTTGGTGTAGGTTTTGTTCTATATCATCTTTTTCTCGCGTTAGCTCATTTAGCTCTGCACTACTATCAGCGATGAGTTTATCGCGTTTGCGTTGCAAGACTTTCACACGCTCTCTTTTATCATCTAAAAGCCTTTGGGTATTGCTTATGGCTTCGTTTTTTGCATTTATTTCTTTTTCTTTTGTGTCTTGTTGTGATTTTTTGACTTCTATTTCGTTTTTTTGTTTGCTATTTTCTGTTTGACTTTTTAGGAGGTCATCTCGCAATAATTGTGCTTGCTTTATGATAATCTCAAGTGGCTTAATCTGCAAAATATCCACAATCTTTTCGCGTAATTTTGTGCGCAAATTATCGCCGATTTTTTCGATTTCCTCACCGTCAAAAAAGAAAAATTCCACAAAATTTTCAGGCAAAATATTATTTAGCCTATGCTGTGCTTCATAATCACAGAATTTCTCTGTATCAATCTCTAAAAACAAGCTCTCTTTAATGCTTGATTGTGTAATTTCATAAGTTCTTTGTATGCTAATCTTACTATCATCTATATGCCCATCAAAGCGCACGAAAAATTCTTTATTTTCTACCCCCCCCCCCCCCCCCGCATTTTGCAATGCGTTTTTATTAAGGATTCCACTCCAATTTGCATTACCTCTTATAAATTGTTTTAAATCATTTGCTTTTGGTGCAAATCGCTTTATGGTATCTGGGATATTTTCACTCTCTCCACCTGTGCCCAAAAATAGCAGTTTCGCACACCTGATAAAACTCGTCTTGCCAAAACCATTATTGCCATAGATACAATAAATATTTTTACCCTCTTGTTTTTTAAATTCTACGATTACTTCGCCATAGTAAGCAAAAAGATTGCATATCGTTATTTTGCTAATAAACATTGCTACGCCTCCTCTTGCTGTGTTTGCTCTTTGGAAGTTTTATCACTGATGAGTTTTTCGATTTGGGCTTTTATCTGCGCTGGTGCGCTATGCCTGCCACGAGAGCCAGCATTATTGCATATACTCATTGATTGTGTTATAAGACTTTCTATACTTCTAGAATCTAGCACACTCTCGCCGTGCTTTTGGCTCATTACTTCTTGCACCTCATCTAAAATCTCTCTATGCAACACGGTATGTTTTTCCATTTTTTGCTCCTTTAACCGCCCAAATTTTTGGGCTATTTTTATCGCTGTTTTATCCAAATCAAAATCTTTATCCCATTGCGCTTGAATCGCCAAAATCTGTTCATCTGTGATAAGCAACTCACCACCGCTTTGTCTAAACGCTCTTTCAGCCTCCAAAAGTCTTTCAAGCATTATAGCACGAATTTTACTCAAAAATGGTCCAAGCCCTCCCACCTTATACACTGCGCGTCCATCTCGCTTATAATCCGCCCTCGCTCTAGAATCTTCGCGTAATTCTTTTATGTAGTTGCGAAAATCATTAAGTGGCTTTAGATTTGCCTCCCCCGCTCCTATAAAGCCCTGCATTGATTTATCTTCATTTACCACCGTGCAAACCCAGCACCCAAAGCGCGAACCGCCACAGCTACTTTGAGCCAAATCCGTGATAAACTGACATTCATCACCACTTGCTTTAGAATAAAGTGAGAAAAGCTCACTATGGTCTTTGTCCCACAAAGGCTTATGTGAGAGCAAGTAGCCCCACACCGTGTCTGTATCCCATTCAGTAATGGGCGAGAATGTCAGCGTATCTGGGAAATCGTGGTGTTGAGAGTAGCCCTCCTCGTTTAAGATTCGCTTTTGTATGGACTTTTTGCGATTGCTTGATTCGCTTTTGCGTGAGCCTAGTAGCAAGATACACGAGCCATATTTGCGCGTGATTTTTGCTACCTCTGCTTTTGCGGGGTTGATTTTTAGCCTCTCTGTGCACCAGCGAAATGTGCGCGTAGGGCTTGGATAACCCTTGCCGATGAGATTTACCCAAAAATCATCTTTAAGACTTGGGGCGACTAAAATCACTTCAAAGGGGATACTGTGCGCCTTTGAGTGAGAATTGATAGAATCAATCACGCTATGCAAAAACCTATCAATATGCGGGGCTTCCACAAGTGTGTTTGACGCGATAGCAAAGGTAGGACGGCGCAAATGCGGTGGCAAAGAGCAAAGCATCTCATACACGAGCTGCAACACGCAAGTAGAATCTTTACCACCACTAAAAGTAACCACCCACGCCTTTTTACTAGCTAGGTATTTTTGTTTTATATTTTGGATAGTTTGAGAGATTAGCGGATTTGATTCTTGCTTTTCGCCAAAATCTTGCGTATCATCACTCCCTTCACACACTTCTAACCCACTCTCAAACGCCTCCATAATCCCACAATCTAAATAATACACTCTATCAAAGCCATAATGTGCCAAAAATGCCTTATCTTTTGCCACGCCCTCACACATAGCCCTAGCCTTTATACTACTAAAGCATACAAACAAAATGGGCTTTTGATTTGTAGCTTGTGCTTGTGAGCGCAGAAAATCTATGATTTCATCTTTGCTTTGGAAATTATGCGAATCGCGCAAATGTGCGCTTAAAAACGCCTGTTTTCCACGAATATCTATGATACAAAAATCCTGCAGATTTTCTTTTAGCGTGTAAGTGTCTATGGTTTTTATAAAAGCGGACAATTTCATCACCTTAATAATCTCTATATGTTTTGTGATTGCTACCACATTGCCATCACAGTCATCACAAAAGCGCATTATAAGAAATTTTTGCTTAGGAAATGACTAAACTTTACGCAAAATCACGCGTGTTTTAGCAAACTTTAAGCACATACACTACTACACAAAGCCAAAGCACAAACTTTAACTAAAACAAATTTATGCTACAATACACACAAATCTAACCAAAAGGAGTAGCAAATGAGCGTGGTTTTGGACTTGCCACAGAAACTGCAAGATGCGTATAATCGCTTCGCTAAAGAGCAAGAAATTTCAAAAGAAAAACTTATGCAAGAGGCTTTGGAGGCTTATTTGGAGGATTTAGAGGACTTAGCCATAGCGATAAAAGGGCGCGAGGATAGGCTAAAGGGCGATAATGGCATAGAAGCTAGTGAGTTTTATAAACAGCTAGGAATCTAATGCGCTTTCTCTACTCCAAAAACGCGCAAAAGCAATTCAAAAAACTAGATAGCGCGATTCAAAAGCGTATAAAAGACTACACACAAGAATTACAAAAGCTAGAAAATCCACGGAAAAGGGGAAAGGCACTAGCGGGGAATCTCTCTGGATTCTGGCGGTATCGCGTGGGAGATTATCGCATAATATGCGAAATCATTGATAGTGAGTTGATTATTTATGCTATCAACATAACACACAGAAGCAGGGCATATCAGTAGCTATTGTGATGTAATGTTTTTTGATTTGTAGATTTTCTTTTAGCGTGTGGGTTCTATGGTTTTTGCAAAAACTTAAGCGCAATAGCGTGAAGTATCCAAACCGCGCAAATCTATGCTATAATGCGCGAAATTTTACTTTCATAAGGATAAGCAAATGACTATCACCATAGAAAATGCCGACAAAGATTTGGCAAAAATCATCAAAAGTATCGCCAAACTAGCCAAAGCAAAAGTGAAGATAAGCCGTGAAAAAGGCATAGACAAAGCCATAAGAGAATATGAGAGAGAAAAAGATTCGCTTAAAAGTTACAAGAGTTTTGAGGAATTTGAAAGAGAAGTATTTGGAGCAAATGCTTAATGTATATATTCAAACCTACCTCACGATTCAAAAGGCAATATAAAAAGCTAAATCAAAATGATAAGCAAAGCGCAAAGGCTATTATCAATAAACTTTTAAACGATGAATCCCTAGAGCCAAAGCACAAAGACCACAAGCTAACAGGACAATACGAGGGATTTAGAGAATGCCACATAAAGCCAGATTTGCTTTTAATCTACAAAAAAGAGGGGTGCGTTTTATCCTCACTTGCCTTGCTATCGGCTCACATAGCGAGCTATTTTAGATTCACTTACCACTTTGCAAAATCCACACTATTTATCAGGGTCATCTAGCTTTTGCGTTTCTATTATGCGAATCTCATTGCCTATTTCTTTTTTATCAAACGCTTTGCCATCATTGCTAAAAAGCAACACTTTTTCCTTTAGCTCAACCACATTTTCTATCTCGTTATATGTGCCACCTGTGGCATTTGCGAGGTTTTTCAAAAGCCTTATATTTTCACTAGCGGATTTGCGCGAGTTAAATGGCTTAATTGCAAAAATGTGAATCTTTAATAGATTGTCTTTATCGCGGCTATCAAGCTGTGCTTTTAGATTTTTTGCGCTAAACAGCACTCTTTCTAGATTCTGTGGGTCATCGGACGCGCCATTTGTGATGAGGAAAACTTCCTTTTTTAGCCCATTTGCATTAGTGAAATTGCGCATTCCCATAATTAAGCCCAAATTTACCATATTATCCGAAGAGGCTAATCTATTTACATTCACATTATTTATGGCGTCCGCAAAGTCCTCCGCATCATAAAAAGTGCCTAAATCACTTAAACGAATGTAGGTAAAAGTCTCAAGCGAAATTTTGGCAAATTGCTTTTCCCGCTCGCCCAAAATGTGATTTCCCACAAATGGCGCAATGTCTTTTAGCGCGTTGATATACGCACTCATTGATTTATTTGTATTTAGCACGATTGCGACTTCTTTTGTAGGATTGTTGCTAAGATAAATATTAAAATCGCCTTGACTAAAATTGATGATTGTAAATTGCGTATTTTGGGCAATATCTTTGATTGTTAGCGTGTCGCCCGTAAGCGTGTAGCTAATCTCTCTATCGGGGCTTTTATATATGCCTTGCTTATCATCAAAAATCCCGCCCATAAGCACGGTATTATCAAAGATAATGATATGATACAAGGTATTTGCATATCCATTGCCATCAATGGTATCGCCATTTTTGGCAATTATTACGCTTTTTTGTATGCCTTGCAATGGACTTTGTAGAGTGGGCGCACTTTGCAGAGTGGGCGCACTTTGCAGAGTAGGCGCACTTTGCAAGGTGGGTGCGTTTTGTGGCGTGGGACGAGGTTTTGGGCTATGGGAAGTTGTGTTATCAATGCTTGGCGCGGTTTTTTTCGCACACCCGATGACAAATAAGCAAGCACATAATAGTGAAATGATGAGCTTAAAAACTTTCATTTTTCGCTCCTTTGATATTTGTGATACTTTAATTGTAGCATAGTTTTAGTTTAGCAATAAATTCTAGATTCTATGATTTTTTTTCACAAGAATTTAGGTTTTTGTGAAAATGACTAAACTTTACGCAAAATCCCGCGTGTTTTAGCAAACTTTAAGCACAAAAAGCCTACGATTACAAGCGTTAATGTTGCATTAAGGGCTTAAGAGGCGATTTCCAAAATTTAGATTCTGCATTTTTAAGATTCTGTAATTTTGCGTTTTCACTTGGGATTTTAATGAGGCATTGGAATCTTACTTTTGGAGCATTGTGATGAAAAGCATTTATGTGGGAAATCTCCCCTATTCTACGACAAACGAGGAAATGAACGAGCTATTTTCGCAGTATGGCAAAGTCCATAGCGTGAAGCTTATAAACGATAGAGAAAGTGGCAGACCAAAGGGATTTGGGTTTGTAGAAATGGACGATGCAGAGGCACAAGCTGCGATGAGTGCACTTGATAATACAAATTTCGGTGGCAGGACTATCCGCGTAAATGAAGCAAACGCTAGAAAGCAATAGTGCTAAGCAGTCAGCCAAATCCTAGCGCAAATCCAACGCACATAACTATGGATAGTCTTGGCACAGCTAGGCACACAGCTAAGAGACTAGCGCAAAGTCCAAAAATATAGGCAAAAGTTAGGCAAGGGTTGGCGATGTCTGTGCAGGTAAAGTTGCTACATTACACACCACTTCCTATATGCTCAAACGCTATCAGAGCGTGTTGGCAGAGCTTTGATAAAAGCGATGACGGTGGTGAGGCAGACAAATCCCTCATCTACCGCGTAGGCAATATCAATAAGCACAAATCCACCCTAGAGCACCTCTACTACAACTTCTACATAAAAGGCATTTCAAGGGCGTGCTTGCAAGAGTTAGCAAGGCATCGAATCGCCTCTTATAGTGTCAAGTCTTCTCGCTACACCCTAAAAGAACTCCGCAAAGCCGATATTAGCTCACTTGAGAGCGCAAGCAGATTTATCAAACTCACAGGCAATGAGCTAGTAGACAACGCTAGCCTAAACGCGCTAAAAGCTCTCCAAAATCTACTAAACCAGCCAGATATGAAAATGGATTTTGCTAAGTTTGCTATGCCAGAATCCTACCTCACAGAGCTAGCGTGGAGTGTCAATGCAAGGAGTTTGCAAAATTTCCTAGAGCTTCGCAGCTCTCACTACGCACTATGGGAAATCCAAGAGCTAGCAGAAGCGGTATTTGAGGCACTCCCCCAAGAGCATAAATATCTCTTTGTGGATTCTATGCAAAGTAAAAAACCTATGCAAGATTCTACCCAAGATAAAAAATAAAGCACAGCACAAAGCAAGCAACACAAAGCACACACTATCACAAAGCCAAAAACACAAAATCTATGAAATCCAAAAGCGCAGTAGCAGGCAAAATGGTTGTGGGATTTGTGCATCTATATGGATATGGACTTGGCGATAATGTCATCGCAATGGAGGCAATCTACGCGCTAAAGCAAATCCACCCCAACGCCAAAGTGGTGCTTTTTGGCGTGGGTGGGGCTATGGAGCGTCTTGTAAGTCAGGTGGATTTTGTCGATGAGTATCACTCACTAGAGGGCTACCTACCAGAAGAGTCCCTCCCCAAAATCAACAAATACACTTACGACTGCATAATAATCACCAAATTTTACTCACATATCTTTCCTCTCCTACCTCGACTAAATGCTAGCAAAATCATCATCGCTTGCAAGGGCGCAAATGTGCTTTTGCCACTACTTCCTAGATATAGACATATCCGCTTAGTGCCTATGCGAAATCTACTTTTGCAAAAAGTCGGCATAAGGGCGCATTGTCTAAAAATGGTGCGAGCTATGGATAAAAAATCCTATGATGAGCGCATAAAGGATATAGATTTTGACAAGGCTAGAGTAAAAACTACGCAAGAAAACAAAGAATTTGTCGATGAGTTTTTGCGCCACAGTATCGGTAGCAGTATCGACACCAGCGAAAATCTCGCGCTGATTTTAGTAAATCCTTTTAGCATTATGTGTGGGCACACGCTATCACTAGATGGGTATTTTCGCCTTATGAGAGCTATCACTATGCTAAATCCTAAATGGGGGGGGGGCAGCTACAAAAGTCAAAAGACAAACGCGCTAGAAATGACAAAATCTAGCCAAAATCACACAAATACAAACCACAAAACTAGCCACCAAGATACAGCTCCCACACAAGCGCACCCCACAAAGCAATGCCCTACAAGATTACTCCCCCTTGTCATCACCTACCCCAAAGTGCATAGCGAGTTTATCACACAGCTAGAGAAGCAAGGTGATTTGTATAGCTCCGTGCTTGTGTTTAAAAACAACGATGACTTGCTAAATCTAGCCGAAATGATTTGCCGATGCAGGGTAGTGATTTCGCCCTCTACGGGGATTATCCACCTAAGTAGCAATCTAGGGATAAGCACTATCGGGCTATATGAGAGAAGTGAAAGCAAAAAATGGAGCACAAAGGATAATCGCTATGTATTTCTAAAATCCCCAAAATCTAACTTAACTAGGCAAGAAGAAAATCTAGCCATAGCCCAAAGCATAGATTTGCTAAAGCAGATTTTGGAATCCTAAAACCCACAGAAATATACTATAAACATAGAAATATAGCTACATAGTGTAAGTGCCACTAAAAATCACTTAAACAAATCTAGCGAAAAAACAAGCTATATTTTGCTCCGCACAAACAAAGCCTAAAGACTTACTAAAGTCAATTCAAGCAAAATCCATTAAATCTATCTAAAAGAGTGCCACCTAAAACCACTTAGCGATTTTTAGGAAAACCGCGCTAGATACTGCCGTGCTAAAATACGCGCCCGTGTAGCCAAATGTAATCTCTGTGTTGCTCTTTAGTGCCCAGTGAGCATTCAAATCCGCCACGCCATAAACCGCAGGCAAATCAACTCCTTTGCTAGTTGGAGTTGTCGTAGAGTTAGAATCTATGTAGTAGGACACGCTAGGTGTGTTTAGTATGTTATACACGCCACCAAGTGTCGCGGAGAATTTAAATGTATTTCTAAACGCCTTTTGATAGTGTATCTGCACTCTTGCTTGAGGCAAGTGAAAAGAATGCTCTTTTATAGATTCTTTATTTCCATTCACACTCACAGAATCCCACTTCAGCGTTTGGAGCATATCATAGCTTATGCCAAATTCTGGGGAAAAATACGAGTTTCGCTTCACAGAGTAAAATTTCTTGCCCGCTCGCATATCAATACCTACATTCCACGCTTTTATCATATCAGGTTTTGCGCTGCCTAGAGTTGTGGTTGTATTTCCATAGATATTGACATTATTGTAAGTCATAAATCTCCCTCCTCCACGCAAACTTGTTTTGAAAAACCACTCATTTGTCCCGCTCGTGGCAAATGGCTTGAAATAAGTCAAACCACCATTTACGCCGTGATTGTATATACTTGTATCGACATTGCTAACGCCACCCTCCACAGTGGTATTTAGGTAGCCAAACTCATAGCCCACATACCCACCGATTCTACCTGCTAGAGGTCCTAGATTGCGCTCGATTCCTAGCAAGACTCCCCCACCTATATCATCTCCTTTTATGCTACTTTTTTCGTTTAGGTAGCTATGTAGTGCATAAGGGACTAGGAAAAAGTGCTGTTTTTTATCCCCATAATAAGGGATAAATATCCTATCAAGCGCGTCCAAAATCTGCTGATTTGTCCAATCCTGCTTATCCAAATCCACGCCCTTTAGCCGTATTTTGTTTACCTCACTCAAATCCACCCGCACAGAGTCTAGCTCTAATTGCTTTTGTCTATCTTGCTCTAGCTTAGCTTGGGCAGTGAAGTAGGCTGCTTTTTCTTCGAGCTTTTTTTGTGCTTCAGCGATTTGATTTTTGGTTTGTGCTATCTCGGGGTTTTTGCCTTGATTTGGCTGCTGATAGAGAGCTTTTATCCGTGTTTGGATAGCAGATATGCTAGCTTGAGGTAGCTTTATCTCTGTATTTTGAGCTTTGGCGACCTCTATTTGCGTGTGCTCTTGACGGAGGGATTCTAGCTCGGCTTTGGTATCAAGTGGCTCTAGGTAGTATTGCTTAGCGATTTCTTTTAGCTGGGCTTGATACTCTTGTTTGTTTTGCTCTTTTATGCTTGCTATGTCGCGCTCACAAGCTGATTTTATCTCTTTTTGGGAGGCATCTACCTTTGCTAGCTCTCTTTCATTGTTAGTTATGATTATGTCTTGGGATTGGCTATCTTGCTTTGTTTTGGCACTCAAGTCTTTTAGCTTGGTGTTTAGATTTGCTATCTCTCTTTGTCGCTCTTTTTGCCTGCTTTTTTGCATAGAAGTTGGATTTTTGATTTGTGTGTCTTCTTCATACTCTTTTTGTAGCTGGCGCACTTGAGAATCTATCCGCGCTCTTTCTTGCTCTAGTGTCCTAGCAAGATTTGCTTTTGTCTGCTTGGCTTGAGCGATTTTGGCTTGGAGTTGCTTGGCTTGTGCTACTTGCTCATTTAGCTGGGTATCTCTCTGTCTATTTCTAGTAGCGATTTGCTCTCTTTCTTGGGCTTGGATTTTGGCTTGGGCTTTGCTTTTGGCTAGAGACTCTTCTCGTGCTAGCCGTGCTTTTTCGCGCTGATGGGCTTGGATTTTGACTTGGAGGGCGGATTTTGCTTTTTGCTCGGCTATGACTTTTGCTTTTTCTATGAGTGCGACTTTTTGTTTGGCTTTTTCTTCCTCTATGGCTGCTTGGGTGGCTTTTTCTTGAAGTGCGTTGTGTTGCTCGGTTAGTGCTTGGACTTTTTCCTCTAGTTTGGCTATTTGGGCTTTTTCTTTGGCGACTTTGCCTGCGACATATATCTCTATGGCTTCATAGTCATAATCTCTGTTTCTTATGGTTTCTTCTGCTTCTTTTAGCTCTCCCACAGCAGTTTTTTGCCCATAGTTGGAGTGAAAGCTTTTCCTCGTCATAGAGTCCAAAATACTATCAGCTATGACACTATTTCGTAGATGAGTAAGGGCGACATTTTGAAGCATAGCCCTTGAGAAAGTGAGGTCATCAGCTGCTTGCAAACTCTGACTTGATAGTGCCAAAGTAGCCACCACGCTTAGTTGCAAAAATTTCTGCTTTTGTGTTTTTTGTGTTGTTGGCATTGTGATTCTCCTAAGTTGATTCTTGGTTGATTCTGCACCGAGAACGACAGCGAACGACATTTTTGCAAAATTTATGTATGCAAATGTATTTTAAATAGAAATTAAACTATTTCTAAACTTAAAAAAACATTAAAAACATAAAATATCGCGTAAAGTGCGCAACTTTAGCACACAATTTTTGCACATTTTTGCATAGAAAGGAAGCACAAACAAATAAAAGTTTATCAAGGATTTTTGAAGTAGATTTTGTGTTTTTGTAGATTTTGAGGATTTGAAATGAGCGAAAGAAACAAGTAGAGTTTTTATATTTGAAGTCTCTAGTTTTTGTGTTGTTTTAAGTTTTTATAAATCCCACTTTATGAACCCCACCTCCACTTGACAAAGTGCCAAAAGGTGTAAGCACAATCTCTAAGGGGCGTGTGTAAGTCGCCCCCCTAAAGATTGCAAAATGCAGGCAAATTTTATAGCTTGCTAGCGTTGTTTTTTAGGTAATCTTTTACGCCATCAGCTGTGGGCTTCATACCTGCTTGCCCTTTTTGCCAGCCTGCTGGGCACACTTCTCCGTGCTCTTGGACAAATAATAGCGCATCAGCCATTCGTAGCATTTCGTCCATATTTCGTCCAAGTGGCAAATCATTGATAACCGCGTGGCGAATGATTTGGTCTTTGTCGATTAGGAAGCTGCCGCGAAGTGCCACCGCTCCGTTTACTAGGACATCATAGTCGCGAGAAATTTGCTTAGTGATGTCAGATACCATAGGGAAGCTGACATTGCCGATGCCACCTTGGTCTACGGGTGTGTTTTTCCACGCGAAATGCACGACATCAGAGTCAATAGACACTCCGATGACATTAAATCCCTTTTCGGCAAAATCTTTCACGCGGTGGTCCATAGCCAAAATCTCACTAGGACATACAAAAGTAAAATCTTTTGGCCAAAAGAACACTACCGCGCCATTTTTGCCTAGATTTTTGCTAAGCTCGAAGCTTTCTACGATTTGATTGTTTGCTAGCACCGCTGGTGCATTGAAATCAGGTGCTTTTCTTGTAACTAACATAGTTACTCCTTTTTTAGATTAAGATTTGATAATCAATAAAAATTATCAATTAGAATTGTAGCCTATAAAAAGTTAATCAATTTTTAAAAGTTACAATTTTTTTATAAATTTTCTATGATTTTTATGAAAATCAGCTAGATTTTTTGAAATTTTAGGCTTTTTTGCGCAAAATCATTTAGATATTTTTTGGCTCTTTATTGCGTATGTTGCTTGTTTTACTTTTGCATCACTTTGAGTTAGTAATATTTAGCGATATGCTTAGCACAATTTTTTGCGCAAAATTTTGCAAGCACTTCAGTCAAAATAGCATTTTCACGCTTTTTATTTTGCATAGATTTTTATGTGGTTTTGCACCGCAAGATTTAGGCAATTTTTGTCATTTTTTGCTACCATTATGCTTTTTGTGATGATTTTATCGATGATTTATCACAGACAAACAGACAAAATCCAAAACGCGCAAATCTTAAGGAGTGCAAAATGGCAAATCTTTTTATCATAGAAGTGAACTACACCGCTAGTTTAGAAGTGATAGACTCTATCGTGGGGGAGCATAGAGCATATCTAGCAAAAGGCTATGAGCAAGGATTTTTGCTTGCCTCTGGACCGCGCAATCCAAAAACAGGCGGAATCATCATTGGGAGATTTCCTAGCCTAGAATCCGTGCAAGAATTTACCAAAAACGACCCATACAATCTAAAAAACGCAGCCACATACAATATCATCGAGTTTAGCCCCGTGCTACACAATGAAGCAATAAATGGATTTTGTGGCAAATAGGCACGCCAAAATAACCCCAAAAACACAACAAAATAAAGGCACAAAATGAATCACATTATCCACACTATTGTCGATGCGGTAGGCTCTTTTGGTTACGCAGGGATTTTTATTATGATGTTTTTAGAATCTAGCTTTTTTCCTTTTCCCTCTGAAGTGGCGATGATTCCTGCGGGCTACCTTGTCTATCGTGGAGAGATGAATATGTATCTAGCACTTTTAGCAGGAGCTGGCGGGAGCTTGGCAGGTGCGCTTTTTAACTACTATTTGGCACTTTATTTTGGCAGAGGATTTCTCCTAAAGTATGGCAAATATTTCTTTTTCACCCCAAAAACGATGGATAAAATGGATAGCTTTTTTCAAAAGCACGGCGAGATTAGCACATTTTTGGGCAGGCTCATTATGGGTGTTAGACAATACATTTCCCTACCTGCTGGACTTGCGCGAATGAATATCATCAAATTTAGCTTTTATACAACTTTGGGTGCGACTATTTGGATAAGCATTTTGGCAGTGTTTGGGTATTATGTGGGGGTGTGGTTTGGAGATGATTTAAGCATTAGCAACATTGTAGATATTTTTGCCTCAAAAGCCTCTCTTAGCGAGTTTGCAAGCATAAAGCAAAATTTGCGCTATATCGCATTTGGCACGCTAGGATTTGTCATCGTTGTCGCGCTCATCTACGCGCTTATATACACTCGCAAAAAGAGTTAAGATGAATCTTGTAATCGCGCTAGATTTAGATACTTTAGAGCAAAATCTATCGCTTATAAAATCGCTAGATTGCATAAGCGACTTAAAAAGCGATTTTAGGCTTAGCACACCAAAAACACCAAAAGAAAGCAAAATCTGGCTAAAAGTAGGACTTAGGGCGTTTGTGCGTGATGGCATAAATGGCATAGAAGCGATAAAAAAAGTATGTGATTTGCCTATATTTTTGGATTTAAAAATTTATGACATTCCAAACACAATGGCAGATGCTATCAATGAGTGCGCAAAAATCGGCATAGATATGCTGACAATCCACGCAAGTGCTGGCAAAAGAGCTATGCAAGAAATAATGGCAAGGCTAGACAAGCTAGATTCTACAAAACCTCTCATAATGGCAGTTAGCGCACTTACGAGCTTTAGTGAAGTAGAATTTAGTGAAGTGTATCACACTAGCATAGCACAAGCTGTGAGGGAATTTAGCGATTCTTGTGCAAAATCTCGCATAGACGGTATGGTTTGCTCTGTGCAAGAGTGCGCACTTATCAAGCAATCCCACCCGCAGCTACTTACCCTAACTCCCGCCATACGCCCACAAATAAACCAAAATGAGTCAAACAAAAATAACCCAAATAAAGATGACCAAAGACGAGTAGCTAGCTTGCAAGAAGCACATAGCGCAGGAGCGGATTTCATAGTCATAGGTCGTCCTATCTATCAGTCCCACTCACCACAAAAAGCCCTGCAAGACATACTTTTGCAAATGCAAAATCTCTAAGCCAAAATCTAAAATCCCATAAACTAAGGCAAACATAAATGAGCAAAATCACACTTCTAAAAACCCCAAAAGAACTCCAAGCATACTGCATAAAAGCTAGAGAAAATGCAAAATCCACAAAAAGCACCGATAAAAAAGGCAACAAAAAATCCACTCTAGGCTTAGTCCCCACTATGGGTGCACTCCACGCTGGACACTCCTCGCTCATATCCACAAGTATCAAGCAAAATTCCCACACAATCGTATCAATATTTGTAAACCCCGCTCAATTCTCACCAAGCGAGGACTTAGCCACCTACCCACGCACGATTGAAGCAGATATAGCTAGGTGTGAGGAGCTAGGAGCAAGTGCTGTGTTTCTCCCACAAGCTAGCGATATGTATCAAAGCGATGATGAAGCAAGCATAAACCCACCAAAATCTCTTGCTTGCGTGCTTGAGGGATTTGCCCGCCCTAGCCATTTTGGTGGAGTGCTACAAGTGATTATGAAACTTTTTTGGCTATCTTGTGCTGATAATGCGTATTTCGGGCGCAAAGATGCCCAGCAGCTTTTAGTCATACAAAAAATGGTAAAGGATTTTTTTATCCCCATTTCTATCGTGCCTTGTCCTATCGTGCGGGATAAAGACGGACTAGCTCTAAGCTCACGCAATGCCTATCTATCCAAAGAAGAGCGTGAAATCGCACTAGCAATCCCAAAAGCGATAGAATCTATGAAAAAACACTATGATGAGATTTCTGCAAAATCAAAAAACCACAAAGTAGATTCCAAAAAAGTGCCTAGTGCAAAAGAAGTTCTTAGCGTGGGGCAAAAAGTGCTACAAAATAGTGGAGTGGAGCTAGACTATCTAGAAGCGTGTGATTATGAGCTAAAAAGGACTGACACGCTCACGCCAGATAAAAGCATAATCTTGCTTGCGGGATTTGTAGGCAAAACTAGACTGCTTGATAATCTATGGCTATAACCCCAAAAACACCACGACAATAAATACCCAAAATGCACAAAAAACACCCAAATAAGATACAATCACAAAAATATCTTAATCTCCCTACTTTAAGGAATGCCAAATGATAAAAAACTTGCGCTTAGCTCTAGCCTTTGTTTTTTCACTTTTAATTGTGCCAAGTGTGGCGTTTGAAAGCATAGATGACGCGCTAAAAAACGGCGTAAGCAAGGGGGATTTAATCTTTTATGGAAATTTCATAGGTGGCATAAAAGGCACTCCCACAATAGTAGGCAACAAAAACGCAGGGCTTGCAAGCTACGGATATATGGGCAATATGGGATATTTTCTAGGGAATGTGGGACTAGGATATACTTCAGGTTTTTACAAAAACTTCCGCGCAAGTATTAGCTTCCGCGCAATGGCTAGCTTTTATGATTCCAAAAAAGGTGGCGGAAGCGTGAGGGAGGATTTTTTTAATTCCAATCAAGCCGCTTTAGCAGAATCCTTTTTTGAATATTTCGATGGCGATACCAATGTCAAACTCGGCAGAATCGACATAAAAAATGAGTGGATAAACACACTTACCGATGCAATTTGGGTGCGCAATCGCTCGCTAGAAAATCTACTCATAGAAGCGTTTTGGGTGTATGATTTTGGGCGGATTGATTATTATGCGATGACAAACTTTGTCCGTCCTAGTGAAGCAGGCGTGTATTATGCGGGAGCGAAGTATTATTTTTTAGATGACAAACTCACGCTAAAGGCTTATACTTACTTTTCCCCACCGATTTTTACCGCTGTGGGTGGGAATCTACAAGCAGATTTTGATATAGGCGAAAAGTTTGCACTTCAAGCTAGAAGTGGTGGGGCATATAGCTTTGAGCACAAAAATGCCCTCCAAGTAGTGCAATCTAGCGGGAAAAATGACGGCGGGGTGTTTTATCTACAAGGGAATTTTTCGATGAAAAATACCTTTGAGATTGCAGCTGGATATGTGCTGACAGGGTATAAAGCTGGGTGGGGTAGTCTAGGGATTTTGGGCGATGATATTAGCCCGTTTTTTGTGTGGGGAGGTCGCACACTAAAAACACAGCCAAACGCCAATCTCATATATGGCAAAATCTCTGCAAAACTAAAGAGATTTAACTTTTTTGTAGCTTATGGGGCGACTTTTTATGACGCAATAGAATCTATGGCAAATAGTGCGAATGGTGCGAATCCTGCCACGCAGACAAGGCGCGTAAAATCCACTCAAAACGAAGTAAATGCGGGCTTTGAGATTTGGTTTAGCGATAATGTCATAGGTGTGGTAAATGTCGCAAATACACATTTGGATTCTTATGGAGTGCCTACACTTACGCAAGTAAATGGTGGCTTGCGCTTAGCGTTTTAGCTGATTTTTCGGATTGTGGGGGTTATAGAATCTGCGGGGTTTATATAGCTTGCCTACTTGCGAGGGGGTTCGTGGCTAGAGGAGGTGTGAGGCAATAGTGATTAGAAGAAGTGCGAGGGTATTTGTTTGCTTATCATTTGCCTAGTGTTTTTCATTCATTAGCTAATTGTTTGTGATACATTTACTTTGGAATATATTTTGCTAGTAGGCAAACCAATAGTAAATGAATACTTGCAAGGAGTATATCAAAAATGCAAGCACAAGAGCTAAAAAAAGCTAACCCAAATCACTATCGCAAAAAGCCTAGTGAGAAAATCCCCGAAATCCCTCCAAAAATCCACATAGCAGCTCGTATAGTTGCTTTATGTGGTTTTGCTAGGATTTTTCGCTTTTTTGTGAGATTTTGCGCTCATATCCGCGCTTTTTTAGCGCGATTTGGGCTAGGACTTTATCGCTATTTTTTTATGGCTTACGCTAGGATTTTTGATTTTCCCCGCACTTTTTTTTACACAACTTATTGTGCGACTTATCAAGCAAAATCTTGGATAAATTCCAAAGCAAAATCTTGCGTGAAAATCTTACTAGCACCTTTGGTGCTCTGCCTTGTGTGCGCTTCTAGCCCACTATCTGCAAGCACACTAGAATGGGAAGATTTAGAAGACACACAAAAAGCCTTGCTAAAAAAGCTCTGGGCAGTAGGCAAGCCATTTGATTTTCACTACGCGCTTATCGCCATTTCTTATGCAGAATCTAGGCTAGGACTATACCCGCTAAACCTGCAAACTTATGACTGCGGAGTGCTACATATCAATATCAAAAGCTATCTTAGGTTTAACAAAATCAAAGATTCCCCGCTAAATCGCAATATCTATTGTGGAAATCTAATAATCAATGAGGATTTATCCATAAACGCCGCGCTAGACACACTGCAATACTTTTATAACTATTGGTCTAAGCGCAAAAAAAATCCCCTAGAATACGCCATAAAAAGCTACAACGCGGGATTTAAGGTAAACTCAAGGTCAGCACAAAAATACTACAACAAAATCTACAAAAACATAAAAGCTGTGCAAAAACTTGAAAAACAAGGCTTGCTACGACAGCAAAGAGCAAATAAAGTGCAATAAACCCGTTTTTGCACACTTTTGCAAAATCTAACTCCAAACACTTTGCAAGATTTTTTATATCCTAGCTTCTAGCTTTTCTAACGCTTTTTCCTACAAACCCGTTTTTTAGATTTTGCGCTATATTTGCGCGACAAAAGTTCGCTTAGAAATTTTGCAAAAGCATTATGCCTTTGGATTGTGCAACTTGCCTAAAGTGCGGGGCAAGGCGAGTAAAAATCTCGCTATATGAAGCAAAATCACTTGATTTTATAGCGATACTTACGCGCTTTTTTGCGCTAAGCAGGGCTGAAATCTCACAGCTAGCCCCCAAATCCTCGCACTCTTTTAAGTCTTTTAGCGAGTAGATTTTCTCCCTAAAAGGCTCTAGCGCAGGGCTTTGCGCGTGCAGTGTGTCAAATTTGGCGTGGGTATAAAACTGCGCACTATATGAGGGAGTAAGCCCGATATATAAGAGCTCACTATCCCCGCTAAAGTGCGCAAAAATATCCTTGTGATGATAGGGCGCAAGTGCCTTATCCGCGCTAGGCGTGGCGATAAACGCGCCAAATCCCGCGACAATCACAAAAGGCGCAATCCAAATGTATTTTTTAAGCCCACTTTGGAAAATCCACTGCGCAAGCAGTATGCTAAATGGAAGCGCGCAAGGCAACACATAAGTCCAAAGCACATTGCGCGAGAGGGTAAAAAAGGCAAGTGGGGTAAGAAGCCAAAGTGTGAGATAAAGGCTTTTGGCGTTGTTTGCTAGCAGAGGGGTAAAGATAGCGTTACAAACGCGCTTGCTAACTCCCGCTAAGGCTTTAAATTCTGAACTTTTTTGCGCGTTTGGCACAGAGCTATCTTGCCTAAAGATTTTAGTGGCAAAGGCGCACAAAAACCCCACAAAAGCCACACTCCAAGGCAAAAACGCCACAAGGAAAAACAGCCATATACTCCCAAGCCTACGAGAGTGCGCACTGCCGTATAAATCCCCCTCCCAGCCACTCACCAAAAACCGCTTGAAATGCTCGCCCACGATAAAATACTCCAAAAACCCCTCACTTCGCGCTTCACACGCCACATACCACGGAAGCGCGATAAGCAGGGCGAGCGCACTCCCGCTAAAAAGCGGAAAATGCCTAAAATCAAGGCGCAAACTCGCGCAATCACAAAATCGCCTAGCCAAAAAAACAAGCAGCACAAATCCCACAAGCGGCACGCCAGCTAGCACAAGGATAAGCGGTCCTTTTGCCAGCAAGCCTAAGCCTACGCCGATAAAAAAGACATAGCCCCAAAGGCGTTTATTTTTGGAGGTTTTGCAAGTTTTGGTGGCTTTGGAAATTGTGGCTTTCTCACTGCCACATTCTTGCTTGCTAGCCACATTTGCCACGCCACAATCCCCCACACATCGCCAAAATCCCACCATACACAGCCCCACGCAAATGAGCAAAAACTCATCAGTCATCACAGCCCCCGCACTCACAAGCCCAATCGCACTGCTTGATAAAATAATTGCGCTTGCAAGGGCTAGCAGGATATGACGCCTTTTGGCAAAATCGCTTGCGCTACTTGCGGTGTTTGTGCCATTTGAGGACTTGCCTCCAAAGTCCCACGCAAAGAAAAGCACGCACACAAGCAAGCTAGCGACAAAAGGGGCGATTCGCGCACCAAATTCATTTATCCCAAAAATCCACATTCCAACCGCGCTCCCCCAAAAGCTAAGCGGAGGCTTCCCCCAAAAGGGCTGCTCATAGGTGTAATGCAACACCACCCAATCATTTAGCTCCAAAATCTTTCGCGCCATTTCGGCATACCGTGCCTCTGTGGGGTCCATAAGCGGGTAGAGTGCGAGGCTAACCAAGCGCACGATGAGGATAAAGCCAAGTAGCGCGATAAGCGCGTAAAGCAGGGCATTTGTGGGGTTTGTAGAGTTGGTAGAGTTTATGTGGAGAGTTTGTGGATTTGAGCGGGGGATTGTGCTAGAAGTGTTTTGCAAGGTGGATTGCGAGGTGGCTTTGGGGGAATCTTTGGAGTGAGAGTGTTGCGTGCGTGGCATTTATCTTTCCTTTGGTTTTAGATTTTATAACGCTCTAGAATGTGCAATTTGGGATTTATCAAAATCTTTGCGCTTCTCATCTGTCTGTTTAAAATCTAGAAGCGTGAGCTCCTTTTGCATTAAATTTGGGCTCGTGAAGTCCTTGCCTGCGAAATCTTTGCGCGTGAAATTTGGCAAGCGAAACTCATTTTTTATCGCTCCATTAGATTGCAATCTATCAGCAATCATATCAAAATAAGGCTTATGCAGCTCGCAGCTTAGCCATTTGCGCTTGAGCTTTTCACATAGCATTATTTCGCCACCACTTCCGCCAAATAGCACAAACACGCTATCTCCCTCATTTGTGCAAGATTTGATAAACATTTCTACAAGTGCGGCGGGAATCTGACAAGAATGGAAAGTCTTATCCTTGCTTACATTTTTGACTAAATCAAAATAAAACCACGAGTAGGGCATTCGCCCTTTTTCCCCACGCGCTATCCTTTCTTTTATCCGCTTATCAGTTGGGTTTTGATAAGGTAGGGCGATATTGTCTTTGTAGAAATGATTGTCTTTGGATTTTGTCGCGTGCAAGATAGAGCGGTGCGCGGTGGTAAGCCGTCTTTTACTATGCCCTACATTGGTATTATACACCCACACATATTCGCACACATCATAAGCAAGGCTATCAAGGCATTTCACGCGCAAATAGGCATTTTGCTTGGGATAATTCATAAAAAACGCGTTGCCGCTAGGCTTTAGCACACGCAGGGATTCTTGTGCTATCTTTGCATACCAATCTATATAATCCTCCCATTTTTGCGTGTATTTGCTCCCGTTATAATCAATGCCCACATTATAATCAGGGTCTCCCCAAACCATATCCAAGCACTCATCTGGCAAGGATTGCAAAATCTTTAGCGTGTCATCATTATGGATTGTATTCCACTGCATTTTAGCTCCTTACCAAAACATACTCTCTAGATTTTAAAAACACGATAGAATCCAAACACAAAGGCTCACTAAAAGTATAAGCCCAAAGTTTTAATCTCTGCCCTTTACGCACCAAATAACAACAAATAATCTTATCTATCGGTAGTTTTGAGCTATGATAATACAAAAATGGGTGATAGATTTGATAGATATTAAAATCTTTTGGCTCGCCATTTTTTGCTTCAAAAATGCTGATAGTGCCGTTAAATTCTAGCGTCAAGTCGATTTCGATTTGCTGATTTTGGGCTGTGATTTCTTGGGATTCAAAAAAGTATTGAAGTGTGGATTTTGTGCGGTGTGGGAAGTAGGTTTTGGGCCGTTTATCGATGCTAAGAGTGCTAAAGTCCAAATCCTCCCCAAATACAAAATCGTGCAAAATGCGCTGATTGTTTGCTACGCTTAAAATATTGCTTTCGCTATCGTTGTATTCATTTAGCAGGCTTTTTTTGTAGCTCCACTTGAGGGATTCTTGTATCGGCTCAAATGCGTGGTAAAGTTTGTCTATGCCTTTGATAAATTTGTGATTGCCACCGCCTAAATGCAAGAGGGCAATATCATTATCTTTGAAATATGGTGGCAATTTATCGCTACAATCAAGTTTTGTCGCGTCAAATGGATTGCCAAACTTGTGCTTTTTTGAAATCTCTTTGACTAAGTCGTTGTGAAAGACAAAATCATTTCGCGCTTCACAATGTCGATACAAATCAAGCAAGACAAGATGCTTTTTGTTTGTCTTTACACGCATATCTTGCCTTAGCATTTTTTATCTTTTTTCATTGTATTTGCCATTATAAATACTTGTTAGAAAATCTTTTGTCGTGTTATAAGAGATTTCGCCATCTTTTAATCTATGATTTATTAGCCACTTATTAGGTATTTGAAGTCTGCCACTATTTTCGTTAAATGTCTTACTCCAATTTCTATGGTCTTTTAGGACTCCTTTGCTAAAATCAATCTCTTCTAAAGCATAGCATTGTGTTCCTTTAATGCTGATTTTTCGCTCCCCATCATTTTTTGATTTGGCAAAACCATAGTGAGTTTTTAGGATTAGATAGGATTTTTCTGTGTTGATATTATCTATGCTTTCTTCCACATAATCCTTATATATACGATTTATCGCCGCGATTGCGTTATTTGCAGAGCCCTCTTTTTGCACCTTGATATTTATCAAAAACAAAATATTTTTATACAAACCATAGCAATCAAAGCTATATTTTGTCGCCGAGCTAGTAGATATTTTTTTGATTAGGATTTCATCGCTATTGCTATGAAATTTTTTGGTGTAAATTTCTAGTTTTGAAGTGATAAATTCCTCCAAAATAAAGCCGATTGCCGTAGAAGTCTCAATGCAATTATTTGGATTTTCAAGTAAATTATAATGCTCTAGTTCAAGCAATAATTCATCGCCTGACACTTGATATATCGTGTCTAAATATGCTTTTATTTTATCTTTTGCTTCGCAAATATTTTTAAAATAAGCATTCATTCACGCATTCTTTTTTATTTATAGATTCTATGATAGCAAGCCCTATCGCCTTTGCAAGTAGTGGCGGGACTGCATTGCCTATTTGGACTAATTGCCATTTTTTGCTCCCTTGAAATATAAAATCATCAGGAAAACTCTGCAATGCAGCCAATTCTCTTGGTGTCATAACTCTTGGAAGCAATGGATGGACATTCACACCTCCGTGATTTTCTTTCACAGTGCTTGAGGGTTTATCCCAATACACTCTTTTCCACGCATCAGAGTAATTTTCATAAAGCGATTGCCCTTCTTTGAGATTTTTTAGCCTCTCTATGATGTCTTTTGAATGTTTGGTAAATTCGTGATTGATAGCTTTGTTTTCATCTAAGTGCAAAAACCGCTCTATGGCATTTTTTACGGTTTTGTAGTTGTGTTTATTAAAAATAGGCTTAGGGTGGTAGTTCCTTTTATGCACTCGATTGCCGATAAATATCACTCTTTTGCGAAGCTGTGGCACACCATAATCCGCCGCACAAAGCGTGGTTACATTGATTTCATAGCCGATATTTGCATAATCTTTGATGATTTTGTGCTCCACTTCGCCATTTAGCATTGAGCGGATTCCCTCTACATTTTCCATTAAAATAAAATCTGGTTGCAATCGCCCTACAATATCTAGCATTTCCACATATAGAGTATTTCGTTTGTCATCTACTATGCGATTTCCTGCCATACTAAACCCTTGACAAGGAAACCCTCCAGCAATCAAATGTATATGGGTATTTTTTGCATAATTGATTAAATCATTTTTTGCGCCCAAATCGCTAATATCACGCGCTATAAAATGTGGTTTTGCGCCTAGTTTAGAGCAAATATTGTGTTTATATGTGCTTATAGCAGAATCCAAAATCTCCGCACAAGCTATGGGAGTAAACCCAGCCATCATAAGCCCGCAAGACAATCCACCAGCACCAGAAAATAAATCTATCATATTATAAGAGTTATCGCATTGATTTGCCCAACCATTGATATTTTGCATTTGCTTAGCAATATCAATCCAATGGACAATGTCTTTTGTTTGTCTTGCTTTAGCTTTGGTGTTTTTAGCAACTTGTGGTGTGTCCCTCCAGCTTTCAAAATCTAGCCTTGAAATGTGATATTTGGAGTGTTTTTTGGTAGATTGCAGATTTCCATTCGCCACTTCTCTGCGAACAAATTTTACCGACATATTTGTCTCTCTTGCAACCTCATCAATGCTAAGCATACTCACTCCAAAATAGGGCTAAAATCCACTTGGCTTACCACACTTACTATACCCATATTTTGCGTCTATATCGGCATTACGCGAATGCTAGAATCGAGATTTTCTTGCAAGACAGATTCTATGGCATAGAGCGTGCCTGTGGCAGCACTCGCGCACCCATCGCACGCACCCATATATCGTATATAGATGTCGATATGCCCATCGCTTGTGTCCTTTATGTCGAGGATTTCCATATTTCCGCCATCCATCATTAGCATTGGGCGGATATTTTCATCGATGACTTTATCCACCATTTTTACCTTTTGCACCATTGTCATATCTGCGAATTTCGCGCCATCACTTTGGCTTTTTTCGTATTGGGTTTTTAGCTTCTCGCTCTCCATTTCGGTTCGCACAGCGTTTAGAATATCCACTAGATAGTATTCGCGCTTCTCGTGCCCGCCTGCTTTCACGCAAGATTTGCAAAACGCGCCTGCTTTGGTGTATTGGGTGATTTCCTCTACGGATTTTAAGTCATTTAGTCGTATGACTTCTTTTATCGTAGAGAGGCTTACGCGTGCGCACTCACACACGATGATTTCATCTTCAAAGTCTTCGGCATTTTTGCCTAGATAGAGCCCTGCTGCTTTTTTGATGACATCATAAGCCATTACCGAGCAGTGCATCTTTTGCCCGGGGACAGCGGGCGTATCGGGGTCATCACGCAGTGCCTTTTCTACATCGATATTAGTGATTTTTACCGCTTCTTGCACGGTTTTGTTTAGGCACAGCTCCACCATCATATCACTACTTGCGATAGCCGTCCCGCAGCCAAAGCTCTTAAACTTCGCATCAATAATTCTGTCATCTTTATCCACGAGCCAATACAGCCGCACCGCATCGCCACACGACTCCGCGCCATAGTCCGCTACGATGAGTTTCGCACCTTTGGCGTCTGCTTGCTCTTGGGTGATGACACCTAGATGAGTTGGATTGTCCATTCGCTGTGCTACTTTTTTGCTATATGCGTCCCATAACGCACCGCCGATTAAGTCATTTTTTGCCATTTGTTATCCTTTGTTGTTTTGATTATTGCCTAGAGTTTTTTCAATCGCTTCTACAAAGTGCTTTTAGGCTATTTTTGGGATTATGTGGCAAGATAAATCTGCCTTAAATCAAACGCGTAAATAATCCGCAAAAAGCCAAGCACAGCCTACGCCAAATATGAGCTAGAAATATTGCGCAGTCTTTCTACTGCTCTCCTAAACACTTCTAGCGTATAAACTACCTCCTCTTCGGTATTAAACCTACTAAGTGAGATTCTAATAGCCGTGTGTGCTAGCTCTTTATCCGCCCCTACGGCTACCATTATGGGATTTGCCTCCAAGTCCTCACTAGCGCACGCACTCCCCGTGCTACACGCGATTCCAGCTTTGTTCAAATCCCACAGCATTGCCTCCCCCTCTATGCCTTTGACACTTACCAAAATCGTATTTGGCACACGATGAATAATGTCGCCTATGACTTGCACATCAGGGATTTCTAGCAAGCCAGATTCTAGCTTATCACGCAAAGACTTCACATAAGTCCCCTCAAATCCCAAATAATCATTTGCAAGCTGCATAGCCTCGCCCATACCCACGATATAAGCGACATTTAGCGTGCCACTTCTCCTCCCGCGCATTTGCTCACCTCCGTGAAGCAGTGGAGTTAGGCTTACACCTTTGCGGATATATAGCGCACCTATGCCCTTTGGTCCGTGAAATTTATGCGCTGATAGGCTTAGAAAATCCACATTTGCTTTTTGGACATCCACAGGGATTTTGCCGATAGCCTGCACCGCATCGGTGTGAAAAAGCACACCTTTTTGCTTGCAAATCGCCCCTATTTCTTCTATGGGAAATACCGCTCCTGTTTCGTTGTTTGCCCACATTACGCTTACTAGCGCGGTTTTGGGCGTGATTGCTTCTGCGACTTGGTGGGCAAAAATCGCTCCGTGCTTATTCACAGGCAATCGCGTGATATTTACACCCAAAGATTCCAAAAAATCGCAAGTAGCACCGATAGCTGGGTGCTCAACTTCGGTAGTGATGATATGGTTTTTCTCGCTATTTGTGATATTTCCACCATTATGAATCAAATCAAAATACACGCCCTTTAGCACCCAATTATTTGATTCTGTCGCGCAAGAAGTGATGATTATGTCATCTTCATCGCTAGCATTAAGTCCTGCATACATTTTCTCGATAGCATCGGCTATGGCTGGGTGTGTTTCTGTGCCAAATTTGTGCAAGCTATTTGGATTGCCAAACTGCTCGCCAAAAAACGGCTCCATAGCTTCTTTGACTTTGGGGTCAATCATCGTTGTGGCGTTGTTGTCTAGGTAGATTCTCTTTGTCATTTTTTTTCCTTTTTGTGTTGCTTGTTTGTGTCGCCTTGCAAATGCGGATTTGTGTTTGTGATTTGCGCTGTGGATTTTGCGCAAAAATCACTTTGGCTAATTGACTAAAGCGCATTGACTAAACCGCGCTTTAACTTAAATCCCGCTTACAAAACAGATTTTAGATTTAAGGCAAATAAAGGCATAAAAGCAGGTTTTGTAAAAATCTAGTAATATTGATAATCCACTTGATAATAAATATATGATTGTGGCTTGAGCTTTGGTGGCAAAAATGCCTAGCAAAGCGATAAAACTTAAAAATTTAAGAAAACTTTAATATTTGGTTGATTTTGCGCGGATTGTAGCACACATTTTGTAATGTGTAGTCAAAATTTCATATCCCAAAATAAGATTCTCTACCAAAAATAAGACAATTATAAGAATCCAAAAAATCAGACAAAAACACAAAATTAGGGAAAAATACGCAAAAATTTGCCCAACAAATTGATTTTATAGCCAAAATTGGATAGAATCCTTGAATTTAAAATTTATGAAGCAACTCTTACAAATAGCTCCCAAATAGCTTGCGGTTGCTAGGATAAACCAAATACGACAAAGGTGCAGTATGGATTTCGATATAAAATCTCCTATTTTGGGCTTTGAAGATGTCAGCAAAATGACATTAGAAAAAATCGATGATATTTTTATGAGACTTAGCAACACCGATGGCACAGCCCCTGTATTTGTGCTGATAAATCCATTTGCCCTGCGTCAATATGATTTTGAAGTCCCTGTGGCTATGGAGCTTTTGCTTGATTTGAAAAATTCCAAAAATATCCTTATCGCAAACATTATGGTAATGCAAACACCTATCCAAAACTCCACGATAAATTTCCTAGCCCCACTTGTGTTTAATTTTGACAACAAAACAATGGCTCAAATCGTGCTAGATAGCTTCAAATACCCCTCTTATGGCATAGCAGAGCCCATCTCTAAATGGTATAAAGAGGACGATGAAAATTCACAAAGCCCAACAAAAGAAGCCGATTCCAAAAAAAGCTCAAAAAAAGACGATTCTGCAAAATCTAAAAAGAAATAAAATTAGCCTCTAGAAGTTTAGTATCTACACAAAGCCTTTTGCAAAAGTAATATCTCGCGCCACTGCTTTTTTAAGCGCGACTTATTAAGATTGTGCTTTTAAGGTTGCTCAGCATTCTCTTTTAGCTTAAGTTTGAATAGCTTTTTATCAAAGATTACGATATAAAACAACCCATCAAAAATCTTTATATCAAGCACATATCCCTCTACCTTGACTTCGCATTTGCGCATATCCCCCACAAGTGTTTTGGCTTTGAATTCCACCTTTTGGTTCGTCTCCACAGGAGCGAGAAACTTCACATCAGAGCCTATGATTATGGAGTTTTTCTTATTTATCGCACATAGTGCAGCAAACCCCGCTGCGCTATGGACAAACCCCGTATGCGTTATGCCTTTATCCACCTCCATATCCTCGCGTGTGGTTAGAGTGATAGTGGCTTTATCTTTGCCGATTTCCTCCATTTCGCCACAAAAATGCGGATTGATAGCATTGCCCACCACGCGCTCATCAGGGAATAATCTATCTACTTTTTCCTCTTCCTCAATCTCTTCTGCCATTTATTTTCTCCTTAGCTTAAAATACGCCCGTTTTGGTGCGGGATAGCCCTCACTTGTGCGCGTAGAGTCGTTTTCGTCAAGGAAAGATTCTAGGCTTAGGGAGGTTATCCACTTTGTTTTTCTTTGCTCATCTGTGGTGGTTGGCACTATGGCAAGCAGCTCCACCTCCCCAAATCCACAGCGATATGCCCACCCCTCAAAAGCCCGCACACTTGGGATAAAAAACACATTGCGCATTTTAGCATAACTTTTTTTAGGGCTTAGCACAAATTCCATTTTTGCAAGTCTATCAAGTTTTTCACTCAAAGCCAGCCTTGCCTCTTGTGGCAAGCTTGCCAAAATCTCCTCGCCTAAGTCAATCTCATCTATCACAAGCGTATCTACAAACGCCACCCCACCAGAATCTAGCGCGTTTGCAAGGGATTTTAGCGTAGCAAACACATCGCTCCTATGATAGAGCACACCTAGACAAAAAAGCACATCAAATTTTTCGCGCTTTGTAGCACCGCTTGGGCTAGATAGTGCATTTATCTTGTGAGATTTTAGCGTGTTTTGGGATTTTAGGTATTCATCTAAATCTTGCACGCCCAAAAGCTCATACTCAATAGGCAAATCCAAAAAATGATTGATAAAGCAAAATTGACAAAAAAACAGCGCACTAGGGTCAAAGCCCACCAGCTTTCGCGCCTTGTGCAAACTCATCGCAAAGAGATAAAATCCATTATTGCACCCTATGTCGCCCACTATCGCATTTTCTAGGAGATTTTGCGCATAAGGCAGTAGCAAATCCCACTTCACAAAGCTCTGCCACTCGCTATCTATATGCAAATCCTCCAAAAAAAATGGTCCCTTCCTCCACGAGCGCAAATCCCACGCTAGAGATTCTATCATCTCATATATGCTCTGCTTGTTTGTGTGATTTTTTGGCAGTATTTGTGGAATCCTTATCCCTCTGTCATAGTGATATTCGCACTTGAGTCTTGGCAAATCCTCACTAAGCTGCCTTAGCCTAGATAGAAGCGGCACGATAGGCTTAGCCCTAAGCAAGTGATATTTATCGTTGATATTCTTTAGCAGATTTTGCATTTTTACCTTTTTCAATATTTTTTGCGTTTTTTTTAGTGTGGCAAATCAGTGGCAAATTATAAACAAATCAAACAAAGATATTATAATTTCTTGCAAATAAAGCACTCTTTTACAAACATTTTTTTGCGGACTTATTATTTGGTATTGTTTTTTTTTTTTTTTGTATAATTCAGCCTTTATTTAGCTTTTGGCTACATTTTTTTATCAAAGGCATTCATTATGCAAAATCTTTTAGACGCTACACAAAGTCGATTGACGCAAAGTTTATCACTCACACACGGTCTTTTTCATAAAGTGATAAATATTGGGGGGGGGGGGGGCGAATACACTTCACTCATTAGATAAATCTCCCAAAAATACACTCTATTCTTACAAATCTGCCAAACCTACAAAGCAATTATTTCACGCCACCATCGCGACATTCGCACAAATTATCGCCCTATCATCATTGCAAGGCTTACTTGTAAGCCTTGCATTTGCGTTAGCATATTCGTGGCAATCTAGCTCTTGCAATGACGGGGTAGCCAATCTACGCTTTGATTCAAGGATTTGCAGATGAGTAAGGCAAATCCAAAAGCAACACTAAATACAACGCTAAATGCGATATTCCCAAAGTGGGCGAAAATCTCTCTATGTGTTTTAAGCATAATCGCGGTAGTAGGGATTATCGGCACATTTATGCTAAATCAATCCACAAAAGGCGAAACATATAGCGCGAATCTAAGCCTACACGAGCAAAAAGTGGCATTAGATGATGATAAAAATGCGATAGATGGCGAGTTTAGCTATACGGCTAGAATCTATTTTGAAAAATATGCCGCACTGCTTCGCTCTAGCTCTATCTCAAATGTCAAAGTGATAAGCTATGCGTGGGATAATAAGGTGGATTCAACCGCATTTAAGGATTTAAAACATAGCAAACGAAATGTCTTTTTTAACTCCACGCAAGATTTAGCTACGCTTGGCGTTGAATCGCTAGGCAAAGTGGAATATACAATCGATTTTAATCCATTGCTGTGGAATATTATAAAAATATTTATCGGTATTTTGACACTTACATTTTTGTTAATAAATACCATAAAGCACCGCCTTGTGCCGTTTGGCAGATATGATTACGCACTCGCGCTTATTTTATCGCTAATTACGCTTATTTTATGCGTGGGGCAGGTAGATAATGGGCATAATTGGGGTGGGGATTTTAGCGGATATATCGCTCAAGGAATCGCCCTAGCAAACGGCGAAGTCGCGCAATATATCGCTGATAATACGCTGATGATGAGTCAATGCGATTGGTTGTATGGTCCTTATGCCTATCCGTGGGGCTTTCCAATGCTTTTAGCACCGCTTTATAAAATCTTTGGCTTTAATATTTATGCTTTTAAAAGCATAGGAATCATTTGCTACACGCTATTTGTGGGAATCTTTTATATCTTTTGTGCGATTCGATTGCCACGAATCTATGCTATTTTTGCCACGCTATTTTTTGCGATAAATCCCTCTATGACTTCATCTGTGGCAAATAATATTTTAAGCGACATTCCGTTTTTATTATTTGGATTTATCACGCTGATTATTTTGGCAAAGTTATTTGGCGAATCAAAATCTCGCAGTTACGGCATTTTTATTGCAACTTTTGGCGGAATCTTTATGCTTTTTGCAAGTCTCATTCGTATGAATGGATTTGTTATTTTATGCGCTTTAATCGCAATGCAGGGCATTTTGTTAGCCAAACAATTCGCCCCGAATCTATTCAAAGCAAAAATCCTAAAGCCACTCTCACTTATAGATTCGCCCTATTCTTGGAAAATCCACGCGATTCCTTATGCAATATTTATCGTAGGATTCGCCATCGTTTCAATCACGCTTTCAAGCGGTGGTAGCGGACATTTTGGTATGTTAGCAAATATAAGTGGCGCAAGTATTTTACGCAACGCTGATTATTATGTGGAGATTTTCAAAGATTTTTTCGCAAATGAAGGGCGACTAACGCTTTTTGCGCTATGTGTGCCACTGATATATTTCGGTATCAAAGATAGCCTAAAGGGCGCAAACGGCGTGAGATTTAGCGAAAATATCTTTTATGTGATTTTTGCGTGTGGATTTTTGGCGTTGTTGCTTTTGTGGATTGGCATTCAAGGGCTTAGATTCGTATATTTGCTATTGCCTTTTGCTGTGCTATGGGGTGCAAAAGGACTTATTATCTTAAATGCTGATAGGCAATTCTTTGGGCGTTTTATGAGCGTATTGTTGCTTATTATTTTGGCAAATTGTGTGCTTGATTTTAAAAAAATTTTTGATAGCACAATCACCACAAGTGGCGCATATACAAAGGAAGCAAAGGAAATGTGGGCGTTTATCGATAAAAATACGCCCAAAAATGCTGTGATTTTATTTCGCAAACCGCGCGTTTTGTATCTAAATACGCATCGAATCTCTTTTGCGAGTAATAATATCGCTAGATTCGATGAGGTGGATTTCGTGCTGTGGGAGAGGGATTTGTGGCGTGGGTATGATGCGATAAATATTGATTCAAGCGCATTTTTAAAGAAAACAGAGCTAATCTATAAAAACGCGCAATTTAAGCTATTTAAGGTAATCAAACAATGAAAATCCCAAACTTTGCTATAATTTTGCTTTAAAGGATTCGCGGTGTTAGCTTTTATTTATCATTCGCAATTTACGCGCTATTTTGGCTCGGCTTTTGTCGCTTTAGTTGTGAATCTACTCTCACGCATTTTCTATGAGCTATTTTTTGGCTTTGGTGTGAGCGTGGCTTTGGGCTACATAAGCGGACATTTTGTGAATTTCGCCATAAGCGTGAAATACATTTTCCCAAAAGACAAATACAAAAGCACCAAAATCGCCTTTGTGAAATTCTCGCTCGTGGCATTTGTGGGGCTTGTGGTGCAGACTTTTGTAGCAGTGTTTGCGCTTAGAGTTTTGCAAGGCGCAAATCTCGGGCTTAGCATAGAGCTACAAAAGCTACTAGCGCATATTTGTGGCATTGGCTTTAGCTTTATTTGCAACTTTTTGGGGCATAAATTTTTTAGCTTTAGGACAAGCGCATTAGAGCAATCACTGCAAAATAAATTTCATAAAAAAGGGGGCGAAAAATGAATGACAAAATCCTAATCACAGGTGGAGCTGGATATATCGGCTCTTGTGTGAATGCTATGCTAAACACACTAGGATTTCGCACTATCGTTGTCGATAGCCTTCATTTTGGACACAAAGAAGCACTAGATTTTAGGCTATTAGATTCTAGCAATATTTTAGAGTTTTTTAATCGAACAAATCTATCCCAATCACGCGTAACGCCAAATCTCACAAACCCAAAAGCAAACACAACATTTATCAAAGCAGATTTGTGCGACAAAGAAGCGTTAGATGCGATTTTTAGGGAACATAAAATTTCTTGTGTTTTGCATTTTGCTGCGTTTGCCTATGTGGGAGAGAGTGTAGAAAATCCCGCCAAATACTACGCAAACAATGTCGCAAACTCTCTAAACCTACTAGAATCTATGCGCAAATTTGGCGTTAAGCGCATTATCTTTAGCTCCACTTGCGCCACCTATGGCAATCCTTTGGAGCTACCCATAGCAGAATCCCACCCGCAAAATCCTATCAATCCCTACGGACGAAGCAAACTAATGGTAGAGCAGATTTTAGCTGATTTTGCAAACGCTTATGGACTACACTACATTGCCCTAAGGTATTTCAATGCCGCTGGAGCGAGTAACTTTTTTGACATCGGCGAATCCCATAACCCCGAAACACACCTAATTCCACTAATGCTACAAACCGCACTCAAAAAGCGTGAGTGCTTTAGCGTCTTTGGCACAGACTATGACACGCGTGATGGCAGCTGTGTGCGGGACTTTATCCATATAGATGATTTGAGTGCAGCGCATATTTTGGCACTATATTATTTAGAGCAAAATTTAAAAAGCGAAGTGTTTAATCTAGGCAATGGTGCGGGATTCTCCGTCATTGAAGTGCTAGAGTGTGCAAGGAAAATCACACAATGTGAGATTCCTACCAAATACGAATCACGGCGAGAAGGCGACCCAAATGAGCTAGTAGGAAGTGCCAAAAAAGCAAAAGAGATTTTAGGGTGGAATCCTATCTTTTATGATTTGGAATCTATCCTAAAGAGCGCGTTTGCGTGGCATAAAAATCAGCGATATTAAAAGTAACAAAAAGGAGGCAAAATGAAAAAAGTGCTAATCATCGGTGCAGGAGTGGCTGGACTAAGCGCGGGGCGAGTGCTAAGCCAAAATGGCTATAAAGTCGCAATCTATGAGGCGCAATCTAGCGTGGGCGGTATGAGCAAGTCATTAAAAATGTTTGACCAAATCGTAGATATTGGACCGCATAGATTTTTTAGCAAAGACAAACGGCTAAATGACTTTTGGAGTGCGCACACTTATGGGGAGAGCCAAAAGGTAAGCCGACTAACTAGGATTTTTTATAACAACAAATTTTTTTACTACCCATTGCGTGGATTTGACGCACTTTTTAAACTTGGAATCATCGAATCCACCCTATGTGTGCTTAGCTTTATAAAAGCAAAGATAAAGCCATTTGGTGGGAACAGCTTTGAATCTTGGGTGGCAAATGCCTTTGGCTATCGCTTATATAGCATATTTTTTAAGTCCTACACACAAAAACTTTGGGGCATAGAGTGCAAGGATTTGGATAGCGACTTTGCAAGACAGCGCATAAAGGGGCTAAATCTCTATGAGGCAATCAAAAGTGCATTTGTGGGCGATAAAAGCAAAAAGCACAAAACCTTAGTAGATGAGTTTAGCTACCCCAAAAAAGGCTGTGGCGTGGTGTATGAAAATATGGCAAAAGAGATTTTACAAAATGGTGGGGAGATACTTTGCGATATAGAAGTGAGTGGCATCATCACGCAGGATAAAAGGGCGATTGGGATTCGCACGAGTGGTGGCGAGATATATGGCGATATAGTGATTTCAACCGCGCCTTTTAGGGATATGGTGCTAAGCCTAGATGAGCTAGATTGTGCGATTAAAGATTTGGCACAAAATCTAAAATTTCGCAACACGATTTTGGTGTATGTGGAGGTGGATTGCGCAAAAGAATCTAGCGCAGATACTAGCCCACAATCCGTAAAAACAACATTGCGTGAAAAAAGCACGCAAAAGACGAAGCTTTTTAGGGACAATTGGATTTATGTTCACTCTAAGAATATTGAGACTGGTAGAATCACAAACTTCGCAAATTGGACGCAAGACTTGCGCTGTGGGAGAAGTGAAAGCATTTTATGCCTTGAGTATTGGGCAAATGATGATGAAAAGCTATGGAATCTAAGCAGTGATGAAATCATAAATATCGCAAAGAAAGATTTGCTAGATTCAAACCTAGTGGCACACTCTAGCCAAATCAAGCGCACCCACGCGCTTAAAATCCATAAATCCTATCCCATCTATGAGAAAGGCTATAAGCAAAATCTTAGTAAAATCTACAATGCACTAGATGACTTCAAAGACTTGCACTTCATCGGACGCAACGGCGCGTTTAAATACAACAATCAAGACCATAGCTTGCTAATGGGGCTTTTGTGTGCTGATAAGATTTTGGGCAGGGCTAATCCAAATCTATGGGAGATAAATACAGACTATGACTACCAAGAGGGTAAAGTGGCAAAATCATAAATAATATTTTAAAGTGTTGTTATGGTAATATAACAAAAAATTTTGTGAGGTTTCAATGAGTAAAAAAGAGAGGTTGCAAGCTAGGCTAGACTATCTTAAAGCCTTAGTCATTGCATTTTTGGTGGCATTGTTTGGAATCTTTGGATACACTGCAACACACTACAAAGAGATTGATTTGGTGCTTGGAGTCTGCATCGCTATTGGCATAATCGTCTTATTGTGCGGAATCTATGTCGCTAATAGAGCATTTAATAAAAGACTTGATGATTTGGAGGAACTATAATGATTGGTATAGTAGTAACAGCATTCGCGCTATGTGCGATAATCTTATCGCTAATATTTATATTAGCCCCTTTAAGTAAAACACGACATTAAACCAACGAGATAACGCTATGCTAAACAAAAAGATTCTAGTAACGGGTGGGGCGGGGTTTTTAGGTTCGCATTTGTGCGATAGGCTCATAGAGAGAGGCGATGAAGTGCTTTGCGTGGATAATCTTTTCACGGGCACAAAGGCAAATATTGCTCATCTGCTTGTCCACCCGAGATTTGAATTTATGCGAGCTGATATTACTTTCCCGCTGTATGTAGAAGTCGATGAGATTTACAATCTCGCCTGCCCAGCAAGCCCTATTCATTATCAGTTTGACCCTGTGCAAACGACCAAAACCTCCGTAGTAGGTGCTATCAATATGCTAGGACTTGCCAAGCGCGTCAAAGCAAAAATCCTCCAAGCCTCCACTAGCGAAGTCTATGGCGACCCAGAAATCCACCCCCAAGTAGAATCTTATCGTGGCTGTGTAAATCCTATCGGCATAAGGGCGTGCTATGATGAGGGCAAACGATGCGCAGAAACGCTATTTTTTGACTACCATAGACAGCACAATTTACAAATCAAAGTAATGCGTATCTTTAATACCTACGGAGCGCGAATGCACCCAAATGACGGGCGCGTGGTAAGCAACTTTGTCATTCAAGCATTGCTAGGCAAAGACATAAGCATTTATGGCGATGGCTCACAAACGCGCAGTTTTTGCTATGTCGATGATTTGATAGAGGGAATGATGCGACTAATGGACTCTCGCCCCGATTTTGTAGGACCTGTAAATATAGGCAATCCAAGTGAGTTTAGCATACTAGAGCTAGCAAATCAAATCCTAGCCCTAACCAACTCTAAATCCAAGCTAATCTTTCACCCACTCCCACAAGATGACCCCAAGCAGCGCAAACCAGACATTACCCTAGCAAAAAAAGAGCTAGAGTGGCAGCCAAAAGTCGCACTAAAAGACGGACTAGTCAAAACAATAGAGTATTTTGAAAACCTTTTAGCCAAAAATGGCACAAAAATGCGATAACGCTATAAAACCCAAAAAGGAGATTCCAATGAAAATCGCAGTTGTAGGCAGTGGATATGTAGGGCTTGTAGCGGGGGCTTGTTTTGCCGAGAATGGTAACTGCGTGATTTGCCTTGACATAGATGAGGACAAAATCACTCAATTAAAGCAAGGCATCGTGCCTATCTATGAACCGGGCTTAAGTGAAATGATAAAGGAAAATCAAGCAAAAAGCACACTCCACTTTAGCACAAATAAGCGTGAGGCACTGCAAAATGCCGAAGTGATTTTCATCGCTGTGGGGACACCTATGGGCGATGATGGCAGTGCGGATTTGCGCTTTGTGCAAAGTGTGGCGGGGGATATTGGCGAGATTATAGAGGGATATTGCGTGGTGGTGGATAAAAGCACAGTGCCTGTTGGCACTGCAAAATCTGTGAAATCTATCATAAAAGAGAAGCTAAAATCGCGCGGTTTAGACATAGACTTTGATGTCATAAGCAATCCAGAGTTTCTAAAAGAGGGCGTAGCCATAAAAGACTTTATGAGCCCAGATAGAGTGGTAATCGGTGCAGATAGCCAAAAAGCCCTAGAAATTATGCGCACACTATACTCGCCGTTTTTAGTCAAAAGCGATAGATTTATCGCTATGAGTGTAGAATCTGCCGAGATGACAAAATACGCCGCAAACTCACTACTTGCCACCAAAATCAGCTTCATAAACGAGATGAGCCAGATTTGTGAGCGTGTGGGCGCGGACATAAACGATGTGCGACTAGGCGTAGGCTCAGATTCGCGAATCGGATATAGCTTCATCTATCCGGGCTGTGGCTATGGCGGTAGCTGCTTCCCCAAAGATGTCAAAGCGCTAGAAAAAACCGCACTTGATAATGGCTACACACCGCGAATCTTACAGGCGATTCAAGGCGTGAATGAATCTCAAAAAATGCTTTTGGTGGAGAAAATCATCGCACGATTTGGGGAAAATCTAAATGGATTTGTGTTTGCATTATGGGGGCTTAGCTTCAAGCCAGAGACTGATGATATGCGTGAGGCAAGCTCGCTCGTGCTGATAAATGAGCTAGCAAAAAGAGGTGCAAAAATCAATGCCTATGACCCAAAAGCTATCAATCAAGCGAAGTTTTATCTAAAAAATGTGCTAGATTCTATCGTCTTTGCAGAGGATAAATATAGCGCGATTAAGGGTGCAAATGCACTTGTGCTAGTAACAGAATGGAGGGAGTTTAGAAGCCCAGATTTTGAAGAGATAGCAAAGCAGCTAAAAGAAAAGGTTATCTTTGATGGGCGCAACATTTATCGGCATTTTAGTCTGCAAAATCTAGGCTTTGAATACCACCAAATCGGTGTGCGCTCCAAATAGATTTGGCAAAGCCAAAAACGCTTATAGTCCCAAAATCAGCACATCACTGTTGTAATACCAATCGTTGCATTCAACATATAACTCCGCATTAGATGATTTATCAATAAGTCTCTTTTTTGCCCGAGTGATAGCTACATAAAATAGATTTAGTTCTTGCTGAAATTTTTCCCATTCTTTTTCTCTTCTCGCTTCTAGTTGCTTTTCATAAAGGTCAAAAAAATCTCTTCCGAGCACCACCTCATCAAATTCTAAGCCTTTGCTTTGATGAGCGTTGGTTATGATATTTTTGGCTTCTCTGTTTGCATAGAGAGATTCTGCTAGATTTTGGATTTTGCTTATTTCTATCTTTTCAAACTCCTCTAAAAGTTTTATCGCTTGTTTCAATTCTGCATCTCCTATTTCCTCGATATATTCTATCAATTCTTTGAAGTCATTAAAATCTTTTATGTAAGAATACCGCTTTGGAATCTTATCAAATTGACTTGATTTAAAATGCACTATCGCCCAAATAGGCTCAAAAATACTATCTACCCTCTTTAGTAAGCGATACTCTTTATACTCAAAACTATCGCTTTTATACAAATCAACCAAAAATCGCGCGATTTCCGCATTTGTGCGTGATATATACGCCCTAGTAGTGATTCTCTCATCACCGCTAAATCCACTTCTCATAGGCGTAAAATCTTTGTTTGCAAACATTTCTAAGAAAAAGCTAGCATAATCAAGTATTTCTTGCTTGCAACGAAAGCTTTGCGATAAGCTAAGGTGGTGATTTGTTTCTACAATCTCAAAAGCATTTATGGAGTCATTAAACCCATAAATGCTTTGAAATGTATCGCCCACAAAGATTTTTTTACAATCATTGTCTAAAAATATGCTAAGCATTATTTCATTTGTATCTTGCGCTTCATCAAGTAATATAAAATCATATTTTTCTTCCAATCGCTCATATTTTCTCATCTGATAATACTTCAAATAAAAGTCGTGGGTTATGGGGAGTTTTTTATCCAAAGTTGCTTGAAATAAATATTTAATGATGGTTCTGTGCCAAAATTTGACATCATCAAAATCTTTTTTGCTTTTTAGAAATTTATTAAACCTATCCAAACCTGCTTTAATATCTCTAAACCCACACTTAAATCGCAACACCTCACACAAATTAAAAATATTTAATTTATCTAATGGCTTAAAATTACCAACTTTCTCACAAAGCCTCGCTCTAGCATATCTTTCCGCACTATCAAAATCAATATCATCATATTTCACATTCTTTTGAATTTGATAAAATTTTTTTACAAAATCCCGTGTTGGTGGGATTGCCCCCTCTAAAGTCGCTTCATATAGAAACTTTATAAATTTTTCATCTCTTAAGGGGGGGGGGGGAGATTTTGCTTCCGCTCAAATCACTATCAAATGTTTGCAAACAAGTAGTTTCAACCAATGTCTTATCACTTCTTAAAAAATTTTCAAATATTTTTAATCCATAAGCAAAATCATAAGGCTCATCAAAGTCAAATTCTACCAACTTTTCCAAGTCAAGTATCGTTATCTTGCTCTGCGGAGCGAAGTCTCCTAAGTGCATTTTGGCATAATTAAAAGCAAGAGAGTGTATCGTCTTTGCCTCGACATTTTTTGGGAATCTTTCCATAGCTTGAGTAGCGATAGATTTATTAAACGCTAGGTAGAGGAATCGTTGTTTAGTGTTTGCTAAAGCGATTTCTTCTAAAGTAGAGGTTTTGCCACTTCCAGCGCACGCTTGGATAGCCAAAATCTCATTTTCCTCCATTCTCTTGCTTAAATCAACAATGAGTTTTTGCTCATCTGTTAGCACTCTTTTAGTCTTGCTATGTCGTTTTAGTGCAGTATTCCTCCGATTCCTCATCAACACATTCTTTTTCGTCTTCATTGCTGATTGGCTACTCTTTGATTCCCCCTCCCCTTGCGGAAGATGCCCCACCCCAAATACATACCGTAAGGGAAGGGGTTTTTCTCTCTTTCCCTCCCTTGCGGAGGGGGCTTTGGCGTGGGTAGATTTTGCATTAGCAAAATCCTCACTTGATTCCAAAGCCTCTTTTATCACACGCAAAACACCCTCCAAATTCCCCAAAATCTCGCTATTACAAAAGCGCAAAATTCTAAAATTTCTTGATTCTAAATAAAAGTCTAAATGCCCCTCGTGCTTCGGGAGGGGACTTTGAGTGTTGTCCTCCGCACACTCAATGATAAGCCGCTTTTCTAAGCATACAAAATCCTCAATATATTTAGAATCAATCACAAATTTCCGTCTAAATTTAAATCCTAGTTTTTTGCCTCGCAATGCTTGCCAAAGTTTTTTTTCTGCTTGTGTGGGATTGTTGCGCATCGCTCGGCTAAGTTCTTGTATGGTGCAAGCGGGGTCAGGTGCTCCTTGCATTGTTCTATTCTCTATGACTTATCGGCAATAAATAGCGAATAAAGTTCTTGCTTACCCAAATCCACTAAAACAGCACGGGCGAAGTGTCCTTGCTTGCTTCATTTAGCACAAAAATCAATCCCTCCGTGCTAATCCCAAGCACAAGTGCGAAATTAAACCTTGATAGCTTAAGTAGCTTTGGTAGCTCATTTGATGAGTCATAGCATATCGCTTCTAGTTTATCGCTAGCATTATTTTGCTTATTTTCCCCACTTTCCTTACCTTGTGGATTTTCGCTAGCCACTTCGCTTTGCGCTCCACCTCTATCATACTCCACGCAAAATCCCACCTTGCAATACGACTGCAGGGCAGAAGACTCCCCACCATACTCGCTAGAATCCCCCTCACAAGGGATAGGCGTAAACACCTCTTTGCTCTTATCATCTAATATTCTAGGGACAAAAAACGCTAGCTCTCCATACCTTGCGTTTTCTTTGAGATAGCGCACATAGCGCAAAAATATATCCACACTATTAGTTGAGATTACGACTTTATTGCTTTTGCCAAGAGGGAGGATTCTCGCTTCTGGGGAAAGTGCTATGGGCAGTAGCTTCTCTATGGGTGCAAAATCACTCATATCAAACGCTATCTCTTCCCCCTCACGCAAGCACAGCTGCTCCACCACCGCAGCAAGCTCTGGCAAAAACACCGCAGGCAATGGAATCTGATACGCACTTATCTTGTGATAAAATTTGGATTCAAAGATTTGATGAGGAGTGATAATATCAAATGGCAAATGCTGCGGATTGACACAAGTGGTGTATTCCTCGATGCTCAAATCCGCTATGCCCTCAAGCGAAGTGATGATTTTGGTGGGATTTTGCTGGACTATCTCATCAAGCAATTCACACACAGAAAATCTCATAGAATTGTTGATAGAGTTGTTTGCTGATATAAACCCGCCCTTGTATTCATCAAAAAATAGCACTTCTTTTGCACGGATTATCTGCTTTGCTATGGCATATTGAATCTCATCAAGCAAGATAATCTCTATCTTTTTGCTAATAAGGAGATAGCGCACCAAGCGAGAAATACAGCTTTGGATATTATCCACCTTTATCCACGCTATTTCGACATTGCGCATCTGTGTAGAGCTATCAAACACAACACCAAACGCACCCTTTTCTAGTGCTGCGTCAATATCATCGCTATCTAGGGCAAAAAACAGCACACCCCTTTTGACATCTTCTACCTTTGTAGCAAACCCCTCAAAAGAGCCGATAGCAGGGGTATTTATAAGCTCCCCGCAAATGATTTCACTCGCCTCAAGCACTCTCACTAGCTTACTTTACTCCCATTTTTGCGTTTGCCATCTATGCCAAGCAATGACAGCCCATTCTCATCTTTGCTAGCAAGTATCATTCCATAGCTAAATTCCCCCATAATCTTAGCTGGCTTTAGGTTTGCCACCACGCACACTTGCCTGCCGATAATCTCATCTGGACGATAAAACTGCGCTATGCCAGAGAGCACCACTCTAGGGCTTTCCTCCCCCATATCAATGCTTAGTCGCAAAAGTTTGTTGGATTTTGGCAATGCTTCACAAGATAAAATCTCGCCTACGCGAATGTCTACTTTGGCAAAATCATCTATACCGATTTGGCTAGAATCTTTGGTTATTTCTTGGATAGTAGCTACGCCATCGATTTTGGCACTTGCGATTTTGGCATTAGCATTTTTTGCACTATCATTTTTGGCATTTTTATTTTTTTCTTGCGCGTTTTTGGATTCTTGTTTGGATTCTTTTGATTCTAGCGCGTAGTTTTCATCGATAAGCAATCCATCGATTTTACTAAAAAGCGGCGGTGTTTTTTGCACACGCAAATCCCTAAAAGGCACATTCTCCACCACCAAACGCCTAAAATCCTCCTGCGTAATCTCCACTCCAAACGCCCTAGCAATAGTTTGCGTAGTCTTTGGCATCACAGGGAAAAGCATAAACCCAACTTTCAATAGCAAGTTTGCAAGCAATGCCAAAAGCCCATTTAGTGCCTCTATCTCGCCATTTTTGTATAGATTCCACGGCTCATATTTAGCCACACTTGCATTTGCAAGGTGAAGCACCCTCCAAATATCCTCAATGTAGCCCTTGATATTTACCGATTCCATTTTTGCCTCCGCGCTCTCAAATATCGCGTTTGCTTCCTCCCACTCGCCCTTATATCGCCCACCAAAGCCTTGCGCAAGATTGCTTGAAAAATCATCACCGCCTAAGTGTATTTCCAAATTTGTATATTTTTCGCTTATCCCTATGAGGCGATTTAGTAGATTGCCCAAATCATTGCTAAGCTCGGTATTTATGCGCTCAACCAATGCCTTTTGGCTAAAGTCGCCATCTTGTCCAAATGGTGCTTCGCGCAAAAGATAAAAACGCAGATTTTCTATACCATAAGCAGAGGCAAACTCGGTAGGATTTATGACATTGCCAAGTGATTTACTCATCTTTTGCCCATCTCGTAGCCACCACCCGTGCGCATAGATATGCTTAGGTAGAGGTAGTCCCAAGCTCATCAAAAACGCAGGCCAATACACCGCGTGAAAGCGCAAAATGTCTTTGCCAACGATATGAGTGGCATTCCCCCAATATCGCTTTTTGTCTGTGGATTTTGGACTAGAATCATTATGGCTAGATTTTTCTTTTTGATAAAACCCAAGCGCACTTAGGTAGTTAAACAACGCATCAAGCCACACATACACGATATGTTCTTTTTGTGGAGTTTTCCCATCTACACTTACCTTTGGTAGCTTTATCCCCCACTCAAAACTTGTGCGCGATATGGATAAATCTTTTAGTCCATTCTCTACAAAAGCTATGACTTCATTGCGCTTGTGTATGGGCAATATCGCACCATTTTTATACCACTCAAGCAGTCTTTTTTCATAGCGAGATAGTGCAAAAAAGTAGCTCTCCTCTTTGATTTTGGTAAGTGGCTTATCCCCCGGACACTCTGGGCATTTGCCATTTTCTACCCCTGTGTAGTAGCTCTCACAGCTTACACAATAATCCCCCTCATACTCCCCCAAATACACATCTCCATTTTTGCACATCTCTTCAAACACATTTGCCACAGCTTCTTTGTGTCCCTCATCAGTAGTGCGTATGAAATAATCATACTCAATGCCTAGCCTATCCCACAAATCACGGAATTTAGAGCTTATCTCATCTGCATATTGCTTAGGTGTCTTACCCTTTGCTTTGGCAGAAAGCTCGATTTTTTGCCCGTGCTCATCTGTGCCTGTCAGCAAAAACACATCTTCGCCCCTTAGCCACTTGTATTTTTTCAGCATATCAGCGATGATAGTAGAATATGTATGCCCGATATGAGGGACATCATTGACATAGTATATAGGGGTAGTGATGAGGGATTTTATGTCTTTATTACTTGAAGAAGTCTTTGGCATTTATATCCTTATAAGGAGATTTTAATCTGCTTTGTGTAGGCAAGAATCGCTTAATGAAATAGTCGCATATTATAATGATAAATTACTAAAAATTACCTAAATATGCAAAATACCAAGCCCAGCCAAAGCAAGTTGTTTGCACGCAAACATCATACGCGCAATAGCCATAAGATATAGTTGCAGATGATTAGTCGTGCGGGCTAGATTTTGTGAAAATCTTTGCGCCTTATGCAAAATCTTTAAATCTACCTTGCTTGCTAAATTATTTTCTTAGACTTTAACTTATCTTCTTGCTTATCTTGCTTGCTTTTGCAAATTTTGTTGTTTTTACAAATTTTTGCTTTGTAAGTTTTTGACTTGCGACTTTTTCCCCACAAAACTTACAAACCAACTCTTGCAAACCACCTATATTGCGCCCTTTGAGTTGCGCCCTTGACTACAACCCCGCCTTTGCAATCCCTTTTGCTTCCTCTAGCGCGTTGCCGATTTTAGAGCTTAATGCACCACAATCCACCCCGCTAGAACTTGCACCACTAGAATCCCCACAATCCGCGCCATTTACCTTTGCGCCCTCGATTTTTACTCCCTCTATCTTTACTCCCGCTTGTGCGAAGTCATCTCTGCCCCCGCCATTGCCTCCTAGCATTTGCGCGATTTGCTTTACCCACGCTCCAGCCTTTAAGTTTGCTTCTTTCACGCCTGCGACTATGTCTATGCGCCCCTCATTTAGCCCAAAAAGCATTATCGCCACGCGTTTATGCGCGTTTTTGGCGTTATCCACCATTTCTTTGAGCGCGTCTATGCCTACTTCTTCAAAGCTCTGCACGATTAAGCTAACGCCATTTATCAACTCGGCTTGCAAGTTTTTGGGGCTTGTGGGCGTGGCTTTTTTGGCATTTTTCGCGCTTAGCCTTAGCTTAGTTATCGCGCCTAGCAAGTCATTGCTTTTAAGTGCTAGCCTTGCTTCTTTTGCTTCATTAAGCGCGTTTTTGGCATACTCATAGCCCGCTTTGCCACATACCGCTTCGATTCTGCGCACCCCAGAGCTTACCCCACTTTCTTTTGTGATATAAAAGCTCCCAATATCCGCGCTATTGGCACAGTGAATCCCGCCACACAGCTCCATAGACTCCCCAAAGCTAATCACACGCACGCGCTCGCCATACTTCTCGCCAAATAGCGCGCACGCGCCCTTAGCCTTTGCCTCATCTATCGGCATTATCTCGCACTGCTGGGCATTGCCCTCCCAAATACGCTCATTGACAAAATCTTGGATTTGGCTTAGCTCCTCGCTGCTTAGTGCCTTTGGGTGAGAAAAGTCAAAGCGCAAGCGAGTGGATTCTACAAGGCTTCCTGCTTGGGCGATATGTAAGCCCAAAATCTGCCTTAGCGCAAGGTGGAGCAAATGTGTCGCGCTGTGGTGCTTGGCGATTTCGGTGCGACTTGGGCTAACTTTGACTTCCACAATGTCGCCCACTTTTAGTTCGCTACTCGTGCTAATCTCGCTGATATTTAGCCCAAAATATTTTTTGGTATAAATGACATTTGCGACTTTTTTACCATTCATAAAAATCTCACCACTATCGCCGACAGGACCGCCACCCTCCGCATAAAGCGGAGTTAAGTCTAAGAAAATATATCCATCGCCATTAAGCACTTCAATGCGTCTATAATTTGTATCAAGCAAAGCCAAAATCTTGCTTTTGGCACAATCTTTCTCATAGCCCACAAACTCATTTTCGCCAAACGCACTCAAAAGCGCGTTAAAATCGCCCTCTTTTGCTTCATCGCCAGAGCCCCTCCAGCTTGCTTTAGAGCGGGATTTTTGCGCTTCCATACATTTATCAAACGCGCTCAAATCCACCTCCATAGCACTCTCACGCAGCATATCTTGCGTCAAATCAAGCGGAAATCCATAAGTATCATAGAGCTTAAACGCCACTTCCCCGCTAAAAAGCCCTGTGCCTTTTTTGCCCTCACCTATTTTGTCCTCACTATTTTTGCCAGCACCCTTTTTGCTCGATTTTTGGAGCTTCTCAAACTCCGTGCTAAAAAGCTCCATTCCCGCGTCAATGGTTTCAAAAAATCGCGCTTCCTCCGCCCTGCACTGCTCCATTATCGCGCCCTTGCGCTCTAGCAAGTAGCCATAGTGCGCTCCCATACATTCGCACACTTCGCCCACCACTTCGCACAAAAAGGGCTTTTTTAGCCCAAGCAAGTAGCCGTGTCGCACCGCTCGGCGCAAAATCCTACGCAACACATAGCCTCGCCCCTCTTTATCAAAATTCACTCCTTGCGCGAGCAAAAACGCCACACTTCGCGCGTGGTCAGCGATTACGCGGAAACTTGCTTGCGCGTTTTGCGCTCCACTGCTGTGCTTGGATTTTACCTCATTAACGCCTCTAGATTCTGAAATCTCATCATCGCGCACATATTTTTGCCCTGTGAGTTGCTCGATTTTCCTCATTAGCGGGGCGAAAAGCGAAGTATCATAGTTGTTGATTTTCCCCTCTTTTAGCGCATACACGCGCTCTAGCCCCATTCCTGTATCGATACTTGGGCGTGGCAGTGGCGTTAGATTGCCCTGCTTGTCGCGCTCATACTGCATAAAGACAAGATTCCAAATCTCTAAAAACCTATCGCCCTCGCCACCGAAATAATCCTCACTGCTATGAAAATACTTCTCCCCTTGGTCTATGTATATTTCACTGCACGGTCCGCAAGGTCCTGTGTCGCCCATTTGCCAGAAGTTATCCTTATCGCCCATTCTTTTTATGCGACTAGGCTCTATATGCTCCTGCCACAGCTCGTAAGCCTCATCATCGCTTTTGTGAATCGTTACATACAAAAGGCTTTTATCAAACTTTAGCACCTCCGTTACAAACTCCCACGAGTATGCTATCGCCTCGCGCTTGAAATAATCCCCAAAGCTAAAGTTGCCAAGCATTTCAAAAAGTGTGTGGTGTCGCGCTGTGTAGCCGACATTTTCTAAGTCATTGTGCTTGCCACCCGCGCGGATACAAAGCTGTGAGCTAGTGGCGCGAGGAGGCGTGGGCGTGGGGATTTTGCCTGTGAAAATGTCTTTAAATTGCACCATTCCTGCGTTGGTAAAAAGCAAGCTCGCATCATCAGGCACTAAAGGCATAGAATCATACACCTTATGCCCGCTAGCCTCGCCTCCACCGCCTCCATTAGCCTCGCTACTAGCGCACTCACTCGCCAAAGAATCCGCGCTATTTCCCGCTTGGCTTGCCCTATTTTCTGCTTGGCTTGCGTTAGTGTCTGCTTTGCTTGCACTCACACTTCCCTTGTCGCGTGCCGTGTTTGTGCCTTGCGTGCTTGCTATTTTGCCCTGCTTTTTGGCAAAAAAGTCCAAAAACAACCCTCGAATGTCATCAGCCATAAAAAACCTTTTAATTGTCGATATTTTTTTAATCAATAATCAATAATCGTTCCACCTGCCCTAAAATACGCGCTATCTACTCTCAAAATCCCCCAAAATCCCTATAAAATCTCACCAAATATCCAAACGCTTCTATTACCACAAGGCTAGCTAGCCCTGCGATTATACCTGCTAGCGCGTCATCTCCCACTACGCCTAGCCCACCTTTTGCTTCTCTATCGATTTTGCCTATGAGAGAGGGCTTCCATATATCAAACACACGAAAAAGCACAAACGCACTCCCAACACCGATAACACTTACCTCGCCAAAGCACGCGATAGATAGCGCAATCCAAACGCCCACCACCTCATCGATGACTATCCAGCCCTCATCGTGGCTAAAGCCCTCTTTGCCCTCATTTCGCGCTTCGTATATATTGACTTGCTTTATGGCAAATAGCCCTACAAAGATAGAGAGCAAAAATAGCGTTTGAGAGGAGAGATAAAGTATCGGCAAGCCTAGTGCCACACCTGCGATAGAGCCAATAGTCCCACTTGCCTTAGGACATTTGCCTACCCAAAGCACACTCAAAAACGCGATTTGAGCGAGATTTGCTAGGTTTGAGAAATTCGCAGGTTTTGGACTAGAATCGTTATTTTGTTGGTTGTTTTCTTGCTGATTGTTGCTCTCTTGCATTTGCCCTCTTTTAGAGATTATTTGGAAAAGCCCTTTTTTAGCAAAACCTTGCCAAGCTCTACACCGGGCTGATTGTAAGTGTCTATATCTAGAGCGCACCCCACTGCTGAAGTAAGTAGCTCAAAATACGCGATTAGCGCGCCTACGCTACGCTCGCTTAATTCATTTAGCACGATAGAATCTAGCGGGATTTTTGACAAAATCTCTTTAGATTTCACGCTAGCTTGCTCCTTGCTAGATTTTATATTAGATTCTGCCCCAAGACTATCATATTGCAGATTCTCAAGCGATTGAAAAGTGGCTAATCTCTGCCTATCAAGCAGTTCTGCAAACCCAACGCCATTTACAAAATCGCTAGATTCTAAAGAATGCAAACTAAGAAGCGGAATCTTAGGGCTACTTGGCAAGGCACTAGGAGCTATGGAAAGAAATGTTACGGTTTTATCCGTCCTACCCTCGATGATAAGCTGTAAAAATGAGTGCTGGTCTATACTCCCTATAAGCCCCACAGGACTTAGCCCTACGCGCTTGCCATCTTTGTCTATTTTGCCTAGACTCTCCCCCCACAGCTGCACAAACCACGCGTTAAATTCCCTAAAAATGCTTGAGTAAGAAAAAAGCGTAGTGATGGGATAGCACTCATAGTTCTTTGCCAAAAAAGACGCTTTTGCCAAGATATGCTCCTCTTTTCGCGCAAAAAATCTCTCCATAAACTCCCTAGCTCCGCGCAATATCTGTGCTATGTCATAGCCCAAAAGTCCAAGCGGGAGAAGCCCCACCGCACTAAGCACAGAAAATCTCCCCCCCACGCTAGGTGCTATGCTTATGCACTCTACCCCCTCTTTTTTGGCAAAACTCTGCAATGCAGAGCCCTCATCGGTTATGCAAAGCAAGTGAGATTTGCCCTCACTAGAATCTAGCAAGGAAAATCTAGAAATGACATACTTTAGCAAGCTAGAAGTTTCAATCGTCCCACCAGACTTAGAAATCGCAATAAACAGCGTAGAATCTAGCATAATTTTTGAGAGAATATGAGGGATACTAAGCGCGTCTGTATGCTCCAAAAAATAGATTTTTGGGGCTTTTTTGTGAGATGTAGCTTTTCTATTTTTTTCTTGATTTGTAGATTTTGTTTGAGATTTCGCACTTGTAGGTTGATTTGTGGATTGCGCTTGACTTTGTGGATTTTGGCTTGAGAGAGGTGTGTATCGTAGTAGATGATGAATCGCCTTTGCTCCAAGTGAGCTTCCGCCCACACCGATAAGGACGAGATTTTCTATGTGGGTAAGTAGCTCCTCATTTTTTGAGACAAACCCTGCCAAGTCCTCACAAGCACGATTCTCAAAAGGTAGTGCATAATACCCGCTTACGCCCTTTTCGCGCTCGCGCTGCACTTTGGCAAAAATCTCATCGCCACAAGTGTAGCAAGAAGAGAGAGAATCATAGAAATCATATCCAAAACTTAGCATAAAGCTCCTTTACTTTTAATGCCAGAGTGGCTTAAACCCGCCTAAACAAACTACTTGCCACCTTTATACCAAGCCACAAAATCTAGCGCAAACTTAGCACGCAAAATCTAGCACGATTTGCAAAAACCCACTTATCTAGCACAAATCTAGTGCGACAATGCCCACACGGACATATCCACAAGCCGCGTAGAATACCCCATTTCATTGTCATACCACGCAAGCACTTTCACACTCTTGCCTATTGCTAGCGTTTTATCAGGCACGATTATCGCGCTATATGGCGAGCCGATAAAATCGCTTGAGACACATTTTTCCTCATCGACATAGATTATGTCTTTCATCACGCAAGTTTGAGCGTGTCTAAAGGCTTGATTTATCTCCTCTGCACTCACTTCCACACATAGATTTGCACTCAAATCCACCAAACTCACATCAGGCGTAGGCACGCGCACGGCAAATCCATTGAACTTGCCCACTAACTCGGGTATAACTAGCCCCACAGCTTTAGCAGCACCCGAGCTAGTGGGGATAATATTTAGTGCACACGCACGCGCACGGCGAATGTCTTTGTGCTTGACATCAAGCACATTTTGGTCATTTGTATAGCTATGCACGGTTGTCATTAGCGCGGATTCTATGCCAAACTTTTTGTGTAGCACCTTTGCTATGGGGGCTAGCGCGTTTGTCGTGCAAGAAGCATTTGAGATGACTTCCTCTCCTTTATAATCTGTGTGATTTACTCCATAGACAAAAGTAGGTGTCGATTCTGCAGGGGCAGAGATGATTACGCGCTTTATGTTATCTCGCAAATGCACGCTTGACTTTTCAAGCGAGTTAAACTTGCCTGTGCACTCTATCACACCCTGCGCTCCTAGTGAGGAAAAATCGACATTTTTAGGGTCTCTATCACTTAGGATTCTTACCCTTTTTGATTTGCCGATTCGTAGATGATTTTCATCGATTTTTTCAGCATCGTATCTGCGATGAATAGAATCATACTTCAGCAAATGCAAGAGTGTGTCAATATCTGCGGTGGTGTTTAGCCCCACTAGCTCGACATCATCACGCGCCCCTATGATACGCGCTGTGCAAAGCCCGATTCTGCCCGTGCCATTTATGGCTACTTTTTTCATTGCCTGCTCTCCTTAGTCGTTGTATAAATGCTATGGCTATTTTTTAGCTTGCTTTTTGGCATTTTTTTGTGCTTGTTCTTTTTTGGCTTTTTCTTCCTCAAGCCTTTGCTCTTCTAGCTTTTGCTCCTCTTGCATTTTTAGCTCTTCTCTATATTCGTGTAGATACCGCTCCTTGCCCTTAAACTCGATAATCGTGCAACGAGGATAGACATCAATTTGATGATAGATATTGCTTACGCGCTTTAGTAACCTCCCCGCAGATTCGGGGATACAGTGGGGATTTTCAGCTAGCTTTTGGTGGTCTTCATTATCAGGGGTTACAAAGACTTGAGATTCGGGCACATCTCCCCACCCATAGTGCTTCATCGCCATTCTTACCCAATACTTGCTATCAGTAATATCCACAAGTCGCTTCATTATGCGGTTATCTTTTGAGGAGTTTTCTACGATTGGAGCGGCTGTTACCCACCCTTTTATGCGATAGAGGTAATCTTGGTAGTCTGCTGCCTTTTTTGGCACAGAATTTACCAAATCATTTAGCAATAGCGTGAAGCGAAAATCAAGATACTTATCTTGGGCTGCAAGTGCGTTGCCATAAGAGTTTGCGAACACCACAAGCGACCACGAGAAAAATCCAGCCACAATCGCACTAAACACAAAAAACACTCTTTGAGGCACATTTCTAGTGATGAGATTCCCGCTATTTGCCCTCGCCACTTCCTCACGCTTGTGCGCCCAGCCTCTCCACGCGCTTACCACATACACGCTTATAGTCGCGCTAAACACGCCTATACCGATAAACGCTCTAGGACGCGTCAACGGCTCTACTAGCACCAAGTATGTCCCATAAGAAAACACAATCCCAATAGCAAGCACACTAAGAGCTAGCAGGGCTGAAATGGCTTTATTTACCCTCGCTTGATATATGCTAGAGAGCACAAAAAACCCTAGCAATCCAAAAAAGCAGATTTTTATCCCACTCCACCCAAAGTCATTCCACAAATACCCCACATACACGATGATATTTTTTAGCACCCCACTTGCTAAATCGCTTAGATGATATATCTCTGTGCTTGCTTGGTCGTGCGCAAATGGATGCATAATAAATAGCTTAAACACCCCAAGTGCAAGCAAGTAGCAGCACATAGACACACATACAAAAACAAGCGTCTTTTTGATTCCAGCGTTGGTTTGATTTAGCATAAGAAACGCAAAAAACGACACCAAAATAATCTCTATCCCACTACTTGCTTGATAAGTCATACACATACCAAGCGAGCAAAGAAAACTCACAGGAATATAGGCTTTGATATGGTGGATAAATACAAATGGTATCACGCTAAAAAGCACAGACAAAGCCATATACGGCGAATCAAAGCGAAAAGATAGCTCTTCTAAAAAATAAGGCGATAGCCCGATAGGAATCGAAGCGATGATGCCAAGCACGGTTAGTCGCTTTTTGTAGGGAATCTCGCTAGATTCCCATAGTCTATCCTCGTTTTTCCAAATGATTTCGCGCACACTCCACACAAGTATCACAGAAGCAAAGCTAAGAAATGCAATCGCTACAAGCTGTGTCAAGGGCGCAATATCACTTAGCGTAGTGCTCATATGCATAGGCGTAGAGAGAAACCAGCTAATATAGCGCGAGAAATTATCCCACTCCTTATAGCCAATCGCTGCCCTCCCCAAATCATCGATATAATACACATCAGCGCGAATAAGGCTCAAAATCCCAAGCAAATACACAGAAAAAGCGATTAAAAAATATTTCCAAAACCCTTGCGTCTGAAAAAGTGCTAGACTAGCGGTGCGAAACTCGCTAAAGACTTGAGAGAGAAGCGTTTGGACTTTAAAAAAAGCCGTTGATAAAAGCCCTTTTTTGGGATTTTGCTTATCATTCAAATGGCTAGTAGGGCTAGTAGAAGCAGTAGAAGCATTTGTATTCATCTTTTTTCCTTTATTTTCACGCTTACTTTTGCGTGCTTTTTATGCGAGGCTACCTAAAATAGCGAAGTTTTCTCTTTTTGATTTTGCACTAGATTTTGCGAGGGAGTTTTAGACACTTTGGGAGGGTTTTTGGACAAGTCTTGGGATAAGTCTTTGCTAGAATCTTTAGATTTTGCAGTAGCACTAGGTTGAGTGCTAGGATTATATGCCACTCCCTCATAGACATTGCGATGCTCTAGGATAAAGTGCGGGCGGGATTTTACCTGCTCATAGATTCTAGCGATATACTCCCCTATCACGCCAAGTATCATTAGCTGAATGCCCCCGATAAAAGTGATGATGACAATAAGGCTAGGGTAGCCAGCCACCGCATTGCCATAGATAATCGTATCTATGATGCGATACACACCAAACACCGCTGCAAATGCCGAAATGATAAACCCAAGCACAAATGCTATGCGCAAAGGCATCGTGCTAAAGCTTACGATTCCCTCTATGGCGTATTTAAACAGCTTCCAAAAACTCCAACTAGATGATTCTTTGATATGCGGGATATACTCGTATTCTAGGCACTCTCTCTTGTATCCCACCCAAGCAAACATAGCCTTACAAAACCGATGATATTCGCCCATTTGTAGCAAAGAAGCGATGACTTCCCTATCCATAAGCCGAAAATCCCGCACACCAGATTCGATTTTGACTTCGCTTATGAAATTTGAGACTTTATAAAACATCTCGCTCAAAAACGCGCGGATTTTGGACTCCCCTGCGCGAGTGGTGCGGCGAGCGTAGATGATTTTTGTCTCTCGCTTAGATTCTAGCCAGATGCGCACCATATCGCCTATAAGTCTTGGTGGGTCTTGCAAATCCGCATCAATTAGCACCACTCCTTGCCCTTGCGCCTTGCCTAGTCCTGCCAAAATCGCCGCTTCTTTGCCAAAATTGCGCGAAAAAGAGTGAATATGGATTTTACGCGCTTTGGCTTCATCGCTAGATTCTTTTGCTACGATATTATCTAGGACTTGCAAGGTTTTATCCCTACTGCCATCATTTACAAAAATAATCTCATAGGGCAAAAATCCGCTAGTATTTTTTCCATTTTTGGCAAAATCGCTTCTTGCAAAATCGTTTTTTGTAGGCATTTCCATAGGTGCGATAAGCGCGACATTGTCCAAAAGCAGTGGGACAACCCCGCTCATAACCTTTGTGATTTCCTCCATAAAAAGTGGCAAAGATACTTCCTCGTTGTAGCAAGGAACGACTATGGATAGCCCTACTAGACTTGCTAGATTTTCGTTTGGATTTGCCAAATTTCTCGTTTTTGTGTCTAAAGTGTTTGAATCATAGATGCTCATAGCAAACTCACTTCAATATAAAATATGCCAAAACGGCAAGCAACAAGCAATAATCACTTAATGTATTGCAAAACCTTAAAATGTGTGAAATTGTAATTCGTAGAGATAAACTAATATTAAATCCTTAATTTAGCTCGCCCAAAATCTCATCAACAATGAGCTTCGCCCCATCTTGCTTAGCAAGGGAAATAAGCGACTTTGAGATAGATTCTAGTGCGTTTTTGCCCTCACTACTACCAAAGCTAGCGATATACTCCAAAATCCTATCTTTCATCGCTTCTATTTGGGCTTGTTTTTGAGCTTGCTTTCGTGCTTTTTCTTGCGCATCTTTTTGTGAAGTATTATTTTTTGATTCCACTAGCACAAGCCCAAGCCCCTTACTAGCGAAAAATTCCGCATTATGCACTTGATGATTGCTAGCAGCATAGGGATATGGCACATATATCATAGGCAATCCTAGCGCAGCGTTTTCCCACACAGAGCTAGCCCCCGCCCTACCTATACAAATATCAGCACTTTCTAAGTGAGACAAAATATCCGTGCTAAATCCAAAAAGCTCTAGCTTTTTGTTATCCACATCGCTATGCGCTTCTGTTTGTGTGCAAGTGCCAATCCCAATCTCTGCGTATTTGGCTTTGGTGGATTCTAGCTCGTTTTGCCCGCATTGGTGGATTATCCTAAATCCTAGCGATAAAAGCGTAGGGGCTAGGCTTATAGCTAGGTGGTTTATCGTGCGTGCACCTTGTGAGCCACCGATGAAAGCTATGGTTTTTATCTCTGTTCGCACCCTTGCTTTTTCTCTGGCTTGAGATTTGATAGGATAGGGCACACGGTTTTTTCCAAATGAGCTAAAGACACGCTTTGCAAATGGCGATAAAAGCGCGTTTAGCCTGCCTTTTATGGCGTTTTGCTCGTGGATAAACAACGGCTTGCCAAACACTATCGCACCTATACTTGCAGGCGCAGCACTAAAGCCACCCACACTAATGACAGCTTTTACATCGTGCTTAGTAAAAATGGTGCGAATCGTTTTTAGGGATTTTAGATGATGAAGTAGGGAGAGGATTTTTGCGATTCCGCGCTTATCTACCACCCCTGAAGTTGACAAAAAATAAGTCGCACTAAAAATAGATTTTTTGTGAGAATCTAGGGCTTTGGTGTCTGCTCCATCGCTCTTTGCATTTTTACTAGAGATTCTAGCATTTGCGGTATTGCTTTTTGCAATCTCCTCGCTGTGCGAATGAGGTGTATCATACATACACCGCAGTGAAGCGCAGTTAGGAGATTGCAAAAATGAATCACCCAAAGGTGAATCTATTTCAAACCATTGTTTGTCTTGCCCACTTATAGACCCCACATACACCACCTCCACCAAACTATCATTTTGCCCCTTACGCTTAGCTAGCTCCTCTCCCAATGTCTGCGCTATGGCAAGATGCCCCCCCGTGCCTCCACCCGTGATAAGCAAAGCCAAATCTTAAGCCTTATAAATCGCCTAAAGCACGACTTACGCGCCTTGTCGCATAAAGGATTTTAGGCTTTCTTTGAAGCCAAAATCTGGGTATTCTATCATTGATAGTGCGATTTGCCCTGCGGTTTTATTAGCAGTGTTAAACACAAGAGGGGCTAGGAAATTTACCATAGAATCCTCTACATTTCGTTGCAAAACCACGATACAATACACCTCTAGTCTTGAAGTGCTATCAATTTCTAGCAGGCTCTCTATATATTTTGGGATTATGAAGCTGTATTCTCGTAGCGTGTAGGGATTTACTAGCATCATTTCTATGTTGTGAGCTACTTCTCGACTTGTGTCATCGCTTTGAGCGATGATTTTTGAGAAATACTCATCGATTTTGACAATCTCGACACTTGAAATGTATTCAAACCCTAAAATAGGTGCTTTGATAGCATAACGCATAAACTCTCTCCTTAAACTTGATTTACAAACTTAAATTTGGCTGTGGGACGCCCTATTTGCACTTGCTAAAGATTTATCAAATCTTTTGGCTTAGCATTAGGAGAGATAGAAAGCAAACTTTGTGCCAATGCAATATATGTCAAAATATGCTATAATCAACCCTTTATCAATCTATTTGCCTTTTTTGTCTTTTATCACACATTACACCAAGATAAGCACTAAAACTAAGCAAGCAAATTTAAAAAAACAATCTTAAAAATCCAAAGGGAAATTCGTGCTAAAAAAAGCCTTTTTAACAAATAGTAGTGGGATTTTATGCTCGCGCATTTTTGGATTTTTGCGGGATTTGAGTATGGCAAATATTTTGGGTGCGGGGATTTATAGCGATATATTTTTTGTCGCTTTTAAATTCCCAAATCTATTCCGCAGAGTTTTTGGCGAGGGGGCTTTCACGCAGAGCTTTTTGCCAAACCTCATCGCTTCTAGCAAAAAAGGCGCGTTTAGCGTGCTTGTGCTAGTGATTTTTAGCTCTATATTGCTGTTTTTAAGCCTATTTGTTGTTTGCTTTAGCAGTGGCGTTACGCGCGTATTAGCACTTGGGTTTGACTCCTCTCTCATAGAGATTGCAAGTCCCATTGTGGCGATACATTTTTGGTATTTGCTCCTTGTGTTTTGGGTAACTTTTTTTAGCGCACTTTTGCAGTATAAGCAGCATTTTTGGGTAAGCGCGTATAATACCGCGCTACTAAATATCGCAATGATTGTGGCATTATTTCTAGCAAAAGGCAAAGATGAGCTAGAAATAGTGTATTTTGTGAGCTTTGGGGTGCTACTAGGTGGGGTAGCACAAGTGGGGCTACATTTTTATCCATTGTGGAAATTGGGATTTTGCAAAGTATTTGTATGCGGGGTGCTAGAAATCAAAAAGTCATTTTTGGGAAGCAATCTATCTATAAGCACGAGCAAAGACAAACTAGAGTGCGCAAAAAATGAAGCAAGTAAGTCAAGTAAGGTAAATGAGGCAAGCAAAGCAAAATCCCTAGCCACCAAAATCAAATCCGAGCTAAAAGCATTTTTTAGTCAATTTTTGCCCGCTATGCTTGGTAGCTCCACCGCGCAAATCGCGTCTTTTATCGACACGATTCTAGCTTCATTTCTTGCAAGTGGCTCGATTTCTTATCTTTACTATGCCAATCGCATTTTTCAGCTCCCTCTAGCCATTTTTGCTATCGCTATTTCTACCGCGCTTTTTCCTATGGTAGCAAAATCCATAAAAGCAAATCAGCAAGACAAAGCCCTACAATCGCTTAAAAAATCCTTTTGGTTTTTGTGCTTTGCGCTCATTGCTTGCGCTATCGGTGGGATAATGCTGGATAAGCAAATAATATGGCTACTCTATGAGCACGGAAAATTTGCTAGGGCTGATACTTTGGAGTGTGCGCTAGTATTTGCTGGCTATATGGTGGGGCTTGTGCCTTTTGGATTGGCGCGGATTTTTTCTCTATATCTGTATGCGACTATGAGGCAAGCCTTAGCTGCCAAAATCTCGGCGATTTCGCTAGCTGTGGGTGTGGTATTTTCGCTTATTTTTATGCAGTTTTGGGGAGCTTTTGGGCTGGCATTGGCAGGGAGTTTGAGTGGGTTTGTGCTGTTTTGGCTAACGATAAAAGCATTTGGGTTTGCTAAGTTTTGGGGTATAATTGCAGATTCTAAATTGGGTGCATTGTTGGTGGCATTTGTAAGTGTAGAGGTGGTTATTTTGTGGCTTTGGCTAGCATTTGTAGAGATTCCCCAAGAGATTCCCTAGTGGGGATTTTATGTAGAGATTTTATAAACAGCTAGCAGGACAAACGATTAGCAAGGCATTAGATTTTGTCAAATCATTTAGGGCTTTGTGGCAGATTAGGACAAGCCACACAAGCACTTTTTTTCACATTTTTAAGCGACATTTAGGCGGATTTACCAAAAGGAAATTTATGCAAATTTATGATAGCAAAGCAAGACAAAAGCTCGCTTTTAAGCCAATCAAACAAGGCAAAGCTAGAATCTATGTCTGCGGTCCCACAGTCTATGATGATGCACATCTAGGGCACGCGCGAAGCTCGATTGCCTTTGACTTGCTCCGCAGGACACTTATGCTAAATGACTATGAAGTCCTATTTGTCAAAAATATCACCGACATAGATGACAAAATCATCAAAAAAGCTCACTCTCAAGGAATCTCTATACAAACCCTAGCCCAAACATACACAGATTCTTACCTCAAAGATATGGACGCACTAAATGTCTTGCCCGCAGACATCACCCCAAAAGCAAGCCAAAATATCGCTCAAATCTCTAATCTTATCCAAACGCTACTAGACTCTTCCGTAGCCTACAAGCTAGAAAACGGCGATATTTACCTAAGCGTAGAAAAAGATGAAAAATACGGCTCTATAAGCACGAGAGGAAGCCAAGATGATGAAAATCTAGCTAGAATCAAAAATGACAGCCATAAAAAAGATGAGCGTGATTTTGCACTATGGAAAAGCTACAAAGGCGCAGATGATGAGGGCTATGAAAGTCATCTAGGGCTAGGACGACCGGGCTGGCATATCGAGTGTAGCGCGATGATAGAATCTAGCCTTGCATACAGCATAGAAGAAAGCCCTGATTTTGCCATAGACATTCACGGAGGTGGTGCAGATTTGCTATTCCCACACCACGAAAACGAAGCAAGCCAAACGCGCTGCGCCACAAAAAGAGAGATAGCAAAGTATTGGGTGCATAATGGCTTTGTCAATATCAATGGCGAAAAAATGAGCAAATCGCTTGGCAATAGCTTTTTTGTCAAAGACGCGCTAAAGGCATATAGTGGCGAAGTGCTACGAAACTACTTGCTTGGCGTGCATTATAGGGCTGTGCTACACTTTAGTGAGGAGGATTTGCTTTTTAGCAAAAAACGGCTAGATAAAATATACCGACTAAAAAAGCGCGTAAGCGATTTTGCCAAAGCACAATCCTCCAAAGAATCTAGCCAAACTCTACCAAAAACGCCCAAAAATGAGTTTTGCAAAGAAATGCTAGAAGCAATGAGTGATGATATGAATATATCAAAAGCCCTAAGCGTGCTAGAGGAAATGCTAACTAGCGCAAATGCAAGCCTAGATAAAACACCCAAAGACAAAAATCTAAAATCCCAAATACTCCAAAATCTAGCCTTTGTCGAAGAGCTACTAGGTATCGGTGGTGGCGATGAAGTGGCATATTTTCAGCAAGGCATAGATGAAGCACAAAAATCTATCATAGAATCAAAAATCACTCAAAGAGCGCAAGCAAAAAAAGACAAAGACTTCGCCCTAGCAGATGCACTGCGTGATGAGCTAGCAGATATGGGAATCGCCCTTCTAGACACGCCACAAGGAAGCGTGTGGGAAAAGGTAGAGACACTTTAAGATAGCACTTGGCATTAGAGCATTTAGCACTAAAAGCACACGCTAAATCCTACTGCCAAGCAATGTTTCTCATTTGCACTTGGTGTTTTTATAGATATGCTTAAAAATACTTGCTATTTATTATGCTTTATCAAAATCTATTTGGCAAAATTTTCAAACAAACAATAATTTTTATGATTTAGTTAAATTTTTTAGATAGAATCTTTGACTTAAACTTAGTAGCGTTATTAGCATTGCTTTTTGGCAATCGCTTGAAAATAACCAAAAACTAAGCCTTAATATTCTGCAAGGACTTGAAATGAAACGAGTGAAACTAAAAAAATTGAGCAATTTTCTCATCGTTCGTATCCCTGATGAAATCGCTCAAGAGCTAAACCTAAAAGAAGATAGCGAGCTAGATGTATTTGTGCTAGATGGAAGCGGAATCATAATGCAAAAGCACAAAAGTATCGAGGAAATATGCAGAGGTATAAACTCTACAAATCTCAATATTGCAGCCCAATGGAGCAATAGCGACAACACTCAAAGCAAAGAGTGGTAACATCAATAAAATAAGGAGAAAAAATGATAGCAAAAAAATATACACCTGATTTAGGCGATGTAGTGTCGCTAGATTTTATCCCAAGCGAAGAGACAAACACAAGTGAAGCAAACCCTCAAGAAGCAAAAGACATAAAGCCAAAGCAGCGACTAGCAGTCGTGCTAAGTCCCATAACCTACAACAAAGCTAGCGGGCTATGCGTATGCGTGCCTATCACAAGCCAGATTAGGGATTATCCATTTGAAGTGCCTATCACACTCAAAACAAAAATGATGATTCTAGCTGACCAAATAAAAAGCGTGGATTTTGCCCAAAGAAACGCCACCCCCATCACAAAAATACATATCTCCAAAATCTACCAAATCAAAAAACTTCTAGCAAGCCTTTTAGGACTACAATTCGCACTAAACTAAAAATCGCCAAAGCACTTCCGCTCTAAGCATAGCTTATGTGTGGCTTGTCCTCTTGCCTGCTACACTTTGCTTGCTACACTTGCCCGCTATATTTGCTTGCCACACTTCGCCCCACTCTATCAAGCAACTACACTTGCAAACACAGCCACTTTCTCTACTTATGCTCCATTTCGTATTCATCAGTATTATATTTTAGCAACGCAATGAAGCGATAAAAAATATGCACGAATTTTGAGTAGGGCATCATTACAAAAAACGCAAGCACAGTGCTTAGATGAAAATACAGCATATACGCAAGTAGCAGGCTTTGCTTAGACACCATTAGGCATAGCCCGCTAAAGCTTGACAAAAACAATATAACGATAAGCACATAGTCCATTCCCACACTTTGAGAATCCTTGATTTCATCATCTGCTTCTAGTTTGATAAATAGCAACCCTAGTGTGCCAACACAAAGCATTATCCCACCGACAAGCCCAAAGATTTTAGGAGCTTGGGTAATGTCATAAGGAGCATTTAGCCCCAAAAAATGCATCCATATCGCACCTAGATTTGTAGCGATGAAGCAAAACAAAAATCCATAAGCGGTTAGATGATGATAGATTCTACGAGCGTTGCTTCGCAAGGCATTAGGATAGGTGCACCCCTCGCTTTTATGCCCTCCTAGATAGCGCAAAGATAGCGTATCTTTTAGGCTTTGTGTTATCACTTCAAGTGGTGGCTTCTTTAGCTCTATTGCCCTGCCAAATCTCACAAAGCCAATGGCTAATGCCACAAAGCTAAAGCACCCAACTATCATAAAAATCCCAACCATATAACCATAAGGAATCACAGCAAAAAAATCGCCCTTTTTTGCCGCACTAGCCACTTCGCCACCTACACCACTAGCCGCCACACTTGCGCTTGGCTCAAACGCGCTTGCAAGGCAAAATCCCAAAAAAAGTAGCACAAGCAACACTATGCCACTGATAAGCGCGTTTTTTTCAAACGCCACACTCAAATGACGCAAAAACGCGTATTTCTTGTAGCTCTCTTGACGAATGGTGGCAAACTGCTGCGGGATAGATACATTAAATTCGTGCGGTGGTGCGTATTGACAATCATAAAAACACTCACTGCATTGGTGGCAGAGATTTGCTAGATAGTCTATATCTTGCAGGTTAAATTCTCGCTTTTTTTCCATAGCAGGAAATACTGCACACAGCCCCTCACAATAGCGACAAGAATTGCAGATTATGCAGGACTGAAGCGCGTCTGTGTAGGCTTCTTGTGTCTTAGCACACATTTTGGAAATCGTGCCCTTATCTACTTGATTTGTATCGCCAACTTGGCTTGTTTGGCTAGCGTCATTTTTGCTTAGCTTTTCAAACGCACTTGTGCCTATGACTTTGTTAAATACCTGTGATTGCATTGTGTTTCCTTTGGTTGCGTATTTATGGTTGCGTATTTGTCTATTTAGATTTTGGGTGGATTATTTGGCTTGCTCGGCAAGTGGTTTTGGTGGCATTTTTGCTATGGCGACTTTTGCGGCATTTGCCCCAGATAGCCTGCCAAACACAGAGCCGATACTCATACCAAACCCCGCTACATAGCCTTGAGTGAGGATATTTCCAGCCATTATCTCCCCTGCAGCAAATAGATTTTCAAACAAACTATCATCAGCCCTATGCACCTGTGCGTCCATATTGACTTTCACACCCATATAGGTAAATGTAACGCCCGGTCGCAATGGATAGCAATAAAATGGCGGAGTGTCGATTTTCAACGCCCAATGCGTTTTTTCTACTTCTAGCCCTTGCGTGTGGCACTCATCTTGTATCGTGTGGTCAAACTTCCCCTCCACCACTTTGGAGTTATACTCATTGATAGTTTTTGTCAGCCGCGCTTCATCTATGCTCATTTGCAGATTTTTATCACTATTTATCTTATTTGCTAGCTCGGCTATGGAGTTTGCCACTATGGGTGGGAAAAGTGATGGCATATACGCGCTTTGCACTTTAGCATCAGTGATAGAATACGCGATTTGCCCCTCTTGCTGTGCCACTAGCCTCCCCCATATCGCATATCGCTTTGGCCAAAAGTCCTCCCCCTCATCATAAAACCTATCCCCAGCACTATTTACTACGATTCCTAGCGAGACACAGTCCACCCGTGAGGCGATACCGCCGTCATATTTTGGCGTGCGAGCATCGATTGCTACCATATGTCCTTGCGTGGGGTCGCCTATGATTTTAGCGTCTATATCTTTTAGGGCTTGTAGCATTTTGCCTTGATTGAACTTCGTCCCACGAATGATAAAATTCCTAGCGCATTCCCCCCACGCTTCTTCTAGCATTTCCAAATTTGACTCAAACCCACCGCTTGCGATTACAAAGGATTTCGCTTGAAATCTAACATTCTCATTTCGCACTTTATCTAGTGCTATGACTTCTTGGACTTGATTTTCTTTTGGGATTATCTCCACCGCTTCACATTCATAAAAAATCTCTACTCCCAGCTTTTGCGCCGTGAAATAATACGCATTTACAAGGCTTTTGCCCCCACCTAGAAAAAACGCATTTGTTCGCCCAAGATGAAGCGTGCCTCGCATAGAGGGCTGAAATCTCACACCATTTTTTTTCGCCCACTCTACGATTTGAGGGGTTTTTGAGATGACAAAGCGCGCATACTTTTCATTTGTCTGCCCTTTGGTAACCTTAAACACATCATCAAAAAACTCATCTTCACTATAACTAGAAGTAAGCACATCGGTAGGCAAATCGTGCATAGAGCGCAGATTTCGCGTGTGTTGTGAGTTGCCACCGCGCCATTTTCTAGGCGAACTCTCTAGCAAAGCCACCCTTAGGCTAGAATCCTGCTCTTTGGCACTTATAGCAGCGCATAGCGCGGCATTTCCCCCACCGATGATGACTATGTCAAATTCTTTGCATTCCATTTTTGCTCCTTAAGTTATAGATTTTGTATAAAGCGTTTTAAGAAGCGAGGTTATTCATTTGTGTTTTTGGGGTTGTTGCGCTCATAGATTCCACCTTTTCTAAACAAAATAAGCGCGGAGATAAATGAGCAAACTGCCGCAAAGCTAAGCCACAGCGCAGGAGAAGCCTTGCTACCTGTGTATTCGATAAGGATAGTCGCCATAGTAGGTGTAAACCCGCCAAATATCCCAACCGCTAGCGAATAAGAAAAAGAAAATCCAAGTGCCTTAACTTGCTTTGGCATTATTTCAGATAGAGAGACTATCATCGCGCCATTATACGCACCAAAGATAAAGCTAAACCACAGCTCCACAAGCACGAGATTGGTAAAAGATACATTATTCACAAGGAAAGTAAGCATAGGATATGCACTAATCATTCCCAAAAATGTCATCGTAAGCAATATAGGCTTGCGCCCGATTTTATCCCCCAAAAACCCCGAAACAGGTAGCCAAAAAAGATTGCTAAGCCCCACAATCGCCGTAACGATAAATCCATCTAGCCGAGTGAAGTTTAAGATATTTTTGACATAAGTAGGCGTATAAGAAGTGATGAAATAAAATGTAACCGTAGTCATCATAACAAACATAATCCCTAGTATGATGATAGGATAATTCTCAAGCATATTTTTGACTATCGCGCCGATATTTTTGCCTGCATTGTGCTTGTGTAGCTTGTCTTTAAACTCTGGTGTTTCATCTAGTGTCCTACGAATATAGATGATAAAAGGGATAACCAAACAACCAATGATAAAAGGCACTCTCCACCCCCACGCTTCTACAAGCGCATCGCCTATGAAATAGTGCAGTGCGATTCCTATCGCTCCTGCAAAAATCGTAGCGATTTGTTGAGAGCCACTCTGCCAAGAAACATAAAATCCACGCAAATGCTTAGGGGCGATTTCAGATAGATACACACTTGCCCCGCCTACTTCCGCTCCAGCACTAAATCCCTGCAAAAGCCTACCAAACACCACGATAAGTGGCGCAAAAAAGCCGATAGTATCATAGCCCGGACAAAGCGCGATGATTAGCGTGCCTGCTGCCATTATCGACAAAGTAAGCATAAGCCCTTGCTTACGCCCGTGCTTATCCATATACGCTCCAAGCAGTATAGAGCCTAGCGGGCGCATAAGAAACCCTAGCCCAAACGCTACAAAACTTTGCAAAATAGAGACAAACTCACTCTCTGCAGGGAAAAAAACTTTTGCAATGATAGCTGCATAAAATCCATACACAGCAAAATCATACATTTCTAAGAAATTGCCACCTGCGACTTTGCAGATATTTTTGGCATCTTGCTTTGCTTTTTGAGAAAACATTTTTACTCCTTGTGTGTAGTTGTGGTGCAATTTGTGTAGTTGCTGCGAAGTTGTTTTAGTTGATTCAAAAGAAGCACTCATTTTACAAGTTTATTTTGTAGTTTTGTCAAATTTTATATAAATTTTTGCATTTTTCTATGAAAAGTAAGAAAAAATATTTTTGCTATCTAAGACTAGGATTTTAGTCCAAACCCCACCCCCACCATACACCTCTCCCACAGATTTATCTAGCTTTTTATAGCTTAGGTTTGTTTTGTGGCGAGTTGTTTTGTTTGTTTGGTTGGAGTTTGTTTGGCTTGGGTTTGTTTTAGTGCAAGTTTATTTCTTAGCTTTAGTTTGTTTAGTTGGCTTAGTTGGCTTAGTTGGAGTGCTTGGCTTTGCATTAGTTGGCTTTGTGGTAGGCTTAGTAGGCTTAGTATTTTGCTTAGCAGATTGTTTAGCACTAGATTTTGGCACTTTAGGTAGGTTTATCTTTGGCGGAGTTGATTTGGGTGGAGTTGATTTAGCAGCTTTAGCAGCTTTCTTTTGTGCTTTTTGTGCTTCTTTTTGGGCTTGTTTTTGAGCTTTTTTCTCTGCTTTAGTTAGTTCAGGTTTTTGAGATTTATTAGAATCTTTAGCAGGTGTTTTAGCTAGTGGTGTAGATTTTGCATTATTTGTGCTATCAGCCTTAGGTGCTAGGCTTGTAGCTCGTTTGTTGTTTGTAGTTGTTTGATTACTTGTAGGAGTAGATAGAGTTTTTCTTGCGTTTTTGTTTTTTAGCTTTTGGTATCGGCTAGATTGTCTTGTAGCTCTATTGCTATCCCCCCCAAACTCATACCCTAGTAGCATTCCAGCTTTTAGAATGTAGGGTTTATTAGTTATGCTATCTAGCACTCTATCGACAAACACTCCACCTATATCAGCATTTAGATAAAATCTACCATTATGATTTTGCAAAGGAAACTTTTGAGAAAAAACAAAGCTAGCAGAATATATAGCATTATTAAAAAATGTAGTGTTTTTATAGTTTGCTCCATTACCCAAATCAATACCAATAGATTTCAAAGAATTTAGCACTCCTCCTGCACTTCCTCGCAAGAGAAGTGAAGTGTTTTTTATCCTCAACCCCGTATCAAGTGCGACATTGCCAAATCCTAAATGATTAGCAGGCATATATGTGCCTTTAAGTGTAGCGGCATAGTAGAGATTTGCACTAGGATTTAGCACCCAAAAGACATTACCACTACTTCCTAGTGCAAAATCAAAGTTCTTTAGCACTCCTAGCCCAAATACAAGTGAATGACTAGCTAGCGTGCTAGAACCAAAGTAAGTATAATAAGCCACTCCTCTTAGATAAAGTTTATTTGCAACTGCTATCTTTAGCTTAGCTCCTATATCAAAGCCATTTTTTGAGTTGTAGTTATAATAGCGAGCAAATCCTCCGTTATTAAACGCACCAATTCCTACTTGATGTCCTAATCCATAATCATAGTTTATATAAGTGCCATCATAGTTATTAAGAATGTTATAGAGTATGAGGGTGTTGGTGGATTCGAGGTGTTCTCTTTCCCACATTGTATTTCTACATAGCTGCACTGCTTGTAGTGTCCCACCAAGTTTAGAGATACAATCTATTGTGTCTTTTTGCGTTCTTGTTAGTTTGGGTGTATTGCTACTACCATTTTCTCCGCCACCGCCACTACTGCCACTACCCCCACTTCCACTGCTACCACCACCGCTAGAGCCACCTCCACCTGTGAGATATGACGCACCCGGTCCCGTTATGCTTATGATTTCGCCACCACCACCAAACTTATATTTTCTTTTAACAAAAGCATTGCCTTGTGGAGTAGGAGTTATGGTAGTGTCGGTGTTATTTATCAAATCAATTATATTGACAGTTGCGCCCCCTGTATCATTTAGGTTTTTTAGTGTTGATTGAAGTCCTTCTTTGTTTGTTGCTAGCCCTATGGAAGCTGGGTTTGGTTTGGTTTTGTCTTTAATGATTATATTGTTTATGGTTATTGTAGCTTTATCTCTAATGTATTGACTAAAATAGATTCTCTTACCATCATATACATCTATGATAAGAGTGTTTATTGTCGTGTTGCCATAAAACAGCAACTCATAATTTATATAGCCGTCATTTTTTAAAGTTAGAGTATTTGCATTGATATTGCCCCAAAATTTACCACCATTAAAAGTGCAATCCCCCGTCTCATTTGGACCTGTGCAACTCATACCTGCTTTTGCCACATTGCAAAAAACACTAAGCAATAATATTAACAGGGGGGGGGGGGAGCAAAAACCTTTTCATACAATTACATTTCCTATTTTTTTGGCATTTTTAGATTTATCTATGGGCTATGCTTTTTGCGTAGCGTGATTTGGTGCTAGATTTTACTTATCTAGTTTTTTGTTTGGATTTTTTACTTTGGAATTTTGCTTGGATATTATATTATATTTTCTCTCATATATGCCTTTATCATTTGGTTTTGACTTGCAATAAACATACCAAAATATATAAAAAATAGCTTATATCAAATCTAGTAAGGAAATCACCGCTACTTTATTGATACATTTGCTACGCTTAAATGCGAAACTCAAATCCTAGCTTTTTGGCAAAATATGCGCATCGCAGGGCTTAGATTTTGAAGTTTGAATCGCTTTTAAAGTTTTTGTGCTATTATGATATGTGCATAGTTTTATGGCGTTTTGTGAGATTTTGCAACGATATATTTTGTGTGAAAATAGATTCTTCTAAGGAGATAGTATGCCACTCCAAACTATAAAGTTTATCATAGCTTCCATAACTTCTATAATTTCTATGGCTTCTGTGCTATTTGCACTGCTAATAAGCCTATCCCAAAGCCTACTCGCTCTACACTCTCCACAAGCCTCCCCACAAACCCCACCACAAAATCCACCACAAAATCCACCAAAAAATCTGCCACAAAATCTAGTAAATAACGAGCGATATATAGAATCTAAGCTAGACTCTATATCTCTAAAAGCTCCCAAAAATATGCCAAAAAACTCCAAGCTGCTAAAAACTCGCAAGCTAAAAATCCTTGATACCACACCAAAAACCCCAAAATCCACCCTTGCAATCGCCAAAAAATCCACCCAAAAATCCAAACCACTAACAACCACACCAAATCTAACAAGCCCTCTAAGCCTAAACAATGTCTTTGACTTTAGCCTAGAATCTTGGGTATCTAGGCTAGCCCAGATTGCTTCTAGCACTGATGGTTCGGCTTTTCATCAAGGTGTGTGTGGGACTTGCCTTTTGCACTCCTATGAGATAGTCGCTGAAATCCTATTCTATGGAAACACCCCTCCCACGCAAGGTGGTTACTTTTTTGACACCGCACCAAATGTAAATCCGTTTTTGAGCTTTAGGGCTAGGCACTCGCTTCTTTATGATACGCTAGATGATATTGCGGAGTATTATGTCTTGCCTGCAGATGATGTAAGCCAGAGGTTTGCCAACTCGGTGCGACTAAGCTATGCTAGTGCTATCTCGCTACTTCCGCAGTTTGATTGGCGTTTTGTGGGGTATGGGGTAGAGCCAGATGATGTAGGCAGGCTTTTGGAGGGCGTGCTAGCTTCTAGGGTAGGCACGCTATATGTGGTTTCGATGATTCACTATCAAGAGGGGAGGGGGCTAGGACAGCACGGAGTAGTGCTAGTGCGTGCTAGTGGTGGTGTGCGTGTGCTAGCGACAAATATCATAAACGCCACCCCACAAGAAATCGCAAATATCGCTAGGCTAAACACGGATTTTTATGAGCTGACAAACGCCATAGCCAACACTATGGGCGCAGGGACACAAATCGCCGCACTAGGACTTGTAGAAGTAAGCGGGCGATACGCGCTACCATTTGCTAGCGCACTTTCATTTAGCGATTGTAGTGGGGAGGGGGAGGGTATGAGAGGAAATGCAAGAATCCCAACTGCTAGCGCACTAAATCAATGCGCTAGTGGCAGGTGCAATCAATAAAATCACAAGATTTTGCTAGATTTGCTTGGGGAGCAAACTCGCGCTAATCTTACCTACATAAAGTCCTATTTAGGACTTTATGCGTTAGATTTTGCACATTCTGGCTTTCTGCGTAAGACTTCCCCTCCACTTAGATTTTCTTACCTAGATTCTACTAGATTCTACGCCTTTGGTTTTATCATATTTTCAGGCACGACATACTTATCAAAGTCCGCTTCGCTAAGCAATCCTAGCTCCAAGCAAGACTCTTTAAGCGAGATTCTCTTTTTGTGCGCGTTTTTTGCCACTTTTGCAGCGTTTTCATAGCCGATATGCGGATTTAGCGCAGTTACTAGCATTAGTGAGTTGTGCAAGTTGTGGTCGATTTTTTCTTTATCTGGCTGTATGCCTACCGCGCAGTGCTCATTAAACGACCTCATCGCATCGGCAAGTAAATCAAGGCTTTGCAAGAAATTATAAATAATCACAGGCTTAAAGACATTAAGCTCAAAATTCCCTTGAGACGCTGCAAATCCGATAGCTGCGTCATTTCCCATTACCTGCACGCACACCATTGTGAGTGCTTCGCATTGCGTTGGATTTACCTTGCCCGGCATTATAGAGCTTCCGGGCTCATTTTCTGGGATTAGGATTTCCCCTAGCCCACAGCGCGGACCGCTCGCTAGCCAGCGAATATCATTTGCGATTTTCATTAGGTTTGCTGCCAAGCCTTTCATCGCGCCGTGTGTGAATGTAATCGCATCGTGGGAAGTTAGCGCGTGGAATTTATTTGGGCTTGAGACAAACTTCACGCCTGTAAATTTGCTAAGCTCATCGCTTACTTTTTCGCTTAGCTGTGGGTGTGCGTTTAGCCCTGTGCCTACGGCTGTCCCGCCGATAGCAAGCTCGCGTAGTGTAGGGAGTGAAGCGGTGATTTGCTCCTCGCTATGAGCTAGCATAGAGAGATACCCGCTAAACTCCTGCCCCAAAGTCAGCGGTGTAGCGTCTTGTAAGTGTGTGCGCCCGATTTTTACGATAGAGTCAAACTCTTTGACTTTCTTTTCAAATGTCGCTTTTAGCTCACGCAGTGCGGGGAGTAGCTTTTTTTCGATTTGTATCACACTTACGATACTCATCGCTGTGGGGAATGTATCATTTGAGCTTTGACTCATATTGACATCATCATTTGGGTGGATTTTTTTGCCCTCTTTTGAGTCCTTGCGAAAATCCCCGCCTAGTATCTCGCTAGCGCGATTAGCGATGACTTCATTCATATTCATATTGCTTTGTGTGCCGCTCCCTGTCTGCCAAATCGCTAGTGGGAAATTATCATCAAACTTGCCCTCGATTATCTCATCACACGCCTGCGTGATTGCCTTTTTTTTCTCATCATTAAGTTTGCCTAGAGAATTATTTACAACCGCCACAGACCGTTTTAGCTTCGCAAAGCTATAAATCAGCTCCTTTGGCATTTTCTCAATGCCGATTTTGAAATTCTCAAAACTGCGCTGTGTTTGCGCACCCCAATACTTCTCGTTTGGGACTTTGACTTCGCCCATCGTGTCGTGCTCGACTCTGTAATCCTGTGCCATTTTGCACCTCCGTTTTTAGTTTTGGTTTTAAGCCTATTAAAAGACTAATCAAAGAGTATAGCTTGTTTTGGTTACATTCTTAGGAAAAAATCTAACACAAAAACAAAAATTTATGCTTACGACATAAGGCTTCGTAAGCATAAAATCACGCTTAGAATCTATGCCTTATAAATTCTAATGAAAAATCCACAAATCTAAATCCAAGTGTGTGCTACATATTTAACCCAAGGGATACACACCACAAGGAATACCACGAGGTAAATAACCCCAAAAATAAACCCTAGCTTCCAAAAGTCTTTGCCCTCTATGTAGTGAGCACCATAATACACAGGAGAAGGACCTGTGCCATAAGGAGTGATGATGCCCACTATACCAAGAGTAAGCATTAGAAATAGGGTAAGTTGCTTGACATCTATGCCGTTGATTCCGCTTGCAATAGTAATAAAAAGTGCCAAAAGCGCGGTTACATGCGCAGTAGTGCTTGCAAAGAAATAATGCACAGCATAGAAAAACACGATAAGCCCCACAAATGCAATCGTTGGCTCTAAATTGCCTAGATAGTTTCCAGCAAGTCCTGCGATAAAATCTAGGAATCCTACATTTTTTAGCCCACCCGCAAGTGTAACAAGCGTAGCAAACCAAGCAAACACATTCCAAGCGGGTTTATTACCAAGCAAATCTTGCCAAGAGATGATTTGTAGCAATACCATAGCGATGACTACCGTTATAGCTACCGTAGTAGCATTTACACCAAATTTTGAACCAAATATCCAAAACACAAGCGCAAACACAGCTAGAGCTACCATTAGCCACTCTTTGATTGTGATAGCACCGAGTTTTGATAGCTCATCGCCTGCCCACTTGGATGCTTCAGGCGAGCCTTTGGAAGTAGGTGGGTAAAATACATAAGTGAGGTATGGTGTGGCGATAAAAAGAATAACGCCCGCAGGCAAAAATGCCATAAACCACCCAAACCAACTAATGGGCTCTACACCACTTTTTACTGCCGTCTCCATAGCAAGCAAGTTTGGCGCAAGTCCTGTGAAAAACATAGAGCTTGTTACGCAAGTAGCTGCCAAAGATACCCACATAAGATAGCCACCTAGCTTTCTAGGATTTTTATCAGGGTGAGAATCCACCATAGGAGGAATCTGACTTACAATAGGGTAGATGATTCCACCACTTCTAGCGGAATTTGACGGGATAAATGGTGCTAAAATCCCATCAGCAATGCTAATAGCATAGCCAAGCCCTAGTGAAGTTTTGCCAAGTGTTTTTAGTAAAAACAAAGCGATTCGCTTGCCAAGCCCGCTTTTTTGGTAGCCAAGCCCTATCATAAATGCAGCAAATATAAGCCACACAGTAGCGTTAGAAAATCCTGCAAGTCCCCAATTTACAGCTTCGCCAGACTTGATAACCGTTTCGGGATTGCCACTGCCTTTTGGACCGACTTTTAGCCATATACATACGCCAACACCGATAAGCCCGACAAGTGCAGGTGGCACAGGCTCTAGTATAAGCCCTACGATGACGCCTGCAAAAATCGCAAAATAAGTCCAAGCATTGCTACTAAGTCCTTCAGGTGTGGGACAGACAAATATGGCAAATGCTACGATTATGGGAGAAAAAAGCTTTAGGCTTTTAGTGAGAGAAAACTGTGAGGGGGGGGGGGGGGGGTGGAAGAAGAAGTGCTACTTGCTTGAGAACTCATTCCAAACTCCTTTTTGAAGAAATTTTAAAAAAGCATTGTAATATTAAATAAAAAATACAAATGATGAGGTTTAAATTTGACAAATTTACAAAAACTTAGTAGGATTCCCATTGATTTGCAAAGGGCGTCTCAATGAGCCGAGCCTCTTGGGTCTTTTTGACTTTGCATATTACACGCTAGGGCTTATGGCTCGGTAGGCTTCAACCTAGCGATACTTTTCAACTCTATCGAATAAATCCTGTTTCCCTTATGCACTCCTTTCAAAGTCTCCTTTAATGTTATCAGTGCTTGCACTTGCAAGCCTTTAAATCAAACATTACCTCATAGCGTGGTATCTGCACGCTTGTATACCCGTGCTTCAAATCAGGCTGAATCTCGCGCAGTTTTGCTTCCTCATAAAGCTCTTGTATGTGTTCAGCAGCAGTAAATCCGTGTTTAACACTTTCGCGCACTGCCTCATCACTTGTCATTTTTAGTCGCCCTGCCTTATTGACAATCGCCACTCGCCCATCGTGTTTATTTGTGATTGGTTTTCTTATAGTTTTTAGTGCTTTTAAGGCATCGCTACGCAAATCATAGGCTTTTTTATCTTTATTTTCTGCCAAAACTTCAATTTTTATCATTTTATTATTGCCTTGCGCTAGATTCTTATCTGCAATTATATCAATATTTCTAGCATTGTTTTTACTTTCCTTATATACCCAAAACTATCAACCCTCTTTGTGAGACTCTCTATCTCTCTATCTGCAAAATCTTTAGCAAAAAATGTGTTCATAATTTGATTCTTATATGTAAATTCCCATTTTATGAAATGTAATAATAATGCTTTTTAATCAAAAGTCGCTATAATATCAGCTATCTGCAAAACCAAATACAAGGAGTAAAAATGAAAAAACTGCTAAATGGGGAGCTATTTTTCGCTCTATTTTTTATATTTGTAAGCGGGGTAATCATCTACATAAGTAGCGCGAAATCCGCAAGCAAAGTAAGCCAAAAAGCCGCTGCTCATCTCGCCACACAAAATCTACGCCAAATATATAGCAATAGGGACTCTACCAAGTGGGAAGCCCCACATATAGACAAATCCGTGCTAGAGGATTTCGCAAAAGAGCTAGGGCTAGTAGACGCCACAAGTGAGGAAAATCGCTCAAAGATTCTCTCCCACCTAGAGCTAAAGCCCCTCCCACTTACCCCACCATATCCACAAGAAAACCCCTACACCAAAGAAAAAGCAGATTTGGGCAAAAAGCTATTTAACGACCCGCGACTATCGCTATCAAACCAAATCGCGTGCGCTTCTTGCCACGACAAAGAGCTAGGGTTTGCCGATAACAAAAGTGTAAGCTATGGACACGATAGAGCGCAAGGCTCTCGCAACTCCCCAAGTGTGGTAATGAGTGCCTTTGGCACGCACAAATTTTGGGACGGACGCGCAAGCAGCCTAGAATCCCAAAGCCTTTTCCCCATAGCAGACCCCAAAGAAATGGCTTTTAGCGCGGATAAGGCTGTCAGAAAAATAAGTAAAATCAAAGAATACAAAGATGACTTCTATGCTGCCTTTGGCACGCGCAAAATCACAAAAGAGCTACTCTCTCAAGCGATTGCCACCTATGAGAGAAGCCTTATGCCTCATCACAACCGCTTTGATAGATTCCTAAACGGCAAGGCAGAGGATTTGAGCGATGAGGAAGTGCTAGGGCTTCATCTCTTTCGCACCAAAGCTAGGTGTATGAACTGCCACAACGGCGTAGCCCTAAGCGATGATAGATTTCACAATCTAGGCTTGCACTACTATGGTAGGGACAAATACGAAGATTTGGGGAGGTATGAAATCACGCGCGAAAATAGCGATGTAGGGAAATTCAAAACCCCAAGCCTACGCAGTGTCAAAAAAACCCCACCATATATGCACAACGGGCTTTTCCCACACTTACGCGGAGTGCTAAACGCATATAACGCAGGTATGGCAAACCCTATCCCAAAAGAGGGCGCAACCTATAATCCACCATTCCCTAGCCCTGATGAGCTGCTAAAAAAACTTGAGCTAAGCCAAGATGAGCTAAACGCACTAGAAGCATTCCTAAACGCGCTGTGATTTATCTAGCGAAACTCTAGCAAAATCTACAAATCTAGCACTACTTGATTTTGCCTTGTGATTTTATCGCTATTTTATCGCTAGATTTTGATTTTGGTGCGGTTGTGAGAGCTTGCGATTGTCAGGAGCTCACGGTTAGCAGGACGCGGTTAGTGGGGATTTAGGTAGTTTGCACCTGATTGCGCTTTTGTTTGAATTATTTTTTGCAAATCCGCTCTAGCGCGTCCACCACGCGCAAGATATGCTCTTGCAGCCACTTATCACTTCCGCCCCTGCATATCTGCTCGCCAAAAGCGCGTATCGAGCTATCAAGCGGTAGCTCATCATCTAGCATAGGATAGCTTACCTCACCCAAATGATAGCGCACCATTTTTTGGTATAGTGATGACTTCTCTACACTATCGCTTACCACCACTCCGCAGTCAAAAAGCGCGATTTTGCGCTCCTTTGTCTCATCATATATCGCAGTTTTTTGCGTCCCTCCTATCATCATCTCACGCACCTTGATAGGCGATAGCCACGAAGCGGTGAGATTGGCACTAAATCTTTTGCACTCAAGCTGTATATTTGCCAATGCTTCAAACCCCTCATAACGGCGAGAAACCAAGCTATGAGATAAAATCTCTAGCCCAAAAAGAAAATCCAAAATACTCAAATCGTGCAATGCCAAGTCCCAAATGACATTTACGCTGTTTTGGAAAAGCCCTAGATTGATTCTACGCGCTTGGACATAGAGTATATCCCCGAAACTTGCTAGATTGTCCTTTAGCCACACCACAGCAGGAGAGTAGAGAAATATATGGTCGCAATGAAGCGTTAGATTTTGCCTAGAGGCGATTTCATAGAGGGCGCAAACCTCACTTGTGCTACGAGCTAGTGGCTTCTCTACAAACGCGTGCTTGCCAGCCTCTAGCGCAAGGGAAGCAAGGGGGAAGTGCGTATGCGGAGGTGTGATGATAAATACCGCTTCTATCTCATCATCACGCAAAATCTCATCATAAGAAGTGTATGCTATTAGTGGATTTTGTGGAGGATTTTGCGGTTTATTTTGAGTAGGTAAGTCTTTATTTTTCGTATGTGGATTTTGACTTTGCGCGGTGGATTTTGGATTTGCGTTTTTGGTAGTGTGCTTATTTGCCAAATGCACAGATTTAGTAAGTGTGGCAAAATCACTAAGCGCGGCTTGTAGCTGCACTCTATCGCTATCATATACGCCTTTTAGGCAAAATCTATGCTGATTGCACAATGCCTTTAGCACATTTCTCCCCCAATACCCATACCCCACAAGTGCGCACTTTAGCTTTGCGTGCTTTGTCATTTTCAATGCCTTTTTACGATTTTAGTTTGGAGAGGATTTTCCCAAAAAGAAGCCCATTTTTATACTCTGTGATTTTTGCCTCATAGTAGCCCACACTTATATCCTCTACCTCGCTGTCATTGATAAGAATCTCGCCATCTATCTCTAGCCCCCAGCGAATGTCCCTAGCAGAGTAAAAATGCTCACTTATGCTAGCCCTGCCCTCTACTATCACAGGGATTTGCACGCCCTTTAGTGCGCGGTAGCGAATCTTATCTTGGGATTTTAGGATTTTATTTAGCGTATTTAGTCTTGCATTTACCACTTTTGTGGGGACTTTGGGGCTCATCGTATGCGCTAGAGTGCCCTCCTCACTAGAAAAGGCAAAAAGATTTAGCCTATCAAATATCCCCTCACCCAAAAAATCCGCTAATTTATCAAACTCCTCCTCCCCCTCGCAAGGATGCCCTATGATTATCGTGCTACGCAAAAAAGCATTTGGCAGTGAGCGCATAAGATTTAGCATTTCTCTTAGCTTTTTTTCCCCCGCACCGCGCTTCATTAGCTTTAGCATTTTGTCATCTATATGTTGGATTGGCATATCAAAGTAGTTTTGCACGCTAGGCGAGCTAGCTATCGCTTCGATTAGCTTGTAGCTAGTCGTGGTGGGGTAGAGATAGTGGATTCTGCTAGATTTTGCCACGCCACTAGAATCTAGTGCTTTTATCAACGCCACAAGCCCATCTCTCACGCCAAAATCTAGCAAATACGAGCTAGAATCCTGCGCGATGAAGCTAAAATCTTTGTAGCCTTTTTGGGCGAGATTTTCTACTTCTGCTAGCACGCTAGCGATAGAGCGCGAGCGAAGCCGCCCCTTAAAGCTAGGAATAGAGCAAAAAGAACAAGATTGATTGCAGCCCTCTGATAGCTTGATATATGCGTGTATAGCGGAGTTGCTAATAACCCGCTTTGAGTGCTCATCGCTTAAAAACACTTCATCTTGGCTTGCAAGATTTTTGCCTATATTTTGGCTAGGCGGATTTGTGGGGATTTGGCTTGCAATATTTTGGCTTGTGTGGCTTTTTGCTGTGCTTTCTTGTGGGGATTGAGATAGTGGGTTTTGAGTGCTTGAAGTGATTGGAGGAGTTGCAGATTTTGCGTGATTTATAGAGTTTGTGGGGCTTGGCATTTTTGCAGAGTTTATGTGGCTTGTGTGGCTTACTTTTGTGGGGTTTGCTAGCTTTGGGGGATTTGGCAGGTGTGGCACTGCGCCAAAAAATCCCTTTTTGGCAAGCAAGCTATCGATTTTGTCATAGTCGCGCACACCGATGATGATGTCGATTTCTGGCATATCGCTCTCTAGCTCTTTTGCATACCGCTCGCTTAGACACCCGCTCACCACGAGTATCGCGCCCTCCTTTTTCTCCCCCGCCACGCGCAAAATCTCGCCTATGCTCTCCTGCTTGGCACTATGGATAAACCCACAAGTATTGACAATAATCACATCTGCTTCGCTCACCTCATCGCTTAGTGTTAGCTCACTTAGCCTCCCTAGCATCACTTCGCTATCTACGAGATTTTTGGTGCAGCCTAGCGAGATTAGATGAAGTTTTTTTTGCCCTAGATTTTGGTGGTTTTTTGCTTGCGATTTTGCTTTTTGCTGCGCTGACTTGCTAAATGGCGTGTCGCTAAAATTTGTAAAAATGTGATTCTCCTTAAAAATATTTTGTGCATTTATTTTTGATTTTCAAATTATAGCCAAAGCATTATCACAAGTGGATAAAAAGATTCTTAAATAACAAACCTAGCAAAAAACGACTCCTCACAAACATTGCATTAGACAAGAAGTAAATGTTGTATCAATCTAATTGCTAAATATTTTTATGCTCGCTTTTTATCACCCTCTTCACAATCCGTTTTTTTTTTTTTTTGTAGAATGAAAATCAAAAACTAAGAGGAGCAACAATGGCACAAAATCTCTACAAAAACAAAATCCAAACGCTAAAAGAGACGCTCTCACAAGGGCTTTTAGAAAAAGATGAAATAGTGTCTTTAGTGCTATTATGTATGATAGCGGGGAAATCTGTGTTTCTCTATGGACCGCCCGGGACGGCAAAGAGCCTTATCTCACGGCGCGTATCTTGCGCCTTTGATAGCAATAGATTTTTTGATTATTTGATGAATCGCTTTAGCACTCCTGAGGAAGTCTTTGGACCGCTAAAACTTAGCGAATTGCGACAAGATAGGCTTGTGCGAAGTGTGGAGGGATTTTTGCCGAGCGCGGATTTTGCGTTTTTGGACGAGATATGGAAAAGCTCCCCTGCGATACTAAATTCACTGCTAACAATCATCAACGAAAAGCAGTTTAGAAACGGCAAAGACAATATAAAAGTCCCGCTTCGTGGGCTAGTGGCTGCGAGTAATGAATTGCCACAAAAGGGGCAGAGCTTAGAGGCGTTGTATGATAGATTTATAATGCGCCTTATTGTCCCGCCACTAAGGCAAAAGGCGAATTTTAAAAAGCTATTGCAAAGCTCTGGGGCAAAAGAGAATGTAAATGTAGCAGATGAGCTAAAGTTTTATGACAGAGATTTCAAGCAAATCAAATCACTCGTAGATAGCGCAAAAATAGATGAATCCGTGCTGAATGTGCTAGAGCTTTTGCGCTCTAAAATTGAAGCCTACAATGACAAAAAAGCAGATGATGTAGAGAGTATTTATGTAAGTGAGCGTAGATGGGTGGCTATTATGGAGCTACTTAAATTTTCTGCCGTGCTAAGTGATAGGCAGTCGGTGGGGCTGATAGATTTGGCACTTTTGAAACATTGCCTATGGAGTGAGGAGAGCCAAAAAGAAGAGATTGAAAAAATGCTAAAAGAATGCCTAGATAGCTATAGCCCACAAGCTATCAAAAACGGAATAGATATAAAAAACCTAGCAAAACAAATTGAATCAACGATAAAAAATCCCGTTGAGCAAGTTGTCAAAGATTCTCTTTTAAAAGAAATTGCTAATGTTCATCATAAACTATATCAAGAATTGCAAAAATGTCTTAGTGAGGCAAATGATTTTAAGGATAAAAATGCCAATCCATTTGTCTCAAAGAGCGGATATGATATTTTTTTAAGCTCTTTTAAGGAAGCACAAGAAAATTTGGAACAAGATATTTTGGAAGTAAAAAAACTACAAGATAAAGTCAAGAATGCAAAAGTAGCTGCTCCTATTGCTTAATCTGGAGGCAAATAAATATGCAAGGCAACCAAGAAAAACCTAGCTTTCTTAATGCTATCCAACAAAATCTTATCACCAAATTTGATAAAGTCAAAGGGTATTTTGGCTTTTGCACTAGCGATTTGGCACAAAAATGTAACTATGACTTGCAAAAAGATGAGCTAGGCATAGAGCAAGGTTTAGACGAAAATGTGAGGGCATACTACGAAAAACTAAAATCCAATCTAGAGCAAGAGCCAAAAGAATTGGAAAAAGAAAAAAATGACTACTTCAAAGCAGAAATAACAACCAAGCACAAAGAAAATTTCACGGAAGTTTCTTTAGATAGATTGCTAAGAAAAGTAAAAAGCTACAATAATGACTTTGAAGAGGTTTTTTATAAAAAACAGCTGCAAGATTTTAGGCAAAAATACGCAAAAACTATTGCCAAAAAAGACAAAGAATCTAATGAAAAAGAGCAAAAAGCCAAATATAACCAAAAACTAAACAAGCTACTTAAAATCCTACATACAAACACAATCAGAACTTGGAAAAAACTCATAGAATCTAAAGAGACAAAAATACAAAAACAACTTATAAAAGATAGCCAAGATGAGCTTATAGAGCGTATAAAAGAGTGGATAGAGCTAATGCAAAAATTTCAACAACGATTTAAGTCTATGGAAGAAAGTGCGGATTTGTTTTCTGGCTATATTATGCAAAGTCTAAAGGCAGGTATGGAATCTGGCAAAAAAGTAAGTGAATGCGTAAATGAAAATGACTTGATGGGGAATCAAAGATACGGTGGGTATGGTGTAGGTGGCACAGATAATCTAAGCAAAAGAATAATAGATTTTGCAAAATGGCTTAAGCTTTTGGAGCAAGAATCCATAAAAAAACTTTGTGATATGCTAGGAAAACTACACAAAGCTCAAAAGAAAATAGAGCTAGAAACATACACACTACAAAGAACATTTAACGCGACTATCCCTACTCCCTATGCCAAAGAGGAAATTTGTGGTGTTACACTTGGCAGGGATTTGGAAAATGTGCTACCTCAAGAATTAACCCTGCTTGATGATAAAGATTTTAGCATTTTGTTTGATTTGAAATTTGCCGAAAATCGCCTATTTTGCTTTGAGAAGCAGGGATATGAGGACATATCTATGGTAGAAGAAATCTCCCAAGAGAGAGAAAAACAAGTAGAAGACAAAAAAGGACCCATAATCCTATGTATAGATACAAGTGGCTCTATGAGCGGGACGCCAGAGACTATCGCCAAAGCCATAGCACTTTTTATGGCGCAAAGAGCGATGGAGGCAAGGCGAAAATGCTATCTTATAAACTTTAGCGTAGGCATTAGCACACTTGATTTAACCCCGCCAAATGGATTTTTTGAGCTAATGAGTTTTTTAGAAATGAGCTTCAGTGGTGGGACGGATGCGATACCTGCGCTTAGGGCTGGGCTAACAAAAATGAATGAAGAGGGCTACAAAAAAGCAGATTTGCTAATGATAAGTGATTTTGTGTTTAGTGATTATAATTTGGCTGGGTTTAGGGATTTGGCAAAGACAAAAGATAAGCAAAACAAGTGTTATGCTCTATATGTGGGTAACTTTGGCAATGATAAATCTCGCAAATCAATACTGTTTGATAAAGAATTTTACTATGATGGTTATACTCACGGTGTAGATGAATTGGTGCAAATAAAAAATCATCTTTGATTTTTATAAACAAAGCAAATCCGAGCACTATGTCCCAATCGCTTGCCAAACAAACTAGCTAGCTTTAGCCCCACCACCACGCGCAATATGTTTTTGTAGCCACTTATCACTTCCACACCCTAATCGCAACTATCCCCTACCGATTCCAATCGCCACCATAAATCTACCACCTCCAAGTCCAAACGATACAAAAATATCGCAAAATATCCTAAAACCCCACCCCCAATCACTGTGCCCGCCACCCAAAAAATACTGCCAAAAAGCACCGCCACAAAAATATCGCCCCCAAGTCCCCCTAAAAAACCACAAAAATCCCTAAAAATCACGGCTTTTAAAAATTTTTATATTTTTTGTAAAAAAAATGTCAAAAATCTTATAGATTTAAGCATTTTTTAATAAGGGGGGGGGGGTAGAATTCTCACACGCTTTTTTGTTTGTTTTTGGCTAGATTTTGGGGTTTGCAAGTTTTGCGCAAAAAACGCAAAGTCATAAAATCTACTTAGAAGCAAAGCGTGAAGCGAATCTAAACCCCTTAAGGAGAAACGACAATGAAAAATTTGTCAAAATCAGTGTTTTTGAGCGTGGCGGTGGCAAGTGTGCTAGTAGCAAGCGCAGTAGCTGAAGAGAGTGCTGGATTTATCGGTCTAGAGCTAGGCGCAAGCGGTGGCTTGCAAGAAGCAAAGATAACAGGAACTGCGACAAACCAAAGCCGAACTGCTTCAGATAATCTTGAAACTTATGGTGTAAATGCAGGTATCGTAGGTGGATACAAGGCGTTTTTTACTTCTTGGTTTGGGCTAAGGGCGTATGCGAATCTAAACTTTATCCACACGCTTAACGAAGAAATGATAAGAGAAGCCGATGGAAGTAACCTATCCACAGACCAAGCTATTTCTGCACTAAACTATGGTGTGAATCTAGACTTGCTATTTAATGTCCTAGCATTTCAGCAAGCAAATCTAGGGCTATTTGTAGGTGCTGGGCTAGGTGCAAATACATTTTTTGCTTCAAATGCCATAGATGCTGCAAAGAAGAAAATAGGCGCGAATCCAAACTTTGACTTGCTACCAGAAGCGTTGCAAGGACAGCTAAATAACGACATTAAAGACAACAAAGCCTACACAGGATTTGATGCGTGGGTAAATGTCGGTGTCCGCACAAACTTCCTAGAGCACCACGGAATCGAAGTGGTTGCAAAAGTGCCATTTGTAGGAACTACTGTGTATGACAAGACGATAGGGGCGGCTGGAGTAAGTGCAAATGCAAATGTCAAACTCTACAACCCTTGGAATGTCAGCGTGCGCTATATTTATAGCTTCTAAGATATTTTTTAGCTAGGAGTCTAGCTAAAGAGTTTTTTTATCTCTTGTATTGCCTCACAATCACACTTAGGCTTTGCTTAAGCAAAAGCCTAAGTGCTTCTTTCATTCTGCTGTTTCTCATTTCTGCTATTTTGGCGCGTAGCTTATTAGCTAGATTTTGAGATTTCACAAGCCAGATTTTCTAAGTATCACAATCCCTACCAAGCAAAATGCACGACACAAGCACACTACATATACAATATAGCCACATATCTATCAAATCAAATCCACCCCCTCCCAAAGTCTATTTTAATCTATGCAAAATCTACCTAAATCGTAATATCAAGCAAAGCATTGCTTTTGGGAGAATCTAGCACTTTAGCGGGCTGCTCTTTTTGCTCCTGTGGATTTTGTGATTCTCTTTCTTCTTGCTCTTGCTTGCCGTTTTTGCCGTTTTCATCAGCTTTTTGCAGGGTTTCTGTGGGGCGCACTTCTGCGATTTCTTTTAGTTTGTTCTCAAACTCTTGGGGGATAAAGTCCCCCCTTTGTGTTGCATTTGCGAGGTTGGCAGAGGTGGTTTGCATATTTTGGTTGATATAGGTTATGTTACCGATAGTTGAGACAGCCATCTAGCTCCTCCTTTCTTGTTTTGCTTCTTTTTTAGAGCCTTTGTGTCTAGCCCTTTAGTCAAAAAGTCTTTATAATTTATCGGCAAATTTTTGTTTTTGTTTGCCTATTGTTTGTTTCTTTTTGATTTATGACACTTTGCCTCTAAGCAAATTTCTTTCCAACTCTTAAAAGCTCGATATACACAGCATTTCAAGCATATCAAATCGCAAAATACAAAATCAAATCCTAATAAACTTTGCAAGATTTTGTCATATAAAAGATTGCAAACAATAGCCAAAATCTTAGTAGTTTTCAAAATATTCTTGGATTTTGGCTTTGTCGCGAGTGCGAGTTAGGCAAAGCATTAGTAGCACGCGGGCTTTTTGTGGGTTTAGCTCCCCAGCACTTACAAATCCAGCCTTTTTATCAGCTTCTTTTAGCACCACGCGCCCCCCGTTTATACGCGAGCTAACCACGACAACAACCCCTTGCAAAATAAGCTCTTTTAGTGCGTTTTTGTGTGCTTGGTGGATACTGCCCGCCCCACTGCCTGCGATGACTAAGCCCTGCACTCCGCTCACAAAAAATGCTTTTGCAGCTACCGCGCTTCCGTCATTGCTATAACTATACAAAATATCCACCTTTGGCAACGCTAGACAATCACGCACGCAAAATGGCGCGCTATTTTGCAAAAATGGCTGCAAAAATGCCTTAGAGGGTTTTTTGGATTTTGATAGATTGGTGGATTTTTTGGCTAGCTTTGGTAGCGTTGAGAGATTTGGGGATTTTGGCATTTTGGTAAACTTCACTTTACCATTGCGCACGCTTCCTAGCACGCTAGGTGCGCAAAAAGCATCTAGTCTATGAGTGTGGGCTTTGCTAGCGTAGCGTGGGGATAGGATTTTCCCTGCCATAGTTATCATCACGCCTTTTGCGTCTTTGTGCGCGGCTAGGGCTATGGCATTGTAGAGATTTTTGCCACCATCAGAGTTTGGCACATTTGCAGGACGCATAGCTCCCACTAGGACAATAGGCTTTTGAGTTTTTGCTACTAGGTGGAGAAAGTAAGCACTCTCTTCAAGCGTATCTGTGCCGTGAGTGATGACTATGCCATCTACTTCGCCCTCAAAAGCCATCTCTATCTCTCTAGCAAGGGCTAGCCACACCTCATCGCCCATATCCGCGCTATCAATATTTGCGATTTGCTTTGTGGATATGTGGGCTAGGTTTTGGAGGGATTTTTTTGCCTTTTTGTGCTTTTTGTAGCCCTTTTTTGCAAGCGAGTCCAAAATCTCATCTATGCTAAGCACACCCGCACTATACTCATCGCTATGGTTTGTCCTGCACTCTTTGGTGCTTAAGTCTGCTAGCCCTGCGATAGTGCCACCTGTGGCTAGGATAGCGATATGTGGCTTGGTATCTTTTTGGGATTTAGAGGAGGTTTTGGTAGATTTTGGCATTTTTTTAAGTTTGGTTATTTTAAGGGAGTTTTTGCGGGGAGGTTTTGGAGTTTTCTTAAGTAGTTTTATTCTATCGTTTGGTTTTTTCTTGCACCATTTTGACTAGCTCTATGGCATTTTCTCTAGGCAAATCTGGCAACATTCCGTGCCCTAGATTAAAGATATGTCCTGCACGATTGCCCATCACGCGCAAAATCTCCTCTACCCCCTCCTCCATAGAAGTGCGAGAGTAAAGGCGAGAGGGCTCTAGATTGCCCTGCAGCACAAATCTATCTCCCAAAATCGACTTTGCCCTAGCCATACTCACCCCCCAATCTACTCCAAACACTTCAAACCCCGCATTTGTCGCACACTCATCTGCTATATATTCAAGCAGCCCTCCCACGCCTTTAGGAAATATCATAACAGGGGTATTTGGATACTCTTTTTTGACTTCGCGGGCTATGGCTAGCATATATTTGAAGCTAAACTCCATATACGCGCTTGGCTCTAGCGCAGCAGCCCACGAGTCAAAGATTTGCACAGCGTTTGCACCTGCGCGGATTTGGGACTTTAGGTAGGATACTAGCTCATCGCTAAGCCTTGATAGAAGCGTGTGAAGTAGCTGTGGATTTTGATATGCTAGCTTTTTGCTAAAGGCATAAGTCTTGCTACCCTGCCCCTCTATCATATATGTAGCTAGCGTCCAAGGCGAGCCACAAAACCCTATAAGTGCTTTGTCTTTTGGCAGTTTTGCACGAGTGGTAGAGATAGCATCATAGACATAGTCCAAGTCTTTGTATGCACTTACCTTTAGAGAATCTATATCGCTAGATTCTCTTATAGTTCGCAAAAAGTGCGGTCCCTCGCCTGCTAAAAACTCTAGTGGAAGTCCCATAGCAAGCGGGACAACCAAAATATCACTAAAGATGATTGCCGCATCGACATTTAGGATTTCTATGGGTTGGAGGGTTACCTCTGTGGCAAGCTCTACACTTTGGCATAGCTCTAGGAAACTTCCAGCCTTTGCGCGCGTGGCTTTGTATTCGCTAAGGTAGCGTCCTGCTTGACGCATAAGCCATACAGGAGTATAAGGGGTTTCTTTTCTCAAGCACGCGTCAATGAAAATCATAAGTTGCTCTTTTTAGATTTTGGTGTGAAGTCTTGTTGTTTTTACTTGTTTTTTGGTTAGCACATTTTGCATAGTCTTAATTGTGTCAAATCTCACTAGCCTTTTTACTCAAATCTAGTGCAGATTTTTGTTTAGCTCGATTTTGCGATTGGAGCGAAAGGCTATCATCTCGCCACTTTTGGAGTCTTGGCGGAAATGCACGCCGTTTTTGCCACTTAGCTCACGCCCTTTATACAGAGAATTGTCATTGATTTTAAACCCGCCATTTTGCTCGTTTGCCTCTGCTATTTTTTCGGCTTCTGCTTTGTCGATTCTAAAGATTGTGCCTGCTAGCACAGCAATCCCACCATCTACGATGCAGCCATCACCTAGCGAAATCCCTGTGGAGCTATTCACACCAAGTAAGCAGTTTTTGCCAATGCTGATTGGCGCACTATTGCCACCGCTAAGCACGCCTAGTATGCTAGCTCCACCTCCCACATCTGTGCCCTCTCCCACAATGACACTAGAGCTGATTCTGCCCTCATTCATACACGCGCCTAGCGCACCTGCGTTGAAATTCACATAGCTAGCACCGGGCATTTGCGTATAGCCACCACTTCCTAGATACGCACCAAAGCGAGTTTTTGCAGAATCTAGCAAGCGGATATTGTCGTATTGGGGGACTACCTGCATAAGATAGCGCGGGAATTTATCCACAAAGTCAATAGAGGGAAACTCCCCACGAATCTTCAAAGCCACTTCAGCTTCGCGCAGATACTCTAGCTCATAAGGAGTATTGCCACTCCAAGCGACATTGCTAAGTAGTCCAAAGATTCCATTGAGGTTTAGCGAGCGCAAAGGAGCTTTGCCAAGAGAGAGGGCTAGGAGCTTCATATACGCGCTCTCCACGCTCTCGCACTCCACATCTTTATACACTATGCAAAACCTAAACTTCTCCACCCCACGAGAATCGCGCAACATAGATTCCGCCATAGCTTCGCGTAGAGCCAAAATCACTTGGATATTTTTGTGAGCATTTGGGTCGTTTAGTGCTTCACTCAAAAACGGCTCATACAGCTCCAAAGCCTTGTGGATAAAGGCTTCATTTACCTCATAAAGTGCTTCGTTCTCACTCTCTGTGATGAGGTTTGAACGCCTAGCCGCTTCTAGTAGCACAGCATAGCTACCTAGATTTTCCCCACCCCAATTTATCGTAGGATAAGTCGCACTTAGCACCGCGCCACTTTTTTGCCCATACTCAAGCCTAGCAATCCCAAATCCTAGTGGGGCTTTGTAGCCTTTCTCACGCTGAATCCCCGCTACAAAATCTTTAAATTCATCAAGTTTGCCCATCGTTTTTCTCCTTATTTTAGATTATTTTGATTTTGGCTTGGTCTGACTTAGTTATTACTCTTTTGAAGTCAAAACCTTGCCGATAAAAACAGCGCAAAACAGCGCACCAAAAAGCGCAAATGCTGAAGTAAATAGTCCTATCATTTCTTTTTCTACAATTATCTTTGACTTTTGTCCAAAAGCTAGGCGAAATTGTAGCGTAATTTTTGGATTTTGGTTGTTTGCCTAGTGATTTTATAGCACAAGCCTACACTAAGCCACGCTTCATAATGTCTAAAAATCATAGCATTATCTGCAAAATCATCTTTAGACATAACTAGTTTAGATAGTCGCTAGCTCACGCTCAATCGCAATGGCGGCTTTTAGGATTTTGGCTAGACTAAGTGGCGTGATTTTATTTCTATGGATTGCTTGGCTTTGCTCGCAATGACGAGGGCTTTGTGATTGTGAGGGAGTGAAGCGGCTTAAAGCAATCCATAAGCCAAAAATGGATTGCTTTAAGTCTGCTAACGCAGATTCTCGCAATGATGACAACCACGATTTTCTCAAAACTTGCAATGACAAAGCCCGCTCACTTAGAGTCCTGATAGATACACCCAAAGTGGTGTGGTAAGTGCGCTAAAAAATATGCCCATAACGATACTTGCTACGGCGATTTTGTTGTTTAGCTCTGCGCGGGCGATTACCGCTGCGGAGCTGATAAGAGGTGGCATAGATGATTCTAGTAGTGCCATTTTGTGATTGCTGTTGATATTTACGCCAAATATATGTAGCGAGCATAGATATATCGCAGGAATCACTAGCATAGAAACCACTAGGATTATCCCCGCTTTTTTCCACTCTAGCCGCACATCGCCAAAGCTTAGCTGCACCCCTATGGCAAATAGTGCCACAGGCGTAGCACACGCCGCTAGCGCATATATCGGCGCGAAAATCTCTTGGGGCAAGCTAAAGGGAAGTGCCTTTAGCGCAAATCCACTTAGCATAGCTAGAAAAAGAGGGTTTTGAAAAAGGCGTATCCCCACAGAGCGCACACTAAAGACACCTTTGCCACTTAGGCTCATAATGATAGGGGTAAGTATGGCTAGAGGTAGTCCCGTGCAAAATTGGTCAAAGAGTATCGCATTGTGCGCAGCTTCGCTCCCTAGCGCACCCTCCACCATAGGCACACCTAGAAACAGGGTATTGTGCAAGCAAGTCAAAAATGACATAGTAATCGCCACTTCCCTGCCAAACCGCAAAACATACAAAGCCAAACACAGCACCAAAACAGCTCCCAAAATAGAGCAAGCAAGCGCACCAAAAAGGCTTAGCATAAGCTCTACATCAAGCCTAGAGTGATATACGCCCTTAAATATCGCGCTTGGCAGGGAGAAATTTAGCAAAAATCCCAGCAAGATATTGCCCTGACGATTCCCTAGCATTCTCGCTCGCTTGGCGAAGTATCCAAGCGCGATAAAAAGCAAAACACTATAAATTGCTACAAGCATATTTCACCTCTTAAATGCTAAAATCTATTTGTGGCTTTTGTGTGCAAAATTTGGTGCGTTTGATTTGATTTCGCACTATTTTTGCAATGTCATTTAGCTTTTTTATCATTTTACTCACTTGCAAATCTACTCACTTGCTCTAGTTATATCCGCGTTTAGTGCGTTTAGCTTGGATTCTAGTGATTCATATCCTCTATCAAGGTGGTAGATTCTATGCACGCGGGTTTCGCCTTTGGCGACAAGTCCTGCAAGCACAAGCGCACTAGAAGCACGCAAATCTGTCGCCATCACATCTGCCCCCACAAGATTTGTCTTTCCCTTTACCAAAGCAGTATTGCCTTTTAGGCGGATATTTGCCCCTAGTCGCTTTAGCTCGCTTATGTGCATAAAGCGATTTTCAAACAGCCTCTCCTCTATCGAGCTTGTGCCACTGCACTGCGTAGCTAGTGCCATAAATTGTGCCTGCATATCAGTAGGAAATGCAGGAAATTCAGCCGTAGTTACCTCAAAGCTACTCATTTGCCTAGCAGGTAAAATGCTGATTTTATCCCCCTCACATTCTATGCCAAAGCCGATTTCTTTTAGTTTGTCAAGCACAGCTTGGAGATGAGCTTGATTTGCCTTTGCTATGCTTATATGACTATTGGTAATCGCCCCCGCACAAAGATAAGTCCCCGCTTCGATTCTATCGGGGATAACGCTAAATGGCTCTAGCTCCAAAGCCTCCCCATCTACACCCCTCACTTCTAGCACATCGCTTCCTATGCCATCTATCTCCACGCCCGCGCTTGCTAGCACTTCGCAGAGCTGGACTACCTCTGGTTCTCTAGCGGCGTTTATGATTTGGGTTTTGCCCTTAGCAAGTGCTGCTGCCATAAGCACATTTTCACAGCCTGTAACGGTGATTTTATCAAACACGATTTTTGCACCCTTTAGTCCTTTTTTGGCATTTGCGATGATATACCCACCACTTAAATTTATCTCCGCGCCCATTTTTTGCATAGCTAGTATATGCAAATCCACAGGTCTAGCCCCTATCGCACAGCCCCCGGGCAGGCTCACCTCACACATTCTCATACGCGCTAGCAATGGTCCTAGCACAAGGATAGAAGCACGCATCTTGCGCACAATGTCATAAATCGCTTTTGTGTGGATAATGTGATGGGCATCGATTTTTAAGCAATGAGAATCCTGCCACTCCATATTGCACCCTAAATGCTCCAAAAGTTTGGCAAGTGTCTTTACATCTGCGACATTTGGGATGTTATCTATGATGACTTCGTTTTTGGCTAGCAGGGTAGCGCATAGTAGCGGTAGAGCGGCGTTTTTTGCACCTGATATGGCGACTTCGCCTTTTAGCGCGGAGGCAGGATTTTCTATGCCTTGTATCTTTAGATAGTCCATTTTGCTCCTTTTTGGGATTTTTATAAGTTTTGCAAGCGTTGTAGAATTAGCAGTGCTACGATATAAGGCTTTCATATTTATGAGGCTTGAATTAGATTTTGTAAAAACTGCGGGTTTTAAAAATGTGAATTTTTTGAAATTGTAAATCTTAAAAATTGCAAGCCATAAAATTGTATGTAAATTTTCTTTTAGATTCTATTTACAATCCTTTATTTATGTCCCTATTTATGAAATCTTATCTATAAATTCTTACCAAAACCACCGCTCAAATCTACTCAAAATCCCCTATCTTTAGTGGCTCGCCTCTTTTCAAATCACGCGTAGCTTTTGCACCCAAAATCTTAGGCAAATATCTTGGTGGCAGTCCATCACTAGGGCGGATAGAGCGGATATTTTGCGTATTTAGAACCCCTCCCTTTGCTATATCTTCACAGACAAATAGTGAGCGAGCAAAGGGGCTTTTTGACTTATAATTTATGATTTCATCTTGGCTTATGGTGTGGCTTTTGGGATTGTTTTTGGTTTTTGCTCCCTTTGTAGTGCTGGCAAAATCACTATATTTTATAGATTTTGCAAAAACATTATCCGTATTTGCAAAATCCTGCTTAGCCAAAGACCCACCCATAGCCACGCTAACTGCCCTCACACGATTTGCCATAGTGGCAAACTCCACTTCCTCCATACTGAAATGTGAGTCGACTCCACCCAAAGAGCGCGAGATAATGAAGTGCTTTTCTATCATACTCGCACCTAGACTTGCTGCAAGTATCGCACACAAATCCGCACACCCCCTATCGCCCTCATTTAAGCCGATAGTGTGGTCGCTAAGCCCATATTTTACGCCATATCTAGCAAGATTTGGCATAGCAAGGATATTTGCATCTTCTAGCTTGGCTGGATACTCACTTATGCAGTGAAGTAGCGTAATGTCGCTATTTCCCGCCCTCTCGCACGCCTCTAGCGCGTCTACTATGAGCTCGTGAGTGGCTATGCCTGTGGATATGATGATAGGCTTGCGCGTGCTAGCCACAAGCGAGATGAGGGCAATATCAGTGATTTCAAAACTAGCGATTTTATACATTGGACACTCTAGCTTCTCTAGTAGCTCCACCCCGCGTGCGCAAAAAGGCGAGCTAAATATCCCTATGCCCATAGCACGAGCGTGCGCAAAAAGCTCCTCGTGCCACTCAAAAGGCGTATACGCCTGCTTGTATAGCTCATATAGCGTCTGCCCATCCCACGCCGTGCCACTATCTATGCGAAAGTAGGGCGCACTAGAATCTATGGTAAGAGAATCTGGCGTGTAAGTTTGTAGCTTGACAAAGTCCGCACCCGCTCTTTTGGCTGATTCTATGGTTTTTAGGGCTAGGGCTAGATTTTGATTATGATTTGCTGAAATCTCTGCAACTAGCAGGGGTGGCTTTAGCACTTGATTTGCTTGGTTTGCAGAGCAAGCGGAATTAGTGGGATTAGCGTGGCTAGTAGAGCGATTTTGTGTGGTTTGTGTGATATGTGGCATTTGCTAGATTCCTTCTAAAAACCAAGTGGCGAGATTTTGCTATAAAGCAGTGCATTGTGATAAAACTCATTTCGGTAGATGAAGTCTACTAGCTTACCGCCGTATTTATAGCCGTTTTTTTCATAAAATCTTATCGCTTTTGCGTTTGACTCTAGCACTTCTAGGTGCAAGGAATGCAAGCAAAACTCGCTAAATGCTATATGCTCTAGTGTCGCCAAAATCTCCGCACCCACAGAAATTCCTACAAAACTATCGCTAGAAGTGCCACTAGAGTTACTCGCAGAATCGCCAATAGCGTGGCTAGAAAGCCCTGTGCAAGTAGATTTCGCTAACACTTTTGCCTGCGCACAAGCGTCCAAAAACGGATTTTTATAGATTCCTATGTAGGCGTTTTTGTGCGTGAGATTGATACGAGAGAGAGAAGCCACACCCAAAATCTCGCCCCCTTTTTTTAGTAGCCAATAAGCGGATTTTTGGTTGTTTTTTAGTCCCTTTATGAAGTCTGTATGCCCCTGCTTGCTGATATGACTAGAATACATATACTGCGCGACTTGCGCGTGATTGCGCATTTGCAAGACATAGAGAGAATCTTTTTTGTCCATAAGAGTAAAGTCTAGGGCGTAAATCTCATTATAAAAAAAGTTTTTTGCCATTTGGCTACCACCTCGTTATCTTGGCTATTTGTAGGCTTTGATTATGCTTGTATTTTGTAGGTTTTTGTGATTTGGCTTTGTTTGGCTATGTGATTTTGTGCGTGAATTAAGCATAGCTTTTTTGCACTTTTAGATTCCAAATTATAGCCAAAGCATTATCACAAGTGGATAAAAGATTGTCAAATCTAGCAGAGCAAATAGAAGCGATATGGCAAGGTAAAATGTAGCAAGGCAATCACGCGCTATCGCTTGTCATATCCAATAACACTAACTTTTCGTTACCACCTCCAATCGCTTCCCCCAAAATCTCCACTCACTACCAAAAACCCCCTCCATTGTAAAATCCCTAAAAATCACGGCTTTTAAAAATTTTTATATTTTTTGCCAAAAAATGTCAAAAATCTTATAGATTTAAGCATTTTTTAATAAGGGGGGGGGGTAAAATCAAACCCTACTTTTGCCCCCTTAAATGACTTATCCAAAGAGTTTAGATTTTTTTAGATTTGTCTTTGGGTGGGCTTAAGATTCTACTCACAAAGGAAAAAGATGAAACAAAGTAAAATCATAGTCGCAAGTGTCGCGCTTGCTTTAGGCAATGTCGCTTTTGCTGAGCAAAGCGGTGTATTTCTAGGAGCTGAAGTGGGATATGGTGGAGCTAGTGTGGAGTATAAAACCTCTTATAGCGAACAAAATCTAACCACAGGACAGATTCAAGGTGGCAGACCATATACCCTCAAATACAGCGGAGGAGGAGTGAAATACGGGATTGTAGCTGGCTATAAGCAATTTTTTACCCCTTATCTTGGATTGCGCTACTATGCGAGCTTAAGTGCTATGCACGCCTCGCTTAGCACGACAAGGAGTGGCGTATCTGCGCAATGGAAAAATGTAAGCGCTACGATGATAAACTACGGCGTAAATGTGGATTTTCTAGGGAATTTCATCGCACAAGAAAGCCTAGATTTTGGTGGGTTTGTAGGGCTTGGGATTGGCGGGACAAGCTGGGTAGGAAAATCCATAAATGACTACCAAAAACTTATTGATAGTTATCAGCAGGGCTGGAGCTTAAGCAAAAATGGCTTTGATGTCGCGCTAAATGTGGGCTTGCGAGCAAATATCGCCAAAAATCACGGCGTAGAGATAGTCGCACGCGTGCCATTTCTAGCTACGAAGCTGTTTGATAAAACATACCAAGAGCGATTCAATGGTGGTGGAGATACATACTTATCGACTTCGAGCGAAAAAACCAGCATACACCACCCATATAGCATAACTGCTCGCTATACTTTTAGCTTTTAGTGGATTTTGTTCGTTGATTTGGTAGCTTTCTGTTTTTGCAATTTTTGTGATTTTGTGCGTTGGCTTTTTAGTGATTTGACATTTTTAGTGATTTTGGGGGGATTGTGCTTGCTTAGTTTGTGCTAAATGAGCGCAAAATATAGCAATGCAGATTCCGCGCTTAAGCGCAATCGCTATTACGCACACAAACATTGCAGGACAAAAGCAACATAAATTAGATTTTAATCAAATTTTGCTAGTGTTGATTCTACTTCGCATAGCTTCGCTAGCAAGATTTTGTGCTTAATTGCATCGCCTTGCAAATCATCACTCGCGCGTTTTTGTCCGCATTTTTATTAAGATTTATCAAAGCACAAACTACCCAACTTTGTATGCGCCTAGTTTTTGCAATTCTTTAAAATCGCGTTGTAGTGTTTTGGTGCTTACGCCAAGCTCTTTTGCTAGTTCGCCTAGTCGTGCGCCATTCGCACTTTTTAGTCGCTCATAAAGGAGATTGATTCGCGTAGTGCGGGGAGAGTTCATAGCACAGATTCCTTTATTTAAATATTTTCTTTAAAGAATTTAAAAAGTCTTTGATAAATTTCCTCGCCTCGTTTTTCAATATCCTCTTTTAGCCAATCATCTTTGGGATAGTTTGCTAAATCTTGCGCCTCCAATAAATTCGATTTTTTATACTTTTCTTTTTTTCTACCAAAATAACCATTTCCTGCTTGTATATTTATCTTTTCCTCAAGCCACATTTTATTGCCAATATGTTCTAAAAACTCTTTGGCATCTTGTCTATCCCAACCATTGTAATTTGTATTCTGCCATTTTTGCGGAAAAATATGCTCTATATGCACGCCACGAATGATTTCGTGTTGTTCATATTTTAAATAATTATACAAACACAAAAGAGACGGAATAAGTTTAGTAGCCCTAAAAAATTGTTGTTTGAACAAACTTTCATTTTCCAAAATTTGTTTTGTATTTGTATCAAAATCTAACACACCATTTTTATAAAGAGAGACATATCCGCTAAAAATAAGTGGTTTGACAACAGAAATAGTTGGCTTATCAATGAATTTTACCATTATGTTGGCGGTAATTTTGGACATATAAGTTTCTAATACTTCACTATGCTTCAATTTATTATCTCTGCAATATAAAAATAAAGCGGAATCTAAATATTTCCAATAGTCATTAGGGAATTCGCCAAGAATATCCCAAAACTGATGATGTTTTAGCGTGTAATTATCATCATAACTGCCACTCCAATATTCGCTTAATTCCTTAATATCCTCCATAGTTTCAGGTTTAGCCAAAATCCCTTTATATTTCTGCATAAAGAAAGGTCGCAAACCAATAACATTATCCTTTTCACCGTTTTTAGCACGAATAATGTGCATATATTGTTGAAACAAAAATTGTATGTCTGATTTAAATTCAATTTCTTTCCAATTATCTATAAATTCCTTTCTTTCATCTTGAGATTTTTTATTTTTTATAATTTCTCCTTTAAATATATCTGCATCAGAAAGTGGAATACCTCTATTATTAAGAGTGTTAAAAATCCTTAAAGCACTATCAAATCTATCGTCTTCATTTTTACCTTGACATTCCATAGGTAATACAAAACATTTATGCAATACGGCTAAACAAAAATCCTCCCAAAGTTTTGGATTATTTTTTGCAAATTCATTGGATTTTTGAATAAAAAATAAATAATTTTTTTCGTAATTTGATTTAGAATTTTTTATCGTTTTTTCAAAATCTTTTTCATCACATAAAACATATTTTCTGCTTAAAATGGAGTGTAGCATTTCATCATCAGCTTCATTGATAACTTCGCTTTCTAGTCGAAATTTAGAATAATCCACCTCACCGCTTTTTTTGTCTGGATTCCACAAGCAAGATTCTAAATCCGAGACTAATTGCTTAATATCGCCTTTTTGATGAACTGCTTTGTCATATAAAGCGCAAATAAACAAATTTAGCGTTGTTGTCCTTTGTTGTCCATCTATAATATTTAACTTGCCATTGCTGTCATACAAAACGATAGAACCTAGAAAATATTTTATATCGTCATCATCTTTATCCTTGTTTTCCATAAAAAAGGTTTCTATGTCATTCCATAGCTCATCACACTCGTCTTCGCCCCAAGTATAAGGTCTTTGATACATAGGTATCAAAAATTTACTTTTTGACAAATACTCTAATACGCTTTTTTCTTGTGCATCTATTTTTTGCGCCATTTTTTTACTCCTTAAATTTAATATAAGTTCAAATTATATCAAACCAAACTTAATCATTTTCCGCCACTTCCCGTAGCTTCCCTAGCACCTTTACCATTGCCAAAGTGTCAAGTTTGCAGTATGCCAAAAGCGCGCGCCGATATGCCCAGCGATTTGCCCTATCCATAGCCTTTAGCGCGGGGAACGCCTCCATAGCCTCCCCGCCATTATGCACTAGCTCTAAATCCTTATACGCCTGCTCCATTTCTGGCATAAGCGCGGGTAGCACTGCCTTTATCGAGTAGCTCCCGCGCATAGCGGGGTGGTAGTAGGCTTTTTGCGCAAAAGGCGTCATCAAGTCCGCCGTATTTTCACAAAAATGCTCCAAAATCTCCGCATACTGCGGGAAAGTCAAAGCTAACCTTTTCATCACGCCCTTTTCAAAACTCGCATTATACGCCAAAATAAACGCACCTCGCGGAATGTCTCGCACAAGCGACTCCACAAGCACGACTCTAGGGTCGCCCTGCGAGTCCGCCAAAAACTCTCTATGCTCGATACTTTCATCGCCTCCGCCATAATCGATATGCAACGAATACTGAAAGGGCACTTGCATATACGGACACTGCGAGTCAAAGCTAGGCACGGCTTCTTGGAATGTCTCAAAGTCCAAATGATACACGGGATAGCGGAGCGTGGCTAGAAACGCTTGAATCGCGGGTTTGTCGATATGTGTGGCGTTATCTAGCGCACATTGTATTTGCAAGATTTGCGATGCGCTAAACGCGCTAAAGTCCTTAATGTCGCTAAAACGCGCAATGCCACTATGATAGAGCGCGAATTTGGTGCGCCAATCAAGGCGCGAAATCTCAAAAATGCTATTTTCATCTGCCACGCCACTCCAGCAAACGCCCTTAAAATCGCACTCATAAGGGCAATCACACTGCGTGCCTATCGCTATGTTTGGCGCGTTTGTGCTGTCTTCTAGAATCTTCTCAAATTCACACAGATTTTGCTCTACCTCGCTTTGCTTCTCAAGCACGGCTTGCAGGCAATCGATTTTAGCAAATAGCTTTTCCACTTCAAGCACACCTTTGCGTGTGTATGTGCTATCGATATGCACGAGATTTGCACCGATGACTTTATGCCCCGCGCCACTTAGCACGAAATACTGCACCGCCAAATCATCGATATGCACGCTCTTTAGTCCCGTGCTAGATTTGACTTCGTTTATGATAAGCCCGTCCGCCGTGATTTGCAAAATATCCACCATTACTAGAACGCCGTTGTGCGAAAAAGTTGCTTCGGCAATGGAGTGCGCACCGCTTTTCACAAGCTCTTTTGTCCTAGCGATTTTCGCGCTAAAGTCCCCCTCGCTAAAGGCGATTTTTTCTTTGCAATCAAATAATTTTAGGGCAAGCTCGCCCACTTCATTGCCCGCTTGAAATCGCGCTAGTTGGGAGGGCGTGGGCTCATCTAGCAGTTCGCGCTTGTATTTATACAGCCAAAGTCGCTTGTGGCACTGCACGCCACGCAGGTATTGGGACTTGGAGAGGTGCAAGGAGTGGGGTTTGGTGGTTGGCATTTGGCTTGTGGGTTTTGTGGGTTTTGTTGTGTCCTTTATTGTGTGGGCTTGATTTGATTGGCTTAGATTTTTGTTTGTGATTGTTGCGTGGGTTTGCTTGTCGTGGTTACTTTTATCTATCACGGTTGCGCGTGCCTTTGCATTGTGTGTCTTACTTGCTGTGGTGTTTTCTACTTGTTTGGTTGCGCTGTGAGTGTGTATTGTGCGTGGCATTTGCTCTCCTTTGTTTTTGTGAGAGACATTATACCGAGCAAAACGGACATTTGATTGTCCGCTAAAATTTTTGTGTGCTTTTTTGGTGGCATTGCAGATGGACATTTGATTGTCCGTTTTTGTCTATTTTTGTCAAAATCCCGCGTGCGCTGATAGATTTTGCTTGTGAATAAAGTCGCAAATTTATTATCCTATCAAACTCAAAACTGCGCTATAATCGCGCTTATGAAAAAACTTGAGAGAATCCTAAACAACCTAGAGAAAGTTATATCTGCCTTTGGGCTTGCCCTGCTTGGTATGATTTCATATCTCTTTGTCAATGCCGAAAACCTCACGCTTACCAAACTTGTGATTTTGTGGGTCGGTATGGTGCTTGCTTGCGCTGTGATAGCCGTGCTATGCCTATGGTATAACAAATACCTAAATCAACTAAAGGAGGACTAATGGTAACCTTTTCACTATGGTTTTGCCTTGCAATGTTTGCGATTATGTCTGCTATCATTGTCAAAACATTCGCGTTCCCCACAGGAATGCCAAAGCCAAAAGACACCGATTCTAAAAAAGCTGATTTTTAGTGGGTTTTGGCTGATTTCTTAAGGCTGATTGTTTTGGGGTGGTTGATTTTCGCACTCAAAGCAATTTTTACGCGATTTTTTCGCACTTAAAGCGATTTTGCACTTCAAAGCCTTGCCTTTAAATTCTATACTTCAAGTCCCGCTTACACAAACCCACTAAGCCTATCAAGCTGTGCCCCAAAATCACTCCTAAAAGCCCCGCTACTATGCACTTCCTCGATGATTTCCCCGCACTCCATTATGTAGATTTTCTCACAAAACTTCCTCGCAAGCCTCGCACTATGTGTGATAAGCAACACACCTAGCCCCTCCTCCTCTTGCAGCTCTTTTAGAAGTGCGAGTATCTCGCCCTCCACGCGCTCATCTAGGCTAGAAGTGCTCTCATCAAGTATGATGTATTTGGGACGCGCTAGCAGCGCACGCGCTAGGCAAAATCTCGCCGCCTGCCCGCCAGAAAGCATAGCAGGATAAGCCTCTAGCAGTCCCTCATCTAGCCCTAGACGCGCTAGCAAAGGCAAAATCCGCGATTCTTGTGCCTGCCTATCTTGCAAGCCTAGCAAGTAGCGCAGTGGCACGCATAGCGACTCGCGCAATTTTAGGCGCGGATTTAGCGAGCCTATCGGGTCTTGGAAAAGGATTTGCACTTGCTTATAAAACTCCCTACGCTGTGCGAGGTTTGAGAGGTTAATCGCGTTGCTTTGCTCGCTTTTATCGGCGTTATTTGTGCTCGCGTTTATCGGGCTAAAAATCTTTGCCAGCAGATTTTTAGGATTTTCTATCCACGCATTTTTTACGCTCGCATTTTCCAGCCCTGTGTTTTTCCGCCCTGTGTTTTTTGTCCGCGCAAATCGAGGCTTTGTGTGCCAAATCTCTTTGCCATTGAGATACACCCCACCGCGCAAATCCGCGCTAAATTCTCCACCTAGTCCCGCGCAACAATCCGCACTCAAACCCCCGCTAAACTCCTTGCCAAAATTCTGTCTAAACTCACGGGCAACCCCACCAAAATCTGCTTTAAATTCTGAATCTTCATTATGCAGACCGTGAGTTTTGGCTTCACACTTCGCACTAGATTTTGCAGATTTCGCGCTGTCATTTTTAGGCGTATTTGGCATAAAATCCACGCCCTCTAGCCCGCTTAAAATCTTTGCTAGCGTGCTTTTGCCCGAGCCACTTTTGCCTAGCAGTGCCACACGCTCCCTCTCCCCCACGCGCAAAGACACGGAGGACAGCACGCGCTTTTCTCTCTTGCCAAAGAGTGTGTAGCGCGAAAAAGATTTGCTTACATTATGCGCGATGAGTGCGTTTTGCTTGTTATCACAGGATTTTACCCACCCCCTAACCCCCTCCGCAAGGGAGGGGGAAGAGTGTAGCCCCCGCACAGAGGGGCTAGAATGCGTGTTATTTCCGTCCCCTTTATTTCCATTAGCAGTTTCGCTCTCCTTGTTTCCGCTATTGCAACAAATAATTTCGTCATATTGAGTGTTAGTGAAATATCTCTTATTTTTGGCTTCCAAAAAATCCGTGCCGTGTTTGCTTTCTAAAGAATCTTCGCTTTCCAAAGAGGCTTCACTAGATTTGCTTTTTTGAGATACTTCGGCTAAAGCCTCAGTATGACAAGAGATTGTGTTTTTTTGCAAATTCTGCCCACCATCCCCCGCCACAATCGAAGTATGTGAGGTGTTGCTTTGGTAAATCGCTTCGCCTTGCGAATGAGGCGCACTTAAGTGTGCGCCGCAGTGAAGCGGGGCGGAGGGATTTGCCAAATGGATACCCGCAGACAAATTGCCCCCACTCCCACACATTCTCCCCCGCTCAATCCTACACACCCTATCGCTCATAAACTCTACTACTTTCTTATCGTGGCTTATCAGCAGCACGCCTAGTCCTCGCGCTTTTTGCAGCCTCTTTAGTAGTTCCAAAATCCTCCTCTCCACCACCATATCCAAGTCCGTAGTCGCCTCATCAGCGATGATATATCGCGCCCCGCTAAGTAGCGAGATAGCTATCATCGCCCTTTGCAGCATTCCCCCGCTTAGCTCGTGCGGATAGTGGAAAAGTGCGCTACTCTCTAGCCCCACCTCGCGCAGGGCAGACTCCACCTCATCGCTCACATACTCCCTGCCTAGCGCGTTTAGGCTCTCTTTTATGTGGGATTTTAGGCTTAGAAGCGGATTGAAGCAAGTGCGCGGATTTTGCAAGATACTTGAGTAGAGCTTCCCGCGCCCCTGCGCTATCTCGCGCTCATTTAGCACACGCCCATCTAGTAGCACCTCGCCACTTATGCGCCTAAGGTTTCGCGCTATGATTCCTTGCAGGGCGAGCGCACTTAGGGATTTGCCAGAACCGCTAGCACCAATAAGCGCGGTAGTCTGCCCCGCGACTATCTCAAACCCCACACCCTCTAGCAAAATCCTATCGCCATTTGCTATGCAGAGATTGCGCAACTCTAGGCTTTTGGGCGAATTTGCACCCTTAGTCGCACTCTCACTTCGCACCGCGCAGTTATTAGATTTTCTCATTTTGATTCCCACACATTCACATCAAAGTAATCCCTCAAGCTATCACCCAGCACATTGCACACCGCCACGCACACAAAGAGTGCTAGCCCGGGATAGAGCAGCAGCTCGGCATTGCTCCACATATACTCCTTGCCCTCGCTTAGCATTACGCCCCATTCTGCCTGCGGTGCTTGCACGCCAAGCCCTAGAAAGGACAGCCCCGCGATATGCAGCATAAAATGCCCTATATCCATTGTGGCAAGCACTAGGCATTGGCTCGCTATGGGAGTAAGCATATTTGCCTTGTAGCTTTGCCATTTGCTCGCCCCCTGCACGGCGAAAAGTGCCACAAACTCCTTGCTTTTTAGGCTTAAGCAAAGTGAGTGCACAAGGCGGGCATACCACGCCCAGTGCGTAAGCGCGATGGCGATGATGACATTTGCTAGCCCCACGCCAAGAGCAGCGATAAAAAGCAGGGACAAAACCGCCGTAGGCATAGACAAAAACATATCACACACCCGCATAACCACACTATCTACGCGCCCACCATAGAGCGCGCAAGCCGAGCCGATACCGATGCCAAGTGCTAGCACAAGTGCTAGGATAATCGCCACCGAGCCAAGTGAGAGCCTAGCACCAAAAATAAGCCGCGTATAAATATCCCTCCCCAAATGGTCAGTGCCCAGAATATGCGCACTTGAGGCGGGAGAGAGTATGCTATCCAAATCCATAAAATCAGGCGAATAAGGCGCAAAAAATGGCAAAAACACCGCACCAAGCACGATAACTGCGAGCGCGAAAAACGCGCATTTGCCAAGCAGGCTAAGCCGCTTTACTTTGGTGTGATTTGTTTTTGTCGTGGCTTTAGCTTGCGTTTTGGGGAGCATAGTTTGTGTGGTTTTTGTGGCTTTGGGTGGGATTTTGTCTTGCACGATTTTGCTTTGCGAGGATTTGCGTGGCGTGGGATTTGTGGGCTTATTTTGTGTGGGTGTAGCCTTTTGACTATGTGGGCTGTTGGGACTATCGGGGGGATTTGTGCTTTGTGTGCTAGATTGCGGTGTGTTTGGTTGTATCATTTCTTGCCTTTTATTGCCTTTGTTTGTGCTTTTGGGAGTTTATTTGCCATATTTAGAGCCAAATTTTGCAAAACAAAATCATCATTTTACTATACAAAAATCACAAAATCAAAACACACCACAGCAACGCCTCCGCAAAATCACCCCACAATAAATCACTTTACCTAAGCCACAATACCCCACCACCTCATCTAAGCTCACCCGCCATAACCACACGCAAAAAGCAAACTCTCATAAAGCCAATAAAGCATACAAAATAATGCTATAATGCGCAAAACTTGACAAAAGGGCGCAAAAAATGTTGCAAATAAATCCTAGACTAAGCCCACAAGAAGTCCAAAGTTTTCTTGGTGGCGAGCTGTATTATAATTCAAAAATCCCCGAGCAGCAGCAACAATCTTTCAAAGAACTTATAACAAAGCACTATCTCCCAAAACTAGAGCAAGTCTTGCACAAAGATGAGCCAGACATACTAAAAGACACCCTCATAGATGAGCTTTTTGGCAAACTTAGAGCATTTAAGCTAAGCCATTACCAAAGCGATGAGTTTGAAGCAGGGTATAAGCAAAATTACTTTGGTAGCGTGGCGGGAAGTGTGGATTTTGTGCTTAAAAAAGATGAGAATGTCGCGTGCATACTTGAAGCCAAAAAGCCCAAAAGTAGCGAAATGATAAGCGCAAATAATGCCAACACAACTGCCTTGCACGAGTGCGTTTTGTATTATCTGCGAGAAAAGGAGCGAGCCAAAGAGCTACACAAACGATCTGAAGTGAAATATATCATCATCACAGATTTTTATGAGTTTTTCTTTTTTGATGAAGCAGAATTTGAAAAATATTTTTATCAAAATGACTATATCAAGGGCTTTTATGAGCGATACAAATCCTTAATCAAAAACGATTTAGACCAAGAATCCCAAAAGCGCAACAAAGATTTTTATGCCGAGCTTAAGCAATATTTTGGTAGCGAGAATTTCAGCGCACAGCTTAAGCCCCTACTACTAAATCTGCAACACCTAAAAGATGATAAATGCAATATTAAGCCCTTTTTCAAAGCATTTGCGCCTGAATTTTTGCTTGATAAATATATCCACAAAAGCGAGATTAACGAAGCGTTTTATAAAGAGTTGCTCTACATTCTTGGCTTAGAAGTAGAAAAAACAAAAGACAACAAAGAAACAAACAAAATTATCCCCAACAATGTAAGTGGCGCGTTGTATGAAAATATCTATGAAAACATACCACACCAAGAGGACAAAACCCAAGAAAACATTATCTCACTTATCATCGTTTGGTTAAATAGAATCCTCTTTCTTAAACTCATCGAGGCAAATCTCATTCGCTTTAGCCCAACCACTTCTGGCAAAGAATCCCGCAAAGCAAACGCTAGGTTTCTAAACACCAAAAACATACAAGATTTTCAAACGCTAGAAAATCTATTTTTCAAGGTATTTGCCAAGCCTCACGATGAGCGCGATAAAGATTCGCCATTTTTTCATCTCCCCTACCTCAACTCATCGCTGTTCAATCCAAGCCAAATAGAGCACAAACTTATCCGCATACAAACCCTAAGCAACGATAAAGAACTCCTCCCCTACAAAGAATACAACAAAAGGCAAAAGCACCAAGTGCAAAATAAAATCCCGCTTTTGCGCTATCTTTTGGACTTTTTGGATAGATATGACTTCGGTAGTGGGGAAGAATACGAAGCCGATACGCTGATAAATGCAAGCGTGCTAGGCAATGTCTTTGAGCGCATAAACGCTTATAAAGACGGGAGTTTTTACACGCCAAGTGCGATTACAAGCTATATGTGTGAGGAAAATCTAGAGCAAGTCATTTTGCGCAAATTTAACGAAGCAAACCCGCAGTGGCAGTGCAAAAATATAGCCGACATAGAGTCTGAAATCACAAGAGAAATGAGGCAAAGTCGCGATAGAGAGAGCATAAAGCAAAAATACAAAGATTTTCTAAAAACCACGCTTATTTGCGACCCTGCGGTGGGAAGCGGGCATTTCCTCGTTTCTGTCCTAAACCAAATGATTAAAATCCACTATGATTTGGGGCTTTTAAGCAATGAGATTTTGAAAAACAAGCTACAAATTATCGGTGATGAGCTCTACTTGAGCGATTTTTCCTACACTAAACCCAAAAGCGAAACTGAGCCAAGCCACAAAATCCAAAAAGAACTTTTTAGCTTAAAAAAAATCCATAATCGAAAACAACCTCTTTGGCGTGGATATAAATCCAAATTCCGTAGAAATCTGCAAATTGCGACTTTGGATTGAATTGCTTAAAAACAGCTACTATCTACTGCCAAATGACAAAGGCTACACAAAAAATCTTGATTCAAGCATTCATCAAATGCAAACCCTGCCAAATATCGACATAAACATAAAGTGTGGCAATAGCCTTATCTCAAACATTGAGCTAAACATCAGCAAAGACAAGCTAGAAGCACAGCTTAAAGACCTGCTTAGCAAAGACAACGCCACACTATTATCAGGCGGTGAGGGACACAAAATAAACGCCCTTGAAATAAAAGCGATTCTAAACGACCTAAAAGTCAAACTCCCCAGAGAAATAGAGAAATACAAAAAAGCGACAAATGCCTACAAAGACGAAAAAGACGATGATTTGAGGGCTTCACTAAAGAGTGAGATAAATTCTGCCAAAGGCTTCATACTCAATCTCTTTGTCAAAACCCACCCGACATATCGAGAATTTAAAAGCATTTTTGCAAGCTATCTAAAGACTTATGGTTATAATGGAGTGGATAACGCAAAAGTGCCAAATGCCAACAAAAAAGAGCTACAAGAATGGATAGAAAAGCTCAATGACTACTTGTTTAAGGCATTTGAGTTTCACAAAACCCTTGATATTCCCAAGCAAGATGACCCGCGCGGATTTGCAGAAAAAGACTTCATCGCCCTAGTAGAGTCTATGAAATCTTATGAAACTATCAAAACACAAGCAAAAGAATACTTTGAATGGCGATTTGAATTCCCCGAAGTATTAGACGCAAATGGCGATTTTATGGGGTTTGACTTAATCATCGGCAATCCGCCTTATGGAAATCTACTTAGCAAGGAGCAAAAAGACTTTTGCAAAAAACAAAAACGCTATCTATACGCCGATACGGGCGATACTTACAAGCTATTTATCGAAAAGGGCTTTACTCTGCTAGCGCAAAATCGCAATCTTGGCTATATTGTGCCAATTACCATAACAAGCAGTAAATCAAACATTGATTTGCATAAAATGCTTTTAGAAAATTGCGAGTTTATAAAAGTAAGTAGCTATGGACATCGCCCTGTTAAAATATTTCCTCACGCCGAGCAAAGAACCTCTATCATAAGTTGCACAAAAACATTTTCAAAGACAAAAAATCTAATGACGACAAAAGTAAATAGGCGATACTCAAACCAATCAATAGAAAATGTTATGAAAGATATGAGTTTTGTAAATTCGCTTGATTTTGTCCAAGACGGAGCGTTTTGCAAAATAGGATTGCCGATTGAAAAAGATATAATGCAAAAAGTTTATGCCCAAAAACAAACGCTTAAGAAACTTATGAGTGGAAAACAAAAGGTGTATTTTAGAAATACAGGCGGTGGATATTACGATTTATACACAAGCTATTCAACGATAAAATCAACTACCGAGTCAAACTTTAGCGCGATAAATTCTAAGGCTATTGTAGCGATTCTTTCAAGCACACTTTTTTATTGGTTTAGAAATGCTTATTCAAACAATAGAGATAGTTATATTTACGAGTTTGAGAGATTCCCTATACCAAAATTTAGCAATGAACAAATCAAGCTATTGGAAAAGCTAGGTAGCAAATACGAAAAAGATATTGAGAAAAACCACGATTATAGCAACGGCGTGAAAACCTACAAAATAAGAAAATCAAAACATATCATAGATGAAATCGATAGGCTCATTTGCCCACTCTATGGCTTAAGCACGGAGGAAATGGAGTTTATCATAAACTACGAGCTAGAATTCCGCACAAATTCCAAAGACTAAAAAACTAAGGCAAATTAAGACTCACAAACCAAAGCATACTATTTTGTCATACTGACACACCACTTCTTGCCATAATTAAGGTTTTTTTATCACTTGACACTCCACCTTGTCATAACGCTTTCCACTTTTGACATACAACACTTTATCTTGTCATACTGAGGGCAAAGCCCGAAGTATCTCAAAGGGCATAGATTTAGTGGATTCTTCGTTTTCTTACGAAAACCAAGAATGACAAAAGCCACATAGAGATTTTTTCGCATTTTTGCGAATGTTCAAAATGACAAAGAAACAACAAGATTATAAAAGCCCAAAAACAGCAAAAACCACCGCCCCCTTACCTCTCCCTAGCAAGTCTTGGGTCTAGTAGCGCGTAGATGATGTCGATAAGTGCGTTGCTTAGCACAAACACCACGCACATAAGCACAAAAAAGCACTCTATCACGGGGTAGTCGTGGTTTGCGATAGCTTGGATAGCATACAGCCCGATACCGGGCAGGGCATAGATATTCTCCACCACGAGTGCCGCGCCTAGCAGCTCGCCTAAGTGCATACCCATAGCCGTGATGATGGGAAGCGAGGCGTTATAAAAAATATGCTTAATAGTGATAACGCCACTAGGAAGCCCGCGAAGCCTCGCATAGAGGATATGTCGCTCTTTAGCCACTTCGAGCATATTTGCCCGCACAAGGCGCGTGTTTATGCAAAGCGACATTAGCGAGATGCTTATCGCAGGGAGGATAAAGCTCCTAGCCCCCTCCTCAAGCCCAAGCGGGGCTAGCCACCCCAAGTGCAAGCTAAAAAAAAGCATAAGCAAAAACGCAAGCCAAAAATTGGGCATAGACACGCCGATGAAGCAAAACGCGCGGATTATGAAATCTAGCGCGGTGTTTGCAAACCTCGCACTTAGGATTCCTAGCACCACCGAGCCAAGACAAACGATACCAAGCCCACACGCGATAAGTGCCGCACTCACGGGCAAAAACTCCGCAAAGTCGCTAGCCACCGCCCGTCCGCTCATATAGCTAGTGCCAAAATCTAGCTTTATCGCGCCCCCTAGCCACGCGGCATACTGCTGCAAAATCGGCTTATCAAGCCCAAACTCCGCACGAAGCTGCGCGATAATCTCTGGCGTGGCAGGAAGCTGGGAGTTTAGCAAGTAGCTCGCCACAGGGTCGCTCCCACAAACGCGCAAAAGCACAAAAATCACAAACGAAGTAACAAGCACGATAGGGATAGTGGAAAGCAGGCGCAGGGCGATATATTTTTTCAAACTTACTCCTTTTGGGCTTCTTTTTTGGACTTCGCGCTATTTGGCTACTTTTTATGCTTTTTTTTGGCGTTGTTTTTTGCGCTATTCTTGCGATATTTTTTCGTGGCAATTTAGCGATTTTGCGTTGTATCCACAAAGCATTTGATAATTCATATCGCTACATTCTAGCGTATTTTTGTCATTGCTTGATATTTGGCTATCTATTTCGCCACAATCCAAAGCATTGCACAATTTTACGCTATAATGCTAGGGAAATTCACATTTTGGAGAGGCAGATGACGCTTATTATCGAAAATGTCAAAGAAGAGTTTTTACCAGCATTTAAGGGGCTTGCAGAAGTGATAAACGCAAGGCTAAGCACGCAAAGTGGCGAGTCTTTGGATATGCCGACAAAAGAAACCATACAAGCATTAGAAAACTCTCACACCGTGCTAAAAACAAGCGATTACAAAGACTTTGAAAAAATGCTAGAAAATGAACAATAGTGCGTGAAATACATTTCCAAAATACCTATCTAAAAGATTTCAAACTTGTAAAAAAGCAAGGCTGGGATTTAGAGAAAATCAAAGAAGTAGTCATCACGCTACAAACCTGTGATATTTTAGAGCCAAAGCTAAAAGACCACGCACTTCTGGGCGAATACAAAGATTTTAGAGAGTGTCATATATTTGGCGATTTAGTCATAGTGTATAAACGAGATAAACAAACATTGACACTTTATAGGATAGGCAGACATCAAGATTTATTCAAAAATTACTAGCTTTTTTAAATAATATTCGCTACTTCCACTCCCCTTTTAGCAAAGCGATGTATTCGGGTTGGTTTGTCTTTAGGACTTGGAAAGATTCTAAAAGGTAGCAAAAGTCCTCAAAGTCTAGCCCATAGAGCTTTGCCACCGCGATGTCTAGTCGCGCTTTTAGCGTGAGGTAGAGCTTATTGGTGCTTGGTATCTCATCATTTTTTATCCCAAACTCACACTTTAGCTCATCAAAGTAGCCCGCCTTGTCATTATAGAGCTGCAAGATAAGCGCACTTCTAGCGATAAAGACATAGCACTCATTAGCCAAAATCTCATCATCGCTAGGCTGTGGGAGTGGCAGTCGCTCCAAGTAAGTCTTATTCACATTCATTTGTATCATCATCCTAGCGATAAAATCCACAACCAAAGCGTTTAAAATCCCTAGCGCAAAGCAAAGCCTTATGTGGCTTATAGGCTTAGTGCAAATCCGTCCTGAATCTAGAACATAAGATTTTGTGATACTGCTCCACGCGCTATTTCCAACCCCAATATTTCTTGGCAAAAGGCTAAAAATCAGTGTCCGCTCATTTGTATCACTCGCAATAGCGCGAGATCCAAGCCGAATATACTCTCTATCATAAGAGATAAGGCTAGATTCAAACGCATCTAACGAATCAAAATCCTCCTCCCTAGATGATGAAATTGTGGCGGAGGGGGTTTGGGGGTGGGTAGAATTTGCGCTGTTTGGATTCTTCGCCTCCTTTGCTCCCTCAGAATGACAATGGGCTGTTTTGTGAGCTTTGCTATCCTCACAATGCTTTGCAAAAAGCGATTTCAAAAGGGCTTTATACTCCTCGCCTTTTATACCCAAATCATCTTTTAGACGCGAGATTTCCTTGCTTTTTAGTCGCTCATCAAAGGAAGTGATTTCCAAAAAATACCGCTTATCGCTGGATTTTTTAGTAGGGTTTTCAAACTCGGCGTTGTATTGATGAATCCTTTTGCCCTCATAGAGTGGGAGATAATGCTTTGCTAAGTTTTTGTCATTCTGAGCGTAGCGCATAGCGTGGAGCGAAGAATCCACAGAGTCCGCGCTATCATTTAGATTTTTCGGTTGCTTTGCAACCTCAAAATGAGATATATACAAATCATCAATATCCGCCTCATCGATAAACAAATTCTCATCCTTTGTCATATGCAATTCATTGCGAAAATCAAGCCACGAAGATTCTAGCGGGGCAAATCGCCCATAGCATTTCCCCAAAATCTCCAAATCCCTTTTATCTCGCACTTCTTGGAGGGCAAGATGAGCAGGGCTTAAGCCCTCTATATCCGCAAGGCTAAGCTCTATGACATTATCGCGCTCATAGATTTCATCAATCTTTGTTTTATAAAACATTGTCTTTATGCGGTGGTTTTGGGGTGGCTTGGCATTTTTTACCTGCATTAGCGCGAATTTGTAGCTACGATGAACGCTATTAAAAATCCCCTCTCTATTTTCAAAAGCATAGAAGTGCGTAAGTGTGCGCTCTTGTAAAATCTCTTTGCGTAAAGTATAGCTTCCCTCTTCTAGCATTAACGCACTTGGCAAGACATAATTAAGCGTGGCATCGTGAGCTAAAAGCCCTAAATTGCGCTCGACAAAGAAGCGGAAAAGATTGCCATCGCCCTTGCCCCTACTTAAGCCAAAGCGCGTTTTGTAGTAGGCATTTATCCTCTCTATGCTTTGCTTTTGTGCTTCATAGTCCTCTCTTATCGTGGGTTTGACAAGCATATTTGCCTCAAACTCGGCTTTTTGTTTGTTGCCTAGTGTGCGGTAGTCGCTTTTGTATTGTGGGAAAAAGTCATTATCGCTAAATTTGGTTTTATCCCACGGGGGATTGCCAACTATGGCTTGGAATCCCTGCAATTCGCCATTTAGCACAATCTCTGGGAACTCGATTTCATAATTAAAAAAGCTAAAATCTTTTGCCTTTTCACGCGTGAAGTCTGCAGCGTCTTTGTAGTCGCCCTTTTGCTCACTTAGGAGATTTTCTAGCTCTATTAGGCTTGCAAACTTTTTGCACTCACTAGGAGTAGCAAAGCGAAATGCGGTGAAAAAGTTTAGATAGAGATTGAGCTTATCTAGCGTGGGGAGAATCTCATCTGTATAAATGCGCTTAGATTGGGTGATTTGCGCCTCTGAAGTGTCCTTTAGGCAGTCTAGCTTGTCAAACACTTCGCTTAAAGCCCCAAAATCTTTCAAAAACTCATTCATAAAAAGCGAGCCTTTGTTTTTGATAGTATCATAATGCGCCCTAAACTCAGCGATAGTGCTACCCACAAGCGCGTTGCCACACTTGATATGATGTTCTATGAAGCTAAGTGGCGTGCCAAAGATAAAGCTATCTATCCAAAGGGAAAGTTTGGTAAGCTCTACTGAAAAGGGATTTATATCCACGCCAAAGATTACGCGCTTTAGCAAAAGTCGCTTCAAAATATCGCTTTCATCGACTTCATAGCCTTTGATATAGTGCGTGGTGTTGGCTTGGATTTCTTGCTTTTCGGCTTCATAGATTTGCTTTAAGTTAGAAAAGGAGTCAAAATCCTTTAATACGATTTGCGTGATTTGATTTAGGGCTTCGATGAGAAAGTGTCCGCTCCCACAGGCATTATCCAAAATCTTAAAGTGCAAAATATTATCATTGTCTAGCTTATGCTTACCGTTCTCATCTTTTAGGCTTTGTGCGACTAAAAAGCTCGTAATGCTTTGAGGCGTATAAAAGCTCGCGCTTGATTTGCGTGAATTGCTCGTGTTTTTGAGATAAATCTGCCCTTTTGCATAGTGCTTTGGCGCACCGATGATTTTAGCTTTGTTTAGTTTCTCTTTCTTTTGCAACTCTGCAAAATCATAGCTATCCACATAGCTTTCGATTTCTTTTTGCACCTCGCCTTTTTTGCCTTTGGCAGAGTATTTCACATACCACAAGTCCTCATCTGCGATGACAAAAAAATACCCTAGCAATCCCTCATAAATCGTGCCCAAATGCGCCACGCTCAAAGATTTATAATCACGCCTAAAAAGCACCTGCCCATCATCAAAATAAAAAAACTTCCCCAAAATCTCTTTTAGACTTTTATCACTAAAAAGCTTTTGGGTGGATAAAAGCGGGGCTTTTGTGCTATCAAAAAGCCCTCCATTAAACACGGGCATATTGTAGTTTGGCTCGCCTTTATCATACATAGCAAAGATTCTGCTTAACTTCACAAAGCCCCTGAAACTTTCCTCTTTGTCCTCTAGATTCCCAATTAGATTGCTTAGGCTAATCTCATCTGTGAAATACTCGTGGCTTTGCAAAATATCGCCAAACTTATCCTCAAAATACGCAATAAAAAGTAAGCGAAAGATAAAATAAAGCGCGTTTTCATAGACTTCTTTAAGCGTGGCATTTGGATTTTTCTCAAAAATCTTTGCGCCGATAAACTCAAAGAGTGAATCTTGCCCATTTATGCCATAGATGATATTTTGCAAATCATCTTCAAGGGTGATTTTTGCTTGGTTATTTTTCTGTAAGATTGTATAAATGGGGGGGGGGGGGCGAAATGAAAGAAGTAGTCTTTATCGCAAACGCAGGGTTTAGAGCAGAGTTTGCCCTTACGCTTGGGGCATATCGCTCGGAGCGGAAAATATAGAAAAAATAATAAAACGCTTCTAAGTCGTTTTGCGCTATTATAGCTTCTAAATTGATTTCATAAAAGACTTTGTTGCTATGAAGTGTGGAGTTGTCATAAAATCGCCACAATCTGCCATTGCTAAGGAATCCAAAATCAAGTTTGAGATTGCTTAAATAGCGCAGGATTTGGTGGTGGGGATTGTCTTTGATTTTGTTGTTGTCAATTTCTACATTATAGGCTTTTGATTCTAAAATCACAGCGATATGCGCATTGCTCCCCTTGCGTGAATCTTTGGGGATAGACTCATAGTCCGCCTTATCTTGTGCCGAAGCAAAAAGCAAAAAATCTGGCTTTTCTAGCTTACCTTGAATGATTTTCTCCTCTTGTCGCACAAAGTGATAGCCTAGTGCGTGGGCGACTTTGGCTATGAAGTCATCTTCAAACTGATGCTCATTTAGATTTGCAAACGATTGCAAGGGAGACTTGTTGGGGTGCTTGGGACAAATCGCGGTGATTTTTTCAAAGGTTTGCCTTGCTTCATCTCTAAACTTCTCATTAAATTCCGCTCTAAAATCCACTTGCAAGCTGTATTGACTAAAAAGATTGTTTTTTAGGAAATAAAAGTCTTGCTTTGTCGCGCTCATTTGCATTGCCTTTTTAGATTTAGATTTAAGGGGATAATTATAATATGTTTTGCGCTAAAGTTCTCTCTTTAAGTTGGATAATTCTAACTAAAGCGTAAAATCTAAAAACATTACCCAAAATCCCTTTCAAGCAAAATCCCCCAAATCCCAAACTTAGCCCCAAAACTTTAAAACCTAACCCCCCAAAAAACCACGCGAATTTTTACTTACTTTTTACTCAAAATCCCTCAAAATGTGTAAGTGTTTAGCGATTTTGGTGTGTGTTTGGAGTTTTTGTGCGATTTTGTGGTATAATCCACTCGTTTTTGGCGGATCCTTTTCCGCCACTTTTCTCAAACTTTTATGTGTTTTCCGCTTCTTTGTAAAACTCCCCTATCAAATCCTCTAAAAGCACTTCAATCTTATCGGTTTGTAGATTTATCACAGCTAGCGAATTTTTCTCACTTTTTATCGAAGCCATTAGTCTTGGCTTATTGTCCTCATTAAGTTTGTAGAGATTTTCAAAGTGAAATGCACGGTTTCGTAGATTGCGCAGGAGGTGCAGTAGCAGGCTTGCTTTGTGATACCGCCTTAGCCTCACGCCGTTTTTGAAACGATTTGCATTCCTCTCATAATACTTTTTAAAATTTAAATTCTCCAAAAAATCATAGCTAAATAACTTGCTGTGGATTTTATGCGCATCGATGACTTTTAGCCAAAATCCTAGACTTTGCGTGGAGATGATTTTGTGCTTTGAGAGGGATTTGTCTATGTGGGATTGTAGCTCGCTTGGCAATCTCTCTAGCCATAGCAAATTAGGCATATTGCCACTCATTATACTATCGATTTTGTTGCGTAGCAAGATTTCAGAGATACCTAGATTTTGACTTATCGCGCCGATAAGCGCGAGATTATCAAAGTGCTGCTTTGGGCTCTCATAGCTTGCAACGCGCTCTTTTGAAAAAAGTCTTTGTGTTTCTTGCAGGCTAAGCGCACTAAAATCTAACATTTTTATCCTTATATTTTTGTGGTTTTCACACCTCTTTGGACTTATCCGCACCTATTCGTGCCACGCTTTTTGTCGTGCTTTGCTTCTAACGCAAAAGGGCAATTCTAGCCAAAGATTTGTCACAAATTCTAAAACATTGCGACAAAATCCCCCAAAATCCCCAAACCCACTCACTCATAAAAATCCCATATAGGAATCTCATAGCTTAGGCTACTCACGCTCTCCACGCCCCTTATGCGCGAGTGTGCGACTGCTTTGCTTCGCTCAATCAGCAGCGGGATATACACGCCACTTTGGATAAGCAGCTCTATCGCCTCATCGCTTAGGGCTTGTGCTCGCGATTTTTTCCCTAGATTTTGTGGATTTTGCACGGAGTTTGCCACAGAAGCGGACTCTTTGATAGCCTGTAAGATAAGCGCGTCAATGCGCGACTTCTCTTTCAAACCACTTTGGGCGATATAGTCCCCGTGCCCAAGCGGCTTGGTGTAGGAATAGAGCTGGGATAGCGGCTCATAAGGCGCACCCCACGAATCAACAAACGCCATATCAAACTCGCCCTTCCTTAGCGCATTAGCATACATACTTGGCTCAAGCCCGCGCACGGAGAGAGCGATATTTGCCTCTTTTAGCTGGGATTGGAGGATTTGGGAAAGCATTTTTTGGCTTGGCTTATCACCGAAAAAAAACAGCTCTAGCTTTAGTGGATTTTCCGCCGTGTAGCCAAATGAGGCGAGAATCTCACGGGCTTTTGTGAGATTTTGCTGATAGAGATTTTGCTCTTTTTGTGAAGCATTGTTTTGAGTGATTAGATTTTGCTTGCTTTGCGCGGGTTGGCTTGAGTTGGCTTTAGTTGGCGAAATTTGGTTTTGTGGGGCTTGGTTTTTAGGATTTTGGGGTTTAAATTCTGGATTGTGGTGGGGATTTTGGCGAGTTTGTGGCTGTGTGGCAATATCTTTTGGACTAGAATCCACCCACCCCCTAGCTCCCTCCGCAAAGGAGGGGGAAATAGAGGAAGCCCCTCCCCTTGCAGAAGATATTTGAGAAAGGGCTTGGGGAGGGGTATTTGTAGCGTGATTTGGCGCATTTGTCGCTAGCGAGGGGGAAATAGTGTGCTTATCCTCCGCACTAGCTCCATTTATGTTTGGCGAGGAGGGGGCAATGTGCATATTATCTGCAAGCAAGGGGGGAACAACGCGCGTATGCACAAAAATGCTCTCCGCGACACTTGCTATGGGGCTTGATACGGTGTTTGTTGTGGTGTTTGTAGGGCTTGCACCGCTTTCATCGCTACGATTTGCACCACAATCCACACTACAATCCCCACCACCGCCATTACCACTCTTGCCACTCGCACCGATTTCGCCACTATCGCCACCGCTTACACCACCACTTGTGCCATACACCGCGTTTATCAGTGTATCTTTGTCTATGCTTAGGGCTATTGCCCTGCGGATTTGGGCTTGCTTTATGCGCGTGGAATTTAGCATAAGGCTTGTGGCGAAAGAAGCCTGCCCAAGATACGCCCGAAACTTTGGGCTTTTGCCACTATCGCCACGCACGGCATTGATTTTGCCCGCACTTTCCACTACTTTATTTTGCGCGCTATCATTTCTCGCCCCCCCATTTCCACCTGCATTTTCCGACACTCCATTTTGCACGCTCAAGCCCTGTGCCACCGCACTTTTTAGCTCCTCATTTCTTATCTCTTGGAAAATCCTTGTAGGAATCTCATCTGCGCCATATATCATATCCACCTGCCCCGCCCGTAGCGCACTTAGCTTGGAGTTTGGCTCAAATATGACTTTGACTACCACCTCATCATAGTATAGCCCGCCCTGCTCCTCTAGTCGCTTAGCGTCCCAATAGTGCGGATTTTTGGCGAATTTATCATAAGAGCCGAGCTTGGATTCTACGAGCATATATGAGCCCGTGCCTATGGGCTGTGGGTTTTGCGCGACTAAGTCTAAATCAGGCGGGAACGCGCTAGGGGCTAGAAATCTAAAAGGACGAGGCAATGCAAGCTCATTTAGCGTGGGTGCGTAGGGCTCTTTTAGCACGATTTTTACGCGGTAGTCATCTACCTTTTCTGCCCGCTCCAAAGCCCTAGCTAGCCCGCTCCACGAATGCCTAGCGCGATTTTTGAGAATCGAGGCAAAATTTAGCACCACCGCATCGGCGTTGAACTCCTCGCCATTAGAGAATCTCACGCCCTTGCGCAGGGAAAAAATATAGACTTTGCCACTTGTATCAAGGGCAAAAGAAGTCGCTAGGCTTGGGATAATCGCACCGTTTTTATCCGCCTTTAGCAGTCCCTCATAAAGCAGATTTTGGGCAAACATAGCGTTTTTGTTATATCCCTGCGGATTTAGCGCACCGACATTTTGGCTATATGCAATTTTTAGGACTTTGGGACTTGCTGTAAGATTTTGGGCGGATTTTGAAGCGATGTTTTGGCTTAGATTTTCTCTCAAAAGCGACACGCTAAAAAACACGCACAAAGAAAAAACACCAAGTGCTAGCCCAAACATAGCTAGGACTTTCACCCCACTTCCAATCACGCTCCCAAGTGCGCCCTCAAACCTATCCACACTAGCCCTAGTAAACGTGATTATAGACTTGAGAAAAGATTTCATTTTTTCCACTTTTTGCCACATTTTCTGTCCCACTGCGTCCCTTAAAATATTTGCAAAATTCCCAAAATTTCACAAAAAATATGTCTTTTTTTTGCGATTCTGCTAAATTGTATCCAAAAATATTAACAAAATCTATTTGGTAATATTTTGTTAATCAAAAAATGGCTAGAATGTCAAAAATGAACAAAAATTGTGTAGTTTTGTAAATTTTCTAAGAATTTATCGTTTTGATTTTACAAATTTGTATCAAAATGGAAAAACTTTGGCTACACTGCTTTTTCATCGCCACACAAGCGATGCCAAAAAAAAACCGCGCAAAAAGCAAAATGTATAAAAACGCAATACATAAAGGCGCAACACATAAAAAGGAAACGCAAATGAACTCAAACCCAAGCCACCGCTCCAATCGCCACTCTTACCACAAAAACCCTCCAAACACCACCCAAAAATACAAAGCCACAAATCTACCCCGCATAGCCCTAAGCATAATCGCTTCTAGCTATCTGTGCTCGCTAAATGCCAATCCACAAGCCACACAAAATCAACCCTCGCAAAATCAACTTGAGCAAAATCAAGCACATTCTACCCAACCTGCGCAACCCACGCAAGCACAAACCACGCAAACTACACAATCCATAACAAGCACACAAGATTTTCCACAATCCCAAAGCGCACAAGCAAGACAAGAAGCCCAAGCAAGCCACACAGAGCAAGCGGGGCAAGGAATGCAAACAGAAGATAAGACGCAAGACACACAAGAACCCCCACTAGATTCCACACAAAAGCCCACACAAGCTACACAAAGCCCCTCACTAGATTCTACGCAACACACCCAACAATCCACCGACACGCCACACACACCGCCGACACCAGCACAGCCAAAGCCACCCAAATCCACCCAAAACCCCATAGAGACAAAAGAGCTTGATAGAGTGGTTACCACAGGTTCTGCGCTTGCAAGCGATATAGCTAGCATTCCGGGCAATGTCTCAATCATCGATTCTAAAGCGATTTCTACGCAAGCAAATACCAAAATCACAGACATTATCTCCAAGCAAGCAGGTGTCCATATCGACAACAACACCAGCTTCAACCCCCGCCCAAAGGTAAAAATACGCGGGATAAACTACGGCACGCTAGTCTTGCTAGATGGCGTTATACTTAGCGATTTGGAGGGCGAAGCTAGAATCCTAAACCAAATATTCCTAAACGAAGTAGAGCGAGTAGAAATCGCTAGAGGAGCGTCCTCTGCGGTGTATGGCACAGGCGCGATAGGTGGTGCGATAAATTTCATCACCGCTATGCCAAAAAAGCTAGAGATAAAGGCTAACGCAGGCTATGGAAGTGCTTTCATAGACGGCGAGGCAGATAGAAATGTCGCGAGTGCTTACTTAAGCGTGGGCAATGCCTTTTTGGAGAAAAAGCTAAAAGTGAAGATTCACGGAGGGTTTAAGCGAAGTGAAGTATATGCCAACTCGCCCGCTTATGTAAATGCCACAACGATGAATGGACAAACAAATAGCTTAAGTGGCTACTATATAGACAACAAAGGTAGATATATCATAGGCACAAATGGCGAAAGAGAGGTAAACACCTACGACATAGGCATAAAAGCTAGCTATGAGCTAGGAGAGAGAGATGAGCTAAGCGCGACATTTCGCTTCTCAAACCACAACTACGACACCAAAAACTACAAAACCTACCTAAGAGATACCAGCGGAAATCCCACCTACACCATAAACAACCAAAACTACTTCATCGGTAGCGGACAAACAGGGCTAGGCACTTACTCACACATACTAGCTAGCCTAAACTACCTCCATAGCTTTGATGATGGCATATTTCGTATCCAAGCCTCTAGTCTAAATCTCCTTAGCAAGTGGCAGGACGCAGAAAATAGCGATACAAATAGAAACTTCTCTAGCGGGAAAGGTAGAGGGCAAGACATCGACACAAGCAACAACTATCTAGACTTCATCTATGAGGATTTGCACTATGATAGGCAAAAATTCACGCTAGGAGCGCAGTTTCGCTACCACCATATAGTGCAGACAACGCCCATTCTTACAAATTGGCGTGATTCTAGCACAAGAAGTGGCTACTACAACAAATACGGAGGAGAAACATTCATAGGCTCAATATATGGCTCTCTTAATTCTCTTTGGGTAGATTCTAGCAAGTATGGCAAATTTGGCTCTACTCTAGCAGGCAGGTTTGATAATTGGGTAAATTTCGACAACTACATAGAAGACAAAGAAAATGCTAGCAACGCAGAGCTAAATAGAAACTTTGCCACCACCTACTTGCCTATCTTTAGTCCCAATCTAGCCTTGCACTACACTCCACTACTTAGCTCCACCACGCAGCAAAACCTTACCCTAAAAACTAGCGTAGGATATGGATTTCGTATGCCAACGATGAGAGAGAAATACTTTTTCAACTTCGGCAGTGGAAGCACTGAGCAAAGAGCGCACAATCCAAACCTAAAGCACGAGCAAGCACTAAGCTTTGAAATCGGTGCGCAATACCAAAGCAAATGGATAAACACAAGCCTTTATTTCTACAACATAGAAATGTTTGATATGATATACCAAACAGGCGATGGCACTCAAAACACGCCTATAATGCGAAAAAACGCAGGCAGAGCTAGAATCAATGGCATAGAATACGCCCTAGAGATTCCCATCTATCGCGCCCTAGCCTTTAGCGCAAACTACACGCTTACAAATACACAATTCCTAACCAACACAAGTGCTAACCCAAACCAAAACACCAAAGGCAACGCCCTCCCAGCTATCCCCAAACATAGCGCAAACTTCACTCTATCTTACGCACCAAAATACGGATTTTATGGCTCTTTGTGGGCACACTATACAAGCGCGTTTTTCTACGATGATGCAAACACAAGGCTTTGGGGTTCTCTTTATAGCTATGATGAGCAATTTACCCTAAACGCCAAAGCGGGCTATGCCTTTGCAAATGGGATTGACATATCCGCGCAATTTCTAAATATGACAAACAATAGATATTGGGACTATTATAAAGTAGCAGGGGCTAGCTTCTACCTCCAAATCGGCTACAAGCTGTAAGTAAAAAACTTCGCAAGTAAAATCGTAGCGACTTCTTGTCATATTTGAGTAAAGCGAAATATCTCAAAAAATAACCCCCAAAAATATGCAGATAGAGATATTTCGCTTCGATTAAGTATGACAAAAAGTGAAATACAAAACCCCTAGCTTTTCTTATTTTTCAAAGCATTGCCGACAAGTTGCGTTATATCATTTTGCAAATTAGGATTTTTAGATATGAGCCGCTCGCGTATTTCAGCGGCTTTGTCCGTGTCTATACTATCTAGCGATACTAGCTCTTTTACCGCATCAAGCCATTCTTGTCTTTGAGGGGATTGCGGTGCGATGATATTAAACTTTTTGATAAACATATCCACTAGCTCTAAGGCTTTGGCTTGAGTTTTGGCATCAGGGATAAGTGCGCGAAAATCCTTTATGGTAAATTGCTTTGGCTTAGGAGGACGCACGCCAAACGCCGAACGCGCCACAAGCCCAAACACAAGTAGCACCGAGCCAAGCCCAAATGCCAAAATCAAAAATAGCGCGAAAAACCCGTGATTAAACATTGCTACTCCTTAGAATGTAAATGCCCTTTTTTAGTATAAATATTTTAGCACAAACGGCTTTTTGCTTTATCTTTTGGTTTATCCTTTGGTTTTGCTTGAGTTTTAGCATTTTGTGCTTTTTTGCCTTTTGCACGCGTGGCTATTATTTCGCACCACCTTTATCCCACCGCTATTTGTCTTTTTGCTTGTTTGCCTTTTGGTGCTGATAAAACGCATTTATCGCTTCGACAAACCCATCTAAGCTCCCGCAATCATATCGCTTCCCTTGAAATTTATACGCAAGCACGCGTCCGTTTTTTGCCTGCTCCATTAGCGCGTCTGTGATTTGGATTTCGCCCTTTTTGCCGGGTGGCGTTACTCGCAAAATGTCAAAAATATCAGGTGTGAGTATATATCTGCCGATGACTGCGAGATTTGATGGGGCTTCTTTTTGGCTTGGCTTTTCTATCATCTTGCTTACGCGATAGACATTTGGAGAGATTTCCTCCCCTGCGATTACACCGTATTTGTCCACCTCGCTTAGTGGCACTTCCTCGATAGCGACAATAGAGCATTTATGCTTGGCATAGAGTTTTGTCATTTGGGCTAGCACGCCATCGCCATCGTTGTAGCACAAGTCATCAGCCAAAATCACTGCAAAAGGCTCATTACCTATGAGCGTTTCCCCTGTCAAAATCGCGTGCCCAAGCCCTTTCATTTCGTTTTGGCGAGTGTAGGAAAAAGTGCATTGCGTGATGAGAGAGCGCACCTCATTTAGCAAAAACTCCTTATCCGTTCCTTTGATTTGGTGCTCTAGCTCATAGCTTATGTCAAAGTGGTCTTCGATACTGCGCTTACCCCGCCCCGTAACAATCGCCATCGTATGACAGCCAGCACTTAGAGCTTCCTCTACGCCGTATTGGATAAGTGGCTTTGCAAGCACGGGGAGCATTTCTTTTGGCATAGCCTTTGTAGCAGGGAGGAAGCGCGTGCCATAGCCTGCTGCTGGAAAAAGACATTTTTGTATCATTTTGGATTCTCCTTTTTTTTGAGATTTTTTTGGGCTAGATTTTAGATTTTGCTCCAATCGCTGATTTTCTTAAGATTTATTAAAATCGCATTGTAATCCACAAAGACAAAAAAAGCGTTAATAGACTTTTATCACACATTATCTCTTACTTGCCTTGATTATTCTTGCATTGCACCCAACCTTATGCGCTTCCCTCTGCGCTACACCTCTGCACTTACTTTGCGCTTGCTACACTTCAGGCATATCCCTAGATTGGCTAAGCTCATCTATCTCTTTAGAGTCTACCACTAGCTCCCATTTCTCATCATTATCAATGATTTTTGTTTTGTCCAGCTTATCTAAGTCTTGGTCTTCATCTTGAGCTTCTCTGATTTTTGGTAGGGATTTTTTGGTTTTTGCACCTAGCTCTTTTAGTGTCTCTGCTCGCGAGCTAAGCCCACCTTTGCCATTTATCTTTGTCTCCATTTCATCGCTTGTGTTTTGGGCTTGCTTGAGTGTCTTTTTTAGCCGCTCAAAGTCCTCATAAAACGAAGCAAACTTATCATAAAATCTGCCAATCTCTTCAAACGCCCTCTGCACTTTCTCATCACTCTGTATATGCACCCAGCCTATGCTTATAGTTTTTAGAGCCATAAAAAGCGTGTGTGGCGTGGTGAGGTAGATTCCCTTTTGATAAGCATATTGATAGATATACGCGTCCGCTTCCAATGCCATATCTAGTATGTTTTGATATGGCACAAAAAGCAATACAAACTCGTGCATTTTGGCATTTTTAAATCTAGGATTGCTAGAGCGAAATCTCTGATAGTTCTTTTTTGCTAGCTCATCTATGCGAGATTTTAGATTTTTGGCGATTTGGGCTTGTAGAAGCGAGTTTGAGAGCGCGTTTGGTGCGGGATTTGTAGTGTTTGTGATATTTGTGGCATTTGTAGAATTGTTTGGTAGATTTTGTATATCACTTGGGGTTTCGCCTTTTGGCAGAGAATCACTCTCAAGCCCCATATTTGAATCTAAAGAATGTGTAGAGTCCGCACTTGGCAGATTTGGCAGTGAAAATTTAGAATCTATCACAATCCCGCTTTTGGTATCAAAATACACCACTGCATCGGGAACAAACCGCTTGCTTACCCCACTATCATCATCGCTAAAGCTACTTTGAAGTTCATAGTTTACCCCCTCTTGCAAACCGCTTGATTCTAGCACGGCTTTTAGTTGTAGCTCGCCAAAATTCCCCCGCACCTTTTTTTCGCCTTGCAGGACTTGGGCTAGCTTGTTTGCGTCCTCGCCCAACTTACGCGAGTAGGTAAAGATATGCGAGATATTCTCTTTTAGGCTTGCTTCATTTGCAATCAAGTTTTTAGAATAGCCTTCCATTTCCTTTTTTAGCGGGGTGAAAATCTCTTCTAGCAATTCCCTAGAATCTTTATTTAGCATTACTTTGTTTTGATTTAGCAAGGCAGTTTTTTGGATTTCTAGGTTTTTTTCTAGCTCCTCTTTGAGTGTTTTTAGGCTATTTTCATATCGTTTTTCTAGCTTTTCTAGCTCGCCTTTTTGGTTTTGCTTTAGCTCATCTAGTTGGGTTGATTTATCCTTTAGGGCTTGGGCATAGAAGTGGTTGGAGGATTCTAGTTTGGCTTCTAGCTGTGCTAGGGATTGGGATTTTTCTTTGGCTTCTAGCTGTGCGGAGTAGAGTAGGTTTTGGGTATTTGCTAGGAGTGATTTTAGGGATTTTACTTTCAGTAGTGCTAGAGCGCAGATGAAAGCTACAAGCACAAGTAGCCAAGAAGATATATCAAGCATATCAAACATCGTAGTTCCTTTTTTGATTTTTGGCAAATTTAGCAAACGCGATTATAGCATATTTAGAATCTTTGGCTTAAACAAGAATCAAAAGCCAAGCACGCAATTAAAAAGCAGGGGACAAGTAAAGAGCAAGTCAAAAAACAAGTAAAGTAAAAAGCAAGCAAAAAAAGTTAAGTAAGCAAAAGATAGATTCCAAAACAAAGTAGACACAAATATTTGCGTGGCGACTAGATTGCTAAAATCTAGCAAATCCACACTAAACCACCACGCAAGTTAGAAAATGCGCTAGCCGACTATAAGCCTAGCTATGACAACACCACTATATATCATAGCGGAAGCGCACAACGCCTGTGATACCGCCCTGCTGTCTATCGGCTTTGCGCAAGTAGGAGTTATACCAGCATATATGTGGGACTATGGTAAAATTTTTGGAGACTTTGTAGGGGACTTGGAAAGAGATTTTGTGGCTGTGGACAAACTCATTTGCCACCGCTTGAGTGATAGCCACACGATTTGTAGTCGCTCCATTTCCACCATAGCTTAGCTGATAGCCCGCACCAAGCGTGAAAGAGAGCGCGTAGCTCCCCTCTTGTAAGCATTTGCTAACATCTCAAACTCCTTGTAAAAAATCGCTCCACCGCTTTTGCAAGCAAAATCTAATAAAAAGATTTTTAGATTTTGCATTAGAGATTGCTTGATAGATTTGCTCCACACCCGACATATTTCACAAATCACAAAAATCAATCAAAAATCAGCAAAGCAACTCAATACTACAAAAAAAAAAAAAACGGATTTTTAACCTTTGTCATTTTTTGTGTAAATTTTGTAAAACTTTCTGCCACCTCTTGCCACTTCATTTTTGCCACCCAATTTTTTGCTACCAAAATAGATTTTGCAAGTCAAAAGCCAAAAAATAATCAAAATAAGAAAAATCAACAAAATATGCTAAAATACACCACTCAAAATCCAAAAACAATGCTTTAAAAAGCCCTAAAAACAAAATCTAAAATAGCAAATATAAGCCAAAAGGAGCGATGATGCAAGGAGCGATGAGTGCGCTTATCACGCCATTTAAAGACGGCAAGGTAGATGAAGCGACATTTATGAGCCTGTTGCGCAGACAAATCCGCTGTGGAATGGACGCGTGTGTGCCTGTGGGGACTACGGGAGAATCCGCCACACTAAGCCACAGCGAGCATAAGCAGTGCATAGAAATGGCAGTAAGCGTCTGCAAAGGAAGCAAGACAAAAGTCCTAGCAGGAGCGGGGAGTAATGCCACAAGCGAGGCTATCGAGCTAGCCAAATTTGCCCAAGAGTGTGGGGCTGATGGCATACTATGCGTATCGCCCTACTACAATAAGCCAAGCCAAGAGGGGCTATATCAGCACTACAAAGCCGTAGCGAAGTCCGTAGAAATCCCACTTGTGCTATACAATGTCCCCTCCCGCACAGGAGTAAATATCGAAACAAGCACAGCTATAAGGCTATTTGAAGAAGTGCCAAATATCACTGCGATAAAAGAAGCCAGCGGCTCTATGGAGAGAATCATCGAGCTAAACACCCACGCGCAGGGGCTAGCAATCTTTAGCGGAGAAGACGCTATAAACTACCCAATCCTAGCAAACGGCGGAAAAGGTGTAATCAGTGTAACGGGCAATCTTTTGCCAGACAAAATCGCCCAGCTCACACACTACGCGCTTGAGGGCAAAATATTGGAATCTAAAGCGATAAATAATGAACTTTATGATATAAATTCGGTATTATTTTGCGAAAGCAATCCTATACCTATCAAAGCTGCGATGTTTTTGAGCGGGCTTATACCCACACTAGAGTATCGGCTACCTTTGGTCGCTCCTAGCGTGGAAAATATGCGTTTGATTGAGCAGATTTTACAACAATATGAGGTGTGCAAATGAGTGTAGATTCTAATAAAAATGCCTGCTGTGGCGCAAGCGAGATGAAAGGCAAGACGCTTGTCATAAGTGGAGCGACAAGAGGCATAGGCAAGGCGATTTTGTATAAATTCGCCCAAAACGGCGTGAATGTGGCTTTCACTTACAACAAAAACGAAGAAGAAGCAAGCAAAATCGCTAGCGATGTAGAATCCAAATACGGCATAAAAGCGCGATTTTACCCGCTAAATGTGCTTGAGCCAGAGCAGTATGTTGAGCTTTTTAGCAAGATTGATGCGGATTTTTCACGCGTGGATTTTTTTGTCTCCAATGCAATCATTTATGGCAAAAGCGTGGCAGGCGGGTTTGGTCCTTTTATGCGATTGCGTCCAAGAGGACTCAATAATATCTACACTGCTACCGTGCTAGCGTTTGTCGTAGGTGCGCAAGAAGCGGCAAAGCGAATGAAAGAAGTAGGAGGCGGGGCAATCGTGTCGCTAAGCTCTACGGGCAATCTCGTGTATATGCCAAACTACGCAGGGCACGGCAACTCTAAAAACGCCGTAGAAACAATGGTGAAATACGCAGCAGCCGAGCTAGGCGAATGGGGAATCCGCGTAAATGCCGTAAGTGGTGGTCCTATCGATACAGACGCGCTTAGGGCATTCCCAGACTATGCCGAAGTGCGAGCCAAAGTCGAGGAACAATCCCCGCTAAATCGAATGGGGACGCCACAAGATTTGGCAGGTGCGGCGTATTTCCTCTGTGATAATGCCCAAAGTGCGTGGCTCACAGGACAAACAATCGTAATTGATGGTGGCACGACATTTAAGTAGGCTTAAATAGGATTTGAGTGATTTGGCAAGATTTTGCCAAAATCTTTTTGTTAGCCTTTTGAAATATTTGGCGGATTTGTTGTTGTATTTGTCGTGGCTATTTAAGTCGTTTTTGCTAGCCTTTAGACAAAATCTAGTGAAAACCCTAGTAAAAGCCTTTATTTAGGACAAATTACTAAGGCCACCAAAATCCACAAGCAAAATCCACAAAACTACCTCTTTTGATTCTTACAGATTTTAGCTTTTTCTTGCGCTTTTTATACTTCTCCACACTTTATTTGATACTCTTTTTTATCCCACTTGATTTTATTTGTGCTTTTTGCGCTTGCTTTGTTTTTGGCTTTGCTTTTTTGGTAAAACTCACCCAAATCACTTCACAAAATCCAATCACAAATCCAACATTTTGCAAAATTTAAATCAAAATTTAAGCAAATTATAAGAGAGTTATAAATAATATTTTGTATCATTTTTTGTTTTTCTCATAATCACACCAAAAATGCGAATAACCAAAAAAGAGAAACCAAGCCAAAATCTACCAAAACCTCATCAAAGCCAAACAAAAACATAAGGAAAAATATGCAGCCACCACAAACCAAGCAAGCCACCACAAAAACACCCACCCGCCACAGCCACAAGCGCGTTTGGATTTTGAGCGTTTGTATTGCGCTAGGATTTTGTCTATGTGGCTTGGTGGCACTTGTGTTTGGCGATAGTGATGAGGTGTGGGGAGTGGCTAGGCTTTGCAGGGCGATTTTTGGCATAGATTTTGGATATTTTAGCAAAGCATTTGATTTTAGCCCGCCTGTAAATGAGAATTTGGATTCTAGGATTTTGTGGGAAGTGAGAATGCCTAGAATCCTCCTAGCAGTGCTTATCGGTGCGCTTCTAGCTTCATCTGGCGCGGTTACGCAGAGCATCTTTGCAAACCCAATCGCAGACCCATATATCATCGGTATCGCTTCTGCTGCGACTTTTGGGGCGGTGCTAGCGCATTTTATCGGGCTTGATGATGTGTATTACGGTGTGGTTGGGTTTGTATGCTGTGCTACATTCTCACTACTTATCTTTGCCCTGCAAGAGAGGACAAATATCACTACGCTGCTAATCATTGGCATCGCCATTAGCTCGTTTTTGGGTGCGATTAGCTCGCTATTTATGTATATCATCGGTGAGTCAAGCTTCAAAATCATCGCGTGGCTTATGGGCTATCTGGGATTGAGTGCGTGGTATAAAGTGTGGATTTTAAGCGCGGTGCTTGTGGTGTGTCTAGGGTATTTCTACGCCCATAGAAATGGACTAAACATAATCCTAAGTGGCGATGAGGAGGCAAAAAATCTAGGATTAGATGCAAAAAAGCTAAAGCGAAATCTACTCATCATCTCTAGCTTAAGTGTGAGCTTTGGCGTGGCTTTTAGCGGGCTTATCGGCTTTGTGGGGCTTATTATCCCTCACATTGTTCGGCTTGCCCTGCGCGATTATAGCAATGCTCTTGTCCTGCCACTATGCAGCGCACTTGGTGGGCTATTTTTGCTTTTTTGCGACACTATCGCGCGAAGTGTGCAATCATTTGAGATTCCCATAGGAATCATCACAGCGTTTTTTGGTGCGCCTATATTTTTGTATCTCGCGCTAAAGTCAGCTAGGCTTTAGAAGTCGCATTTAAGATTTTGCAAATGATTTGCGCAAGTGATAAGGCAGTGATTAAAGAAATGGCAAGGAAATAGCAAATCTTATGGAATCCATATCTGTAAAAAATCTAAGTTTTTCTTATGGCAAAAGCCCGATTTTGCAAGACATTAGCTTTGCCGTGCGAAGTGGGGATTTTGTAGGGATTTTGGGTGCAAATGGCTCGGGCAAAAGCACGCTTATAAAAAACATACTAGGATTTTTAGCCCCTGCCAAAGGCGAGATAGAGATTTTGGGCAAAAACATAAAAGAGTATGACATAAAATCCCTAGCTTCCCTTATCGGCTTTGTCCCTCAAAAATCCGCCATAAACTCTCCACTGCTTGTAATGGACTTTTTGCTTATGGGGCGATATAGTGCGCTTAAGAAGGCGTTTGGCGACTATGATAGCCACGACAAATCACAAGTAGAATCAGTAGCTAGGGATTTGGATATAGAGCGGTTTTTAGAGCGTGATATTTTAAGCCTTAGCGGTGGGGAGTTTCAGCGTGTCCTACTTGGCAGGGCACTGCTAAAAAATCCAAAGATTTTGCTACTAGATGAGCCAACAAGCGCACTAGATATGAGCTATGCGCTAGAATTGCTAGGGCTTTGTGAGGGACTTTTATCACGCAGTATCGCTATCATAGCAGTCCTGCACGATTTAAATCTCGCCTCGCTTTTTTGCAAAAATATCATCTTGCTAAAAGATGGGCAAATCTACGCGCAAGGTAGCCCAAAAGAGCTTTTTACCCCTAAGATTTTACAGGAAGTGTATGGGCTAGATTGCAAAGTGATTTATGAAGTAGCTTACGGCAAAGAAATTCCATTTGTCCTACCTCTAAAACCAAATAAGGAGAATCAACAATGAGTGATAAAAACACAAACGACACAAAAAACAATATAGGCAATATATTTGTGCAGATTTTGCCTAAAGGCTTGCAAAACCTGCACAAACACTTGCACACGGACTTTTGCAAAAAATCGCGCAATAAATCGCACAAAAAGCTATGGCAGATTTTGGTAGTGGCACTGCTTTGGGCATTTGGCACGCACGCATTAGCACTTCAAAATCTCGCTACAAATACTAAAGCCAAAGATTTTAGCCTAGAGCAAGCAAAAGAGATGAGGCTAGTCGTGCTAGACCCCGCAAGTATCGAAATCATCTACCTGCTTGGCAAGCAAGATAGCATAAAAGCAATCGCTACAATGCAGCAATCCCATATCTACCCCCAAGAGCACACTTCAAAGCTACCAAGTGTAGGGAGCTTTTCTAACCCATCGGTAGAAAAGATTTTATCATTTAAGCCCACTCTTGTGATTTTGAGCCTATACTCTCTCGGGCTAAAAGAGAGGCTAGAAAATCTAGGGATTCAAACGGCATATCTACAAGCAGATAGGCTAGAAGATATGTATGAAAATATCGCCAAAATCGCTACCCTGCTAGGCGAGGAAGCAAAAGGAGCGCAGCTCATAGACAAAACAAAGCGCGAGATAAAATCCCTCCAAGCCACACAGCAAAACCAAAAGCCACAAAAAAGCGTGATATTTCTATATAGTAGCAATCCCCTAATGGCGTTTAATGACAACTCCGTAATCGCAGATATTTTGCGCTTGCTAGGGCTACAAAACAAAACTATCACTACCAATGTCGCCCGCCCCATACTCTCAAATGAATTTCTGCTAAAAGCCGACCCAGACATACTCATACTTGGCGTGCAAGCAAATGATATATCCACCCTCATCGCCCAAAATCCAGCACTAAAAAACCTAAAAGCCTACAAAAACAACGCGATTTTTACATACCCAAAGGCACATAGGCTACTGCGCGTAAGCCCCACCATAGTAGATGGCATAAAAGACTTAAAAACCACGCTAGATAGCGCGACAAAATAGTGGCAAATTGAGGTTTTGCAATGTCTAATTAGGCTTTAAGAAGCCTTCTAGTGTTTGAGCGATTTTATCGCTTGAAGTTGGGAGAAGCGGGGTTTATCATATCAAAAGGTGCTTTGTCGTATTTGGTAGGGGAATCTGTCGTGTTTAAGAGGTGTTTTTGTCATACTTTGCTTTTTGTCATACTTAAGCGTAGCGAAATATCTCTATTCGCATATTTTTTGGGGTTATTTTTTGAGATATTTCGCTACGCTCAATATGACAAAGTCCCAAATCTAAGCGGACTTGACAAACAAGCCAAGCCCACGCAAAAACAAGCCACAAAAAACAAAAGCCTATTTATGAATCGCTTCGATTTTCTCGCTAAATGCGTCATAAGCACCAGCCATAATCTCTGTATGCTCGTTTTCAAACTCTTGCAAAATCCACCCCATTTTTTCTCTATATATGGATTCTTGCTCTTGGCTAGATTGTAGCTCTTTTTTTGCCTCCTCTAGTTTAGCCAAAAACGGGCTAGAGATTTTTGCTAGAGCAGCTTCAAACGCACCAAAATCGCTTATAATTCCATATTTTTGCGCTGATTCTCTAGCCTTTGTTTTTGTTTGCTGCATAGTTTCGTTGTGCCATTTCTCTATCTCTTTCATATTTTCATTTTTGTCTTTAAACTTGCTATAAAAATGCTCATAACCACTGCCGATAAGGTTGTCAGTTTTTGAGCGATTTTTCTGCTCGGCTTTTAGGATAACCTTTAGGATAGATTCTAGGGAGCTTATCCTTGATTTAAACGCGTTTTGTATATCTTGGATATATTTTTGCGTTTGGTCTTGCTTGTGTTTTTGGATTTGGGCTGATTGCTCGGTAGTGAGGGCTTGCAAGCTAGCTAGACTTCCTGCAAGTGCCACTCCAAACGCCACTCCTGCAAACATAGAGATTCTGCCTGACTTTTTCATTACTTACTCCTTTGGTTGTTGTATTTAGCTTTCTAGCCAAAAACCAGATTCTAACACTTTTTTTACAAAAAATCACAAATATCACATTACTTAGTGGTGTTTTTGGTGCTGTTTTTGTAGTATTTCGCGATATTTTTGGTTTTTTGTGGCGATTTTGGTTTGGATTTGCACGATATTTTTTGCAAAAACGCGCTAAATATTCACTCTCAAATTTCTAAACTATCAAATATTCTAAATTCACTTTAGCAATGCTTCATCTACTATGCAGGTAGCGATATGAGATACCGCACCCCTTAGAGATACGCAGCCATTGCTATCCTCGCTAGCTTGCGCTGGCTCTCCACTAGGTGGGATAAGCCTAGCACTGCTATCCACTCCATAAAACCGATACCCCACCACAAGCGCGGCTGCCATACCACTACCACAAGATAGCGTTACTCCCTCTACGCCCCGCTCATAAGTAGCAAACTCCACGCGCTTATCATCGATTTTGTGTGCGATAGTGATATTTGCATCAAATTTATCTCTAAGTATGGCTAAAATCGGCTTTGCTTGCGCGGTATCTCTAGCCTTTGGCAGCAAGTGCGCTGGCAAAAAGCACACAAGATGAGGCACGCCTGTGTTTAGAGAAAACCATTGGCTATTTTTGAGTGTCTCAAGCGTATCAAGGCAATCTCTAGCTAGCTTTTCACTCTCCTCTACAAAATCCCTCCCAAACTCTCCATCTAGCTCCTCCCCGCCAAAATCCCCTATCGCCCATCGCAGTGCCATATCCATACTAGAATCTTTGGATTCTTTTATCGCCTTTAGTGAAGTCTGCGAAGTCTGAATCTTTGTCATATACTCGGTAATATCCCGCAAAAGCACAATCTCTTTTAGCGTGCCAAGTTTTTTTAGGCTGTGAAATTTCCCTAGATTTGCCTGCACGATTTCGCCATTTACTTCTATGTCTATGACACCTGCGCCACTTAGGAAGCTGTGCCTTTGCTTTGCTAGCCCCGCTCCAAAGGCATAATGCCCCACGCATCTGCTCGCACTGCCACACATATTTGCCCTGCTCCCATCAGAGTTATAAAAATCCCACTTATACGCGGTATTTTGTGTGCTTGTGTCATTTGGAAGCACCACCACTAGCCCATCTGCTCCTATACCGCGAAATCTATCACAAAGCCTCACAGCAAGCGAGCTAAAATCCGCTTCTACAATCGTGTGAAAGATAAGGAAATCATTGCCATTTGCGCAGTATTTATGCAGAGTGATTGTTTGCATTTGGAGGGTTTTGCTCATCGTATCGCTCCTTGTTTTAAGTTTTTGTTGTTACTTTTCGCGCTTTTTTATCATTCTTGGCATATAAATTTACAAAATTCGTCCAATATTTAAGTTTTAGGTGTTAGAATTGTAGCGTATTTGAGTGTTTTTGGTGTGTTTTGTGCGCCTTTCATAGAAATACCAAGTGTAGAAAATTAAGGAGAAACAATGCAAAAAGACATACTGCTACTTATGGGCAGGTATAACCAAAGCGCAAATAGCGCGATGATAGAGGTGCTTGAGGATTTAGATGAGGTGGCATTGCACAAAGATAGGGGGCTTTATTACAAGTCCATTATCGGCACTATGGTGCATTACACCGCAGGCGATGCGAGTTTTTTCAAAGACTATTTTGCGTCCTTTTGTGAGAATCCACCAAGTGCAAGCAAAATCGAGGCAATGCTAGAATCTCCCTTTGCCCTCAAAAGCGAGATAGCAAATGACGCGACAAATCTTTTTGCCGCAAGGGAGGAAATCGATAGCTACATTTTGCAAGTGATTGAGGGGATAGGCGATTTTAGCGCGATAAAAGAGCTAGCTTTCCCGTGGGGAGCGATGAAAAAGCCTGTGTATCAATTCATCTTTGGGATACTCAATCACGGCACGCACCATAGAGGTATGATAGCCTCCGTGCTTGACACACTAGGCGTGCAAAACGACTTTAACGGCGCACTTGGAATCTAAGCCAAAATCTTTGGCAAACCAAATCCAAAAAACAAGACAAATACGCCACAAAAGTAGAAAATCAAAAAATCTACTCCTAAAAGCCCCAAAATCACGCAATCCAAAATCTAGGGAATCCTTTGGCACGAAAAAATATCACGCAAAATCTTAGCCTATATCTTGTCGCTAGCAGGGGGGAGAGGAGCGATGAGGAGTTTTTGGGCATAGTTGGTGATGCACTGCAAGGTGGGGTAAGTGTAGTGCAACTACGGCAAAAGCACCTTAGCTCAAGAGAATTTTACGCTCTTGCTTGCAAGCTAAAGGCACTTTGTGATAGACACTCCACCCCGCTTATCATCAATGACAGGATAGACATAGCCCTAGCGTGTGGTGCAAGCGGAGTGCATATCGGTGTCAAAAACGATTTGCCAGCCCAAGTGGCTAGGAGGATTTTGGGTGAGGATAAGATTTTGGGTGTGAGTGTAAATCAGCTAAATGAAGTAGATGAGCTAGCAAAAGATTTGCTTTATGCAGACTATCTAGGAGTGGGCGCGATATACCCTACGCAAAGCAAAGCAGACGCACTTACCATAGGTATAGATGGGCTAGCTAGTATCATAGAGCAAGTCGCCCAAAAAATCTCAAAAGACTTGCCCATAGTAGCTATCGGTGGGATAAATGAGGCAAATATCCACTCTCTAGCAAACACAAACATAGCAGGAGTAGCAGTGATAAGCGCGATAATGAACTCGCCAAATCCAAAGCAAAGTGCACAAAATCTAAAGCAAAGTATAAAACCAAAATCTAAGCCCTAAAAGTCTTTGTAAAAATCCAAAAAACCACCACAAAAACGACTTACAAAAGCAAGGCTAAAGCTAAACAGCAAGCAAGCTACAAATAAAGCAATGCTAAAACAACAGCCAAAATAACCAAAAGAACATAAAAAGGAATCTTATGAAAATCCTAAACAAAATTTTGGACAAAATCTCAAGCAAAATTTACAACAACCCCCAGCCAAAATCCCAAAATCTACCAAGCACACAAAAATCGCAAGAAGAGCAAAACACGCAAGATTTGACGCAAAGCACACCAAAAGACAACACACCAAACCAACCACCACAAACTTCACAGCCCACAAAAAGTGCGCAAAATCTAGCAAAAAACCCTCATCACTCTTTTCGCGCGCAAGTGTTTTTTGGGCTTGCTTTTTGTGTCTCGCTAGCCCTTATGGCGTGGCTTTATTATGCGTTTTTAAACGCCCTTTGTATAGCAGCACTACTATGTATCGCTAGCTATTTTATCAAGCAGTGGTTTTCTACCTTTATCAAAAGCAATGCTTTGTCTTCGCTCCTTAGCGTATGTGTGCTACTTTTGCTAATCATCGTGCCGCTGTTTTTTATCATTCATCTTGGGGCGTTATCGCTTCTTAGCGTTGATTGGCTACAAGCCCAATCGCTATATAGCCAAGCAAATGACAAAATCACCCAGATTTTATCCCTCATACCGATTAAAGTAAATCTACCATTAGAAGAAAATCTCTTATCAAAGTTTTCTCTATCCTCTATCGTGGCAAATGCCACCAAAATCGCCTCTTATGTGCTTATGAGCAGTGTAAGCTTTGTCATAGATATTTGTTTTATCGCGGTGTTTTTGTTTGTGTTTTTTTATTATGGAGGGCGGATTTATAAGTATATGGAGCGGATTTTGCCATTCAAAAGCGAGCAAATCGCCCTTGTCGCAGGCGAGATAAATGGCGTGCTTAGAGTGGTGTTTTTCTCTACGATTCTAAATGTCTGCTTACAAGGTGTTGCTTTTGGAGTGTGTGCGTGGGCATTTGGGCTTGATGGAGTGCTTTTGGGACTGCTTTATGGGATTTGCTCCCTTATCCCTATCATCGGTGGTGTGCTAGTGTGGCTTCCTACTTGTGCTGTGCTTTTTGCGCAGGGAAATCTTTTTGCTGCGGTGTTTTTGGCAGTGTATAGCGTGGTGTTTATAGCATTTATCATCGATAGCGTAGTCAAGCCATTTTTGATTCGCATAGTAAATAAAAAACTGCTTGATAAGCCACTAGAAGTGAGTGAATTTGTGATATTTTTTGCCATTTTTGCGGGGCTTGGAGCGTTTGGATTTTGGGGGATTATCTTTGGTCCTGCTATTAGCGTGTTTTTTATCGCATTGCTTAGAATCTATGAGAGAGATTTCGCCTAAACCAAATCTAAAAGCGCACCCCTCCAAGCGCACTAAAAGCCACACAATCTAAACGCCCAAACACCAAAGCCCCCCCACATAAAATCTCTTGCACAAAATCCAATCCCACAAAAACCAATCATACAAAACCCCTCACAAAACCTCTTGAGTCAAATCCCACTACTCTAAGCCCAGCCAAAAAATGGGCAAAAAAAAGGCACTAGACACAAATCTTTTGCGCCTAGTGCCTACCAAAACTAGAAAAAGCTAGAATCAAATTCTAGCTAAATGCGTTGTCTTAAAAGCCTTTAAGCACCGCCGCCGCCGTGCAAGCTAAGATTTGGCATAATGAAATCTATCCAAGGAATTCCTACAAGCAGATAGATTACCATATAAATCGCTGCAAAGATACCGCCAAGCAAGAAAAATGTCGGTCCTTTGATATAGTGGCTACCAAACCATAGCGGGCTGCACCCTGTGCCATACGGAGTGATAATCCCCATAAAGCCCATAGGCAAGATAAGAAGCAAGAGTGTTTTATTGACATCTAGTCCGGGGATTGATTGCACGAGCGTTACAAAGATAAGCATTACCGCTGTTACATACGCTGTCCCAGAGGCAAAGAAATATCGTAGCCAAGAAAACACCAACACAAGTGCGATAATCGCCACAATAGGCTCTACGCCATCAAACTTGCCATCAAAAAGATTTGCTAGCCAAGAGATAAAGCCCACATTGTTTAGCCCACCAGCCATAGCCACAAGCGTAGCAAACCACACTAGCGTATTCCACGCAGGCTTATTCCCTAAGAAATCCTGCCAAGTGATACACTTAGCCGCCACCATTAGCACTATCATTAGCAGTGCGGTAGTTGTCGCGTTTAGGTTATAAAGCGCACTCTTTGGGAAAAAGCTCCCGCCTACCCATAGCACAAGCCCGATAAGTGCGATGATAATCATAAAAATCTGCGGACGAGTGATTTTGCCAAGCGCGTCATATTTTTCTTTCGCCCAAGTAACGACTTCTTTACTTCCCTTTACTTCAGGCGGATAGATGACATAAGCCAAAATCGGCGTAATGAGGAACAAAATAATCCCCACAGGCAAAAACGCTAAAAACCAGCTTACCCAATCCACCACTTGCGCACCACCCTTTTCGATTTGAGTAAGTGCGAGTGGGTTTGGAGCTTGCCCTGTAAGGAAGATGGAGCTAGATACGCACGCACTTGCTAGTCCTACCCAGATGAGATATGCACCGATTTTGCGCGGATTTTTATCAGGGTGAGAGTCAAACATAGGCGCGATACTCGTTACGACAGGATACACAGAGCCACCGCTTCTAGCCGCATTGCTTGGGATAAATGGAGCGAGGATTAAATCCACTAGCGCAATGGCATAGCCTAGCCCTAGTGTGCTTCGTCCTAGCTTGCTTACAAGATATAGTGCTAGTCGCTCGCCAAGCCCTGTTTTAGAAAATCCTAAGCCAATGGTAAATGCAGCAAAGATAAGCCACACAACCGCGTTAGAAAATCCACTAATGCCCCAATTTAGCGCAGCTGCCGCAGTGATTTTGGCATCGACAAGTCCAGAATCTTTTGGTCCAAGTCGAAGCACCACTGCTATGACAATAGCTATCACGCCGATAAACGCAGGCGGAATGGGCTCTAAAATCAGCCCCAAAATAAGCCCCATAAACACGGAGAAATAAATCCACGCGTTATAAGAGCAGCCTTCAGGCGCATCTACGCCCCAAAATTTTGGCAAAATAAATATGATAAGCCCAAACACCACAGGTGCAAAGAGCTTAGCAAAAAACGCCACTTTGTCCTTTTCCATAAGGGAGTCTCCTTTCTCTATCCAAAGATTTTGCGATTTGTAAAACCACAGCTTATAGCTCGCTTAAAACAATCAAAAACTTTTATGTTTTTGTGCTAGTGGCTACTAAGGTGCGGTGCTTACAAAAACGCAGGCAAATTATATCTACAAAAAAAAAAAAAACGCGCTTTTATTTCATTGTTTTTGGACATATTCAATGAAAAATGAGGATTTTTTCTAGCTTTGAGAGATTTTGTAACCTTTGTGTAAAAAATTTTTTAACCTTTTGTTTTGGTGGTTTTGGCGATTCTTTGTGGTTTTTGTGATTTTTATCAATTCTAAAGCACAAGCGATAAAATCCAAAGCAACAAAATCAAAAGGCAAAAATAGAAAACTTTTGAGATAGGATTTCTACACAGATTTACGCGCTATAATAGAATCTTTACTATACTATGTGGTTTTTAGGCTTTCAAAAAGCAAATTTTAAGGAGTAAAAATGGCGACACGAAAAGAGCACGATTTTATCGGCGAGCTAGAGATTGATGATAGTGTGTATTATGGGGTGCAGACTTTTAGAGCGGTTGAGAATTTCAACATTTCTCACGACAGACTCGGGAATTTCCCGCGCTTTGTGCGAAATCTCGCCCGCGTGAAAAAGGCAGCTGCGCTTGCAAACTTCGAGCTAGGGCTACTTGATAAATCTATCAAAGACGCCATTGTGAGTGCGTGTGATAAAATCATACAGGGAGGATATTATGACCAATTTGTGGTGGATATGTTTCAAGGCGGTGCGGGCACAAGCACCAATATGAATGCAAATGAAGTCATCGCAAACATTGGGCTAGAGATTTTGGGACACAAAAAGGGCGAGTATCAATACCTCCACCCAAATGACCATGTGAACTTAAGCCAAAGCACCAATGACGCCTATCCTACCGCGCTAAGAATGGCATTGCACGATTATCTAAGCGATTTGGCAAAGGCTATGGAGCATTTAAAAAAGGCTTACGAGCGCAAGGCAAAAGAGTTTGAAAATGTGCTAAAAATGGGGCGCACCCAGCTCCAAGACGCCGTGCCTATGACTTTAGGTCGAGAATTTCAGACATTTGCAGTGATGATGGGCGAGGACATACAGCGCGTGCTAGAGGCTAGAAAGCTCGTCCTTGAAATCAATATGGGAGGCACAGCTATCGGCACGGGCATAAACTCTCACCCCGACTACCCAAAAGTGGTAGAAAAAAAGCTCCGTGAAGTAAGCGGGCACGACTATATCGTGGCGGGCGACTTGATAGAAGCTACCCAAGATACAGGCGCGTATGTCCAAATCAGTGGCGTGCTAAAGCGCGTAAGTGCTAAGCTATCCAAAGTCTGCAACGACTTGCGCTTGCTAAGTAGCGGTCCTAAATGCGGGCTAAATGAAATCAATTTGCCAAAAATGCAGCCCGGAAGCTCCATAATGCCGGGCAAGGTAAATCCTGTGATTCCCGAAGTGGTAAATCAAGTGTGCTTTTTTGTCATCGGCTCTGATGTTACCGTTACCTTTGCGAGCGAGGGCGGACAGCTCCAGCTAAATGTCTTTGAGCCTGTCATCGCATATAGCCTCTTTAACAGCATCGTTATGCTTGAAAAGGCAATGAAAACACTCGCGGATAAGTGCATTGACGGAATCACCGCAAATGAGCAAATCTGCAGTGATTTTGTTTATAATTCCATAGGAATCGTAACCGCGCTAAACCCCTACATAGGCTATGAGAATTCCGCCTCTATCGCCAAAGAAGCACTAAATACGGGCAAACGCGTATATGACTTGGCTTTGGAGCGAGGACTGCTAAGCAAAGAGGAGCTAGATAATATCCTAACCCCACAAAATATGCTAAATCCACACCTAAGCCGTGATGAGATTACAAAAAAGAAATAAAGGCAAAAAATGGATTCTAACAAAAACGCGAAAAATACTACAAAACCAAAAGCACTCCTAAGTGTAAGCGATAAATCAGGAATAGTAGATTTTGCTAGCGAGCTAATAAAACTAGGCTATGAGATACTATCCACAGGAGGCACGCTATCCACACTCAAGCAAGCAGGCTTGCAAGCTACTGAAGTGAGTGAATACACAAAAAGCCCCGAGCTTTTTGATGGGCGGGTAAAAACCCTCCACCCAAAGATTCACGGGGGCATACTCTATCGGCGTGATAATGAAAGCGACTGCAAAGCCGCACTACAAAACGGCATAGAAGACATTAGCCTAGTGTGTGTGAATCTATATCCGTTTTTTGCCACGACACAGCGCACCGATGACTTTAGCGAAATCATCGAAAATATCGACATAGGCGGGCCAACGCTTGTGCGCTCTAGTGCCAAAGGATATGCTAGCGTGCTAGTGCTTACAAGTCCTAGCGATTATCCCCTAGCCCTAGAAAAGCTAAAATCCAATCAAAACACCATAGAGTTTCGCAAAGAAATGATGATAAAGGCTTTTTGCCACACAGCGCACTATGACGCGATGATAGCAAACTATATGAATGAGCGATTTAATGAGGGATTTGGGGAGTGGGAGTTTATCTATGGGCGCAAAGTATGCCAAACGCGCTATGGCGAAAATCCACACCAAAAAGGCGCACTCTATGAAATGCCACATATAAGCGATTTTTACACGAAGCATTTTTACACGCTAAAAGGCGAAGCAAGCTTCAATAACCTAACAGATATGAATGCAGCAATCAAGCTAGCAAGTGCTTTTAACACCAAGCAAAATCTACACGCTATCTCTATCATCAAGCACGGCAATCCCTGTGGATTCGCCCTAAAGCCTACACCGCTTGAAGCCTACACTTCGGCACTAAAATGCGATAGCGTAAGTGCTTATGGAGGCGTAGTAGCAATAAATGGCACAATCAATGAAGAGCTAGCGCAAGAAATGTCTAAAACATACATAGAAGTGCTTGTAGCGTGCGACATCACGCAAGGTGCGCTAGAGATTTTATCCACCAAAAAACGCCAAAAGATTTTTATCACCAAGCAAGATAAACTATCCTTGCCAAAATCTAGCTATGATTTTAAGCGAATCGAGGGTGGGTTTGTCTATCAGCAAAGCGATAGTGTGAAAACAGATGAGGTAGCAAACGCGCAGCAAAAAAGCCACAAAAAAGCCACAAAAGAAGAGCAAATCGACTTAGAAATCGCCTACACCATAGCCGCACTTACTAAGTCAAATTGTGTCGCTTATGTCAAAGACAGCGCGTTAGTCGCCATAGGTATGGGTATGACAAGTCGCGTGGATGCCTCTAGGGCAGCATTGGCAAAGGCAAATGATATGGGGCTAGATGTGCGCGGGTGCGTGCTAGCTAGCGAGGCATTTTTCCCTTTTAGAGATAGTATTGACTTAGCAGCAAGCGCAGGAGTAAGCGCAGTAATCTGTCCGGGGGGAAGTATGCGAGATAGCGAAGTGATAGAAGCGGCAAATCAGCACAATATCGCGCTATATTTCACGGGAGTTAGGCACTTTTTGCACTAGATTTTGGGCTAGATTTTCACTATTTTTGACTTAAGGGGAGGAGTTGCAATTTAGCTTAAGCCCAAAATCCAAAGCTAGAGAATCAAAAGAAATAATGAAATCAAGGTGGGGGAAAGAGGGGAAAACCACAAAGTTACAAAGTAATAAAAATAAAAGGTAGTAAAAGCGGAGGGTAATAGGAGTGGTGGAGGTGCAGAGGCTCGAACTCTGGACCCACTGATTAAGAGTCAGTTGCTCTACCAACTGAGCTACACCTCCACAAAAATCACAAAATCAAAGACAAAATCAAAATCTATGCGCGAAGCCAAACGCCCCGCGCACAAATCAAAATCTTATCTCCAAGAAAGGAGGCGGGTGTAATTGTAGCAAAAATTTTATAAATCACATATAAAGCAATGTTGATTTACACCAAATAATACGAAAAATTGTATAATCCGCTTTTTGTATAACTTCGTTAGATTTTCACGCTTAGATTTTTCGGTTTCTAACCCCACTACATAAGCACACCTACCCAAAGGAGAATCAAATGCTACTTTTCACTCCCGGTCCCACCCCTATCCCCGAGTCCATTCGTCAAGCTATGGCTACACCCACACTTCATCACCGCACCAAAGAGTTTGAAGCCATTTTTGCCAAAACAAAAGCAGGGCTAAAGCTAATGCTAGATATGCCTGAAGTGCTACTACTTGCTAGCAGTGGCACGGGAGCTATGGAGGCGTGCTTGCTAAGCCTTACTACTTCAAAGATTCTAACGATAAATTGCGGTAAATTTGGCGAGCGATGGGGAAAAATCGCCAAAGCACACAATCTCCCTTACCAAGAGATAAAGCACGAGTGGGACACGCCACCAAGCCCAAATGAAGTGCTAGATGCAATAAAAGCTGATTCTAGCATTGATGCGATTGCTTTGCAGGTGTGCGAGTCTGCAGGCGGGCTTAGGATAGATATAGAATCTATCGCAAAATCTATCAAGCAGCACAACCCTAGCATAATGATAATCGCAGATGGAATCACCGCTATGGGAGTAGAAAAAATCGACACCACGCACATAGACGCACTCATTGGCGGAAGCCAAAAGGCGTTTATGCTACCACCTGCAATGAGTATCATAGGGCTATCTAGCAAAGCCATAGAGCGCATAGAGGAGCGCAATCTTGGGCTTTATTTCAACCTTGCTATTGAGCTAAAAAATCAGCGCAAAAACACGACTGCTTGGACTGCACCCACGACAATCACACAAGGACTTCTCAAATACTTTGAGATAGTAGAATCTATGGGAGCAAAAAAACTTGGCAAAGACTCATTTATCCAAAATCCTAGCGAGTTTGACACGCAAGCCTTGCAAGCAGGCATACAAGCAGTCTATGAGCACAGCAAAAAGCTAAGCCTATCCACCAAAGCCGCGCTAAAAGCACTAGGACTTCCCCTCTACCCCAAATCCCCCGCGCTAGCGATGAGCGCGGTATATGACAAAGAAAATGCTGTGAAAATCCGCTCCGAGCTAAAAGCACTAGGAGTGAATGTCGCCGCTGGACAAGACCACATAAAAGAGCAGATTTTCCGCATAAATCATATGGGGCTTATAGAAGTGTATGAAGCTGCGTGGGTGATAAACGCGCTAGAAATCGCCCTAGATAGGTTAGGGCTACGCAAATTTGATGGCGCGGGAAATAGGGCATTTATGCAGGAATTTTATGCGGACTAGATTTGGCTAGATTTTTACAGATTTTGCGTGGGAAATCAAAATAAGCCTTGAGAAGATATTTTGCTGTGATTTTTGAGCGATTTATTGATGATTTTGTGGTGATTTTGGCTAGTTGTATGCCATTGTTGTGGTGGCAGTGAGTGGCTATAAGTAGATTTGGTAGTATTTAAAAGAAGCGATGAAAAAGACAATCTATTATGCTTATGCAGATTTTTTAGATGATATGAAAGCTTTGAGTGCACGCATAGAAGCGGAGTTTGGCATTCCTCAAGCTATCGTGTGCATCGCACGAGGTGGAATGTGTATGAGCCATTTTCTAGCACTGAAGTGGAATCTACGCGCAGAATCTATCTACACCATAAACGCCACTTCTTACGCAGATAGAGAAGCAAAGCACTCCCTAACACTTGGGGAAATCCCCCACATAGAGCAAAATCGCGTGCTAATAGTTGATGAGATAGTAGATAGCGGACGGAGCTTAAGCGCGGTTATGCGCTCTCTAAACAAAGCATATCCGCGCGATAAATTTGGCAAAGAATTTGCAAGTGCAGTGATATTTCAAAAATCAGGCGCAAGTGTGGTGGCGGATTTTTATGTGCGAGAAAATAAAGAATGGATAGACTTTTTTTGGGAAGTGGATATGCTAGATTCTTAAAAACTATGTCTTTACGCAAAAAAAGTCAAAATCTTGTAAATCAAAATCTAAAACAAAGCGCAAATGTAATCGCACAAAACAAATATGATAAAACCGCTAGCATTGCCTAGCAGGCATTTTTGGCTAGCTCTGCCAAATCCTCCCTTAAGCAACCCTCCAAATACTTATACCAACTGCTAACAAGCATAGTAGCCCCTCTATCCACAATCGCCACAAGCACAAACCCCCTAAACTGCCACACTAATAGCCACGCAAAAGCAAATAAGCACCATAAGCCAAATAGCTCATTTATCACAATGCAAATAAAAACCTCGCATTTTTGGTAGAGTGATTTCGCCTAGAGCCAGATTCCCTATGCAAGCTAGCTACACTATGTTAAGCACAAAGACTAGCTTGCGCATTTATTTAGCGGGCTTAGCACTTTTTGTGCTTGCTCTACTCCTTGTGCTTCTTGTGGTGGTTGTGCGAGTAGCTCGCGTCCTTGTAGTAGCTCTAGCGCGAGTCGTAGGAGCTTTGGCAGATTCTTTTTGTGCTTTGCTTTCCTCTTTGTCTTCTTTTTTGTCTTTTTTGCCCTTTTTCTTTTTGTCTTCCTTATCCTCTTTTTTATCTTTTTCTTGGAATTTCTCGTATTTTTTCTTGCCTTTCATCTTGCCAAGTGCCACGCCCACAGCCTCGCCTATGTTGCTAAATCCATCGGCTTTCAAAAATATCTCTAGCTCTTTGTTGATAGTCGAGCAAAGAGTAGGTCCCTCATAAATAAACGCCGTATAAACCTGCACGAGGCTAGCTCCCATCTGCATTCGCTCATAGACATCTCTAGCACTAGATATGCCACCTACTGACATTATCACACCCCTGCCAAAAAACGCCTTTGTAAGCTCGCTCAAAATCTCCAAACTCTTTTGCTTTAGCACCTCACCACTGATTCCGCCATTTCTAGGGCTAGCCACAAGGGTAGAATCCACCGTAGTATTTGTCGCTACGATTCCGCTAGCACCGCTTGATAGCGCACTATCACATACTTTTAGCATTTTGTCTATCTCTATATCTGGCGCGATTTTTAAAAACACAGGCTTTTTGGTGTGTGTTTTTGCCATTTCAAAAAGCTCTTTGACAAATTTTTCATTTTGCAAATCGCGTAGTTTTGGAGTGTTTGGCGAAGAGAGATTAAACACATAATAATCCCCCACTTTTAGCACATCTTTTAGGGCGTCCTCATAGTTGTATAGAGAATCTTTGATTTGGACATCTTTATTTTTGCCTATATTCACTCCGATGGGTATGCTAAATGGATAGTGTTTTTGGATATTTAGAGAAAACTCCTTACTCCCGCAGTTGTTAAACCCCATTTCATTTTGGAGGCTTTGCTCATCGATATGTCGAAACAATCGCGGCTTTGGATTGCCCACTTGAGGGATTTTGGTTATCGTGCCAAGCTCCAAAAACCCAAACCCTAGCGCACCAAGTGCTTTTACCATTTCACCGTCTTTATCAAACCCTGCAGCAAGTCCTACGGGATTATAAAAATCTAGCCCGCACACTTTTGTTTTTAGCTTGTCGCTTTTGTAGCCACCGCTGATTTTTAGTAGCAAATCATCAGCAAAAGGAATATCTGGCAGCTTGTGAAGCACTGCTTTTACGAGGCTATGCGCTCGCTCTGGGTCTAGCTTAAAAAGCACAGGGCGGATTTTTTGGTAGAGGCTCATTTGTTTGTCCTTTGTATTGGGATTAGTAGATTTTGCAAACGACTTGCAAGCCAATTATTGGGCTTATCCTGCGGATTTACGCCAAATCTACACTATGAGATTTTGCTTTTGTGTTTTTGTCTTTAGCAGAATTTGTCTTTAGGATTCTCCCACCATTCGTTGCAATAGTTTTTTTGCTTTGGTGTTTTGAGTGGATTCCTTTTTTACGCTTTTGCTCGCTTCATTTACAAACCTCTCATACACCACTTGCGAAGAGATGGGATTCTCTTTTGGCGTTGGGATTTTTTTATACTCGCCATCGCTTTGAAGCTGGTGGATTTGGACATTATCGCTTAGCTGGATATTTACGATTTCGATGAGTTTGTCAGCTATTGTCTTGTTTGTCGCAGGAGTAAGTAGCTCTACTCTGCGCTCTAGATTGCGCGGCATCAAATCCGCACTTGCAAAAAACACTTTTTCTTTTGAGTGGGCAAAATAGTAGATTCTAGCGTGCTCCAAATACTTGCCGATGATAGAAAACACGCGGATATTATCGCTTAGTCCTTTGACATTTGGACGCAGACAGCACACCCCGCGAATGATTAAATCAATCTGCACACCTGCTTTAGAGGCTGCATACAGCGCGTCTATGACATCAGTATCCACAAGCGCGTTTGCCTTTAGTATGATTCTACCCTCTTTGCCAAATGTAGATTCTGCTTTGATAAGCTCCAAAATCTTTGGCTTTATCTGTGTAGGCGCGGTAAATAGCGTTTGAAGTTTGCTTTTGTGCGAGCTACCTGTGGATAGCGAGTGGAAAAACTTAATCGCATCATTACCAATGTCTTTATTCACAGTAAGCAGGCTAATATCTGTGTAGATTTTTGCCGAAGCGGTGTTGTAATTCCCTGTGCTTAGATGCACATATTCAGTTAGCTTATCGCCTACTTTTTTGATGACAAGGGCGATTTTGGCGTGAACCTTTAGCCCGGGCACGCCATAGATGACATGCGCACCTGCAGATTCTAGCGCACGCGCCCAATGCAAGTTATTCTCCTCATCAAATCGTGCCTTTAGCTCCACAAGCACTGTTACTTGCTTATCCTCTGCTGCTTGGATTAGTGCTTTTACTATGGGGGAGTTTTTGCCCACGCGATAGAGTGTCATTCGTATAGACAACACATTTGGGTCTTTTGCTGCGGTTTTGATAAACTCCACCACAGGGTCGAAGCTCTCATAAGGGTGAAACATCACAATGTCTTGAGATTCTATCGTGTCTAAAATATTGGATTCTGCATCAATAGGTGGTAAAGACTTTGGCACAAATAGCGCAGAACCAAGATGGGCAAAATCCTTTGCCCCCACTAGCTCCCAAAGTGTGCCAAGATTTAGCAAGATATTATACGCATAAGTGTCCTCTATGGGAATATCCACTTGCTTTTGGACAAAATCTTTTAGCTCTTTTTTGCCCTCTCCCACTTCAAGCCTTGTGATTTCGCCCCTTTTGCGCGCTCGCAATGACTCACTCATCAGCTGCATAAAGTCATCTGCTTCGTCCTCCTCTATCTCAAAGTCAGCATTGCGCGTAACGCGGAAAGGAATATAATGCTCCACGCTATGTCCCAAAAACAGCTCTGAAGCAAACTCCCCGACTATGCTTTCCACAGGGACAAACACGCCTTTATCGATTTCTACAAACCGCTTTAGCACGCGCGGAATGCGTATGATTCCGTATTTGATTTCTTTTGTTTCGTTGTTTTTTAGCTCGATTACGATACCAAAGCTAAGATTGTTTAGATGAGGAAATGGGTGGGTAGCATCCACCACGATAGGCACAATCACAGGATAAAGATAGTGTATGAAATAGTCGTGCAAAGCGATTTTTTGGGTTTTGTTTAGCTCATCAAAGTTTTTGATTTTTAGCCCTTGCTTATCTAGCGAAGTGCGAATCTCATTAAAAAGTTTTGCCACTTCGCCTTTCTCTGCGTGCAAATACTCTCTTATGGATTTTAGCTGCTGTGCGGCAGTTAGCTTATCTGCTCCTATTTTAGTTATCCCGCTTGCATAGAGCTTCTTTAGCCCCGCCACGCGAATCATATAAAACTCATCAAGATTTGTCCCATAAATAGCCAAAAACTTTAGTCTATCAAGCAGTGGCAAGCCCTCTCTACGCGCTTCATTTAGCACTCGTGAGTTAAATCGTAGCCAAGATAGTTCTCTATTGAAGTATTTGGTATCGACTATTTCCATTCTCTACTCCTTATGTTTTGATTTTGCGCTTGCTAGTATTTATCGCGCCAAATGCTCCCCGACAGATATATCCCCAAATGTTTCCACAAAAGTAAGCAAAATCATTTAGAGATTTTGTGCCAAACCTAAATCGTATATTCTACCCTAAAATCTATGATAATGTATGCAAATCCCAAATAAAATCAAAATCGCACAAAAATTTTCAATTTTATTACTTTTTGTCAAATTAGCTTGCAAATCGTTGTTTGCAAATCACCACATATCACTTGCGTGAAATCCGCTTGTGATTTTTGTGTATTTTCTTAGTATGTATTTTTAAATATGAAGTTTGGCTTGTTTTGTCATTTTTGGCTGATTTTGCTATGCCATTATTTTTTAGATTCTTGTATTTTTATGTATTCTTGTGGCGAAATTTAAGTATTTTCTAGGATTCTAGCTTACTAGCACAAATCCTATCAAGCAAATCCACTAGCACCGCTACAAACTCATCAAAACTCCCCAAATCAAGCCTTTCTTGCAAAGAGTGTGGGGACAAAATCGTAGGACCTATGGACGCCATAGCGATTTGTCCTAGCCCCATTTTGGCAAACCTCTCTTGCAAAATCCCACACTCTAGCCCCGCGTGGATACTCCCCACCTCACAATGTCGCCATTTATACGCTTGGATAATCATCTGCAAGATTGGGGATTTCGCGCGTGTATCTAGCTCCTTTTCCCACGCGCCATATTCATTAGAAATAGCAATATTTGCGCAAGAATCGTTTTTGGAAATATGTGAGCCTTTGGAAGTGCATAAGGTTTCAGTGGTGCGCAGATTATTTGATGCTGTTTGCAAATCCTTGCGTAAATCTTCGTGTAAATTTCTGCTTGATTCTTTGTGTAAGTCTTGTGTGTGGTTTTCTAGCAAGCCTTGTAGCACAAGCACAATTTGAGATTTTGTAGATTTTAGCAAAGCATTTGTATTTGCCCTAGCTTTTAGTATGAAGTGTAGCGCACTATTGTCGCCACTATCACAGGCTTTGTCTGCTTTGCTTAAGCAAGGCGTTTTTGAGGACAAGTCGCTATTGCTTTTGTCTTTTGATTTTTGTGCTTGAAGTGGTTTTTGTGTGGGCTCTATCATCGCTATGTTTAGTGAGCTTAGCACCTCACCATTCTCTCCCCTCTCCCACACCCCGTGATTTAGTGCCAAAATCACTTTTGATAGCAGTCTTTTATCATAAGGTTTTTGCTCTAAAATCTGCTTATAATCCCTTGTATTGCTATAAGGCTTTAGCAAAAACCCCGTTTTTATGCCATTATTTTTCTCCTCATTTTTTGTGTCGTTAGAATTTTTAGCCACATATATATGAATACTACCTCTCTCTAGCCCAGACTCTACCAAAAGCCCGACTTTTTGTAGTTCGCGCTGCAAGTCCTCTCCTTGCAGAGAAAATCCCATTATCGCTTCTAGTCCCACAGGGATAGAGTTTGGCTTCTCTCCAGAGCGCAAATCATAAAGCTCACATAGCTCCTCCCCACAGCACTCACAAATCACTTCTAGCAAACGCGCAAACTCCACGATACTAGAGCGGATATTTCGATGAATATCCACACCACTATGCCCACCCTCAAAGCCAAATGCTTTTATTTCATATAGTTTTTTAGATTTTTTCGCTTCTTTCTCTACCGCATTTTTTATCGCCAAATCCTCCTTTGCCAAACCCACCCCACTATCCGCGCAAGCAAAATCTAGCGCACAAAAATCAAACTCCACATCAAACCCTCCAGCACAGCCTATAATGATTTCGCCAAAAAATTCACTATCAAGATTTAGTAAAAAGTTTGATTTTATCGGCAATTCTAGCTCGTTTGCCCCGCACAATCCCACCTCCTCATCATTTGTCAAAATCGCTTCAATATATGGCGCGTATCGCTCCTGCATAAATAGCCACAAAATACTTGCCACACCCACGCCATTATCCGCACCAAGAGAGGATTCCCTAGCACGCAAAAATCCACAAGAATCCACATAAGGCGTTATCGCTTCGCCAAGCTGTGCCCTACCCACACCCACCATATCATAGTGCGCTTGCAGGCAGATTTTGGGCGAAACTTCACATTTTAGAGGTTTTTTGCAGATATAAATATTTCTAGCCCTATCTGTGCGCACTTCTAGCCCCAAGCTCTCACAAAAACCACAAAGATAGTCAAACATTTCTTGCGTATGATATGATTTATGTGGAATCTCACAAAGTCGCTCAAAAATCTGCAATGGCGTAAGCGATGTAGTCAAAGTAGCTGATTTTGCCCTCTTAGCTAGCAATGCTTTGGGAAGTGTGGGGGATTTTTGTGAAGTATGCGCTGTTTTATTTGTCATTTTGCTTCTTTTATGATGATTTGCTAGATTTGCTCGCCTTTTTAATACTTTTTACGCGGCACTTTTTATAATACTCTTTATGCAACACTTTTTGTAAAATCTAGTGCGCAATTAGCGTATCTAAGCCCATTTTTCTTTTAGAAAACTCTACGATTTTGCCGTGATAGCGAGCATAGATTTTTGCTAGCTTGATTTCTCCATATAGTCTTTGTGTATTGCCCAAATCCATAAACCACGCTTGTAGCTCCTCATACTCCTCTATCTCTATGCCAAGCCCGCATAGTAGCTTGTAGCTATATCTATCCACCACCATTATTTCCCTCTCACACGCGTAGTTTAGGATACTATCAGCACTCTCTTTGCCTATGCCCTTTTGAGCTAGTAGCCACTCACGACTTACTTCACTCCTAAATGCAGCAAAACTACCAAAATCCGCCACTATCGCTCGTGCTATGGCGATAAGCCTAGCAGATTTTTGCCGATAAAGCCCGCTTGGAGTGATAAAAGATTCTATGCTAGCGCATTTTGAGAGATTATCTAGGCTTTCCTCATCATCATCGCTTAGTATGCGTGCGGTTTTTAGATTGCTTAGAGAGGCTTGCACGGCTTCCCACCTGCTATTTTGCACTAGCACTGCCCCACAAACCACCAAAAAACTAGGCGCACCCTCCCACCACCATTCTCCAAAACCACGCAGTAAATCTAGCCTCTTTAGTCGCTCCAAAAGCCACATACTATCTATATCACCTATGCTATTCATCGCTTCCCCTAGTGCTTTTGTCAAATTTTAAGCGCGATTATAGCATATTTGTCAAACCCCAAACTTCAAATGCGCTATAATGCGGGATTTATACCAAAATTTTCTAGGCTTTTTTTGTGTGGCTTTTATCGTTTTTGTAGCAAAGATTGCAACAAGGACTTATAGCAAAAACTTATAGTAAGATAATTTTTTAGTTTTTACAATTATCATAAATTTTCACAAGCAAAGGCAAAATATGTTTCTCACTAGAGATACACTCTTTATGAATCACTGCATAGACTTGGCGTGGCTTGCCCAAACGCTTACCTTGCCAAACCCACCTGTGGGCGCACTACTGCTAGACAAAGACTACGAAATCATATCAAGTGCAATCCACCTAAAAGCAGGCACAGCACACGCTGAAGTGCTAGCACTACTTAGCGGATATGAGGCGATGAGTGGGGAAAAAAGCGCTCTAGACAAAAATAGCGAGCCTAGCAAAATCCACGAGTTTTTGTGCAAGAATCATAAAGGACTTTTTAGGGATAAAATCCTGCTAATCACCCTTGAGCCTTGCAACCACTATGGAAAAACCCCACCTTGTGCCAAACTTTTGTGCGAGCTAAAACCTACCAAAGTCATCATCGCTTTCAAAGACAAATGGGGAGAATCTAGCAATGGCGCACAAAGGCTTCAAAGCGCGGGTGTGAAAGTGGAATTTTTGCAAGATTTTCAAAGTGCTTATTTGCAAAATTACTCAAAAGATAGCGATTTTCAAAGCAGAGATTTGCAAAACTCACGCAAAAATCAAAACCCCGATACTCAAAAGCAGCAAAACCTAGCACAAAATCCGTCCAAAAACACTTACAATTTGCTACCAAAATCCACCAACGAAAAAATCCTAGACTTACTTTATCCGTTTTTGTGCTTAAAAGAAAACGGACGATTCAATCTATTTAAACTAGCGATGAGGGCAAATGGCGACTACAAAAGCGGGAGCATATCAGGCGTAGCCTCGCGCACATTCACACACAATCAACGATGTATCGCCCAAACCATAATCATCTCTGGAAACACCGCAATAAATGATACCCCACGACTTGACACGCGCTATGCTGATAACCTCTACGCGCAAAAATCTAGCCCAAAAAGTTTAAGCCAATCTAGCTTAGATGATTTTGGTTTAGATTTTGATGACACAAATGCTGCGCAGCAAAATCCTCTAGCAAGTCTAGCCCAAAACCTCACGCGAAATCTCACACAAAGCCCCTCACAAAAGCAACAAAACCTAGCGCAAAATCTACCAAATATAGAGATTTTTACGCGTGATAAAGAGGCTTTAATCACAAAAGCCAAGCAGGATTCTAAACTAGCAAATCTCCTATCCCAAAAGCGAGTATCCATAAAAACCTCGATAGACACGCTAAGTTTGAATAGTGGCTTTACTATCATCGAGGGTGGATTCCCTCTTTTGGAAGTATTGATAGACAAAGTCGATATGCTGCTTTTGCACATATCGCCTAGCCTTTTATCCGCCACTTTGGAGAAAAAAGGGCAAATATCAAAGTGGAAAGGTAGTAAATATGGAGATAAAAAAGCAAATGAGCAAAATAGGTTAGAGCAGATTTTACGACATTTTAGGATTTTGCACACCACGATTTTAGATGATGAGTTAGGGGACGCAAAAAACACAGCACAAAATGATTCAAATAATGAACTTTTTGTGCAAGATTTTGCCTTAGATTCCCAAAAATACAATACACAAAATAAAAAAACTTCAAAAATAGATTCCAAACCTTGCACACAGAATTTTCAGCAAAAATCCACACAAGAAACACAAGAAACGCAAAAAAGCCAAGCAAAATCCCAAGATTTGCTAGTATGGCTAAAGCCAATAAGTCCTAGCTAAGCACATATCAGAGCAAACTAAGGCGGTAGATGAAAAATTTCCTAAGACTATATCAGCCACGCAATGGATACCTATATAATAGCGATAGTCTGCTGCTTGTGGATTTTGCTAGAGCATTTCTAGCACCTCACACGCTGCCCACCTCACACCCCCACTACAAACCACACAAATCAAAACCACTAAATATCATCGACATCGGTGCGGGCTGTGGGATTGTGGGGCTACTGTGTGCCAAGCACTTTGGCGTGCACTCCTATCTTATGGAGATAGACAAATCTATGGCTACCCTTGCCTACATAAATGCCACGACAAATGGCGAATGCCTCCTCAACACTAAATCCAAGCCTCCACAAACCAAACCCACCCAAACAAAGCCAGCCAAAATCCAACAAAGTGCCAAAATCACTGCAACCCCCCATATCCACCCTGATTTACAAAATCAAACTTTTTTGTCAAAAAATGCTAATAATGTCCCATTAGCTCGAGTGTATAATATTGATTTTTTAGATTCTGTCTTACCAAAGATACTGCCACAAATGCTTTCCCAGCACCAACAAACCCACCACACAAAAACCCAAACTACAAAAACCAAAATAGCGCAATCCACAAAGCCACAAAATACAAGCAACCCCAAAGCCGACTTCTGCATAAGCAATCCCCCTTTTTACCCAGATGGCGCACTGCGCTCAAGCAACCCAGCCCTACTCCAAGCCCGCTACGCCACCTCTATGCCACTAGAGCTTTGGATACCACAAGCAAAGCGAGTGCTAGCCCCACGCGGCGGGCTTATCTTTTGCTACCACCCTAGCGAGCTAGCACGGGTATTTACCACGCTAAAGCAAAGTGGCTTTACCCCAGAAGTTTTGCGACTTGTCTATCCACTGCGTGAGAGAGAAGCTAGCCTAGCACTTATCTATGCTCGCCTAAACTCTCGCTCCACGCTAAAAATCGCTCCACCACTATTCACACACAAAACCAACACACAAAGCCCTTGCCTGCAAAGCCCCACCACAAAGTGCAATAAAAAACACAACAAAAAGAAGTGCAAACCTAGCGCAATCCAAGATGACTTCACCCCTGAAGTCGCTAATATCTACGCCACCTACCGCACACACAGCATAAAAGTCGCGCTAGAAGACATAGACTGCTACAATTTTCATCAAATTTCATTAGAATAAGATTTTGTATGATAAAATCACACAAACCACAATGATGAAATTTGCAAAATATGGCAAATATCATAATAAGGCAAAAATGTGGCAAAACCAAAATATATGGACTTTTATGAGAAACACAACTAAGAAAATTGCAATAACTAAAATCCTGCTAGTCATTAGCATCGTAGCAATCCCTATGTGCCAAAACATCGCAGCAAAAAGCCAAGATAATAGCCGAAATACCTCTATGCGCTTTGTTGATTTTAATGCTTTGGATTCTGCTAGTTTGGGAAATATGGAGCGCAAAAACGATACTACCACCAACAAACAAAACAAATCAAAAACACCACAAACCCCACTTTTAACGATGAATAATTTTAACTTTGACTTAGAGGCGTGGTTGCCTAGATTGGTGCAGATTGTAAATAGCACAGATGGTTCATTTTTTTCAGTAGGAGTGTGTGGGACTTGTCTTTTACAGGCTTATGAAATGGCTGCGGAAATCCTGCATTACGGCAATACTCCGCCCACGCAAGATGGCTATTTTTTTAATCCCGCACCACGCACAAATCCATTTACAGATTTTCGCCAAAGACATTCGATTTTATACGCCACGCTAGTTGATATTGTGGAATATTATGTTATCCCTGCTAGCAATCCACAAGAGCGGTTTGCAAACTCCGCAAGAGTAGCTTATGCAAGTGCCATCTCTCTACTTCCGCAGTATAATTGGCGATTTTTGGGCTATGGGACAACGCAAGGTGAAATAAGGCAGATTTTGGGACAAATAATGCAAGGAAATGTGGGGAGCTTGTATATTACCTCAATGACTCATCGTAGCAGTGCGGGGGTAAATACTCATCATAGCGTCTTGCTTGTGCGCACAAGTGGTGGTGTGCGCGTGATACAAACAAATGTTACAGGTGCGCCAGATTATTACCTGCGACATATCGCTAGAGAAAATGCAACTATACAAAGTTTGCAAGAATCGCTTACCCAAGTAGGCGTGCCAAACTCACAGCTAATAATGGTGGGCGTTTCGCAAGTAAATGGAAGCTATACGATACCTTTTGCAAGTGCGCTATCTTTTAGCGATTGCACGGGTGAGGGCGATAGCAGACGCGGCAATGCTAGAATCCCAAGTGCAAGCACACTAAATCAATGCGCTAGTGGTAGGTGCAATCAATAAATTATAAAATCTAGAGTCATCTAAGTAGCCTAGCAAATCATAGGCAAATCTTGCTAAAAATCACTCTAAAATCACTCCCAGCAAAATTCACAAACAAAAATCTTTGTAAATTTTCGCGTAAAAATTTTTGAGATAGCGATTTGCTTGGAATAAATCCACATAAAATCAGCTAAATTTATCTCCACCTCAATCACCCCAAAAATCATTTTTAAAACACGGTTTTTAAAATTTTTGTGTTTTTTTTTAAAATATTTATGGATTTAAGCATTTTTTAATAAGGGGGGGGGGTAGAATTACAACTTACTCGTTTTATTAAAGGATTAAATATGGCTGGTAAATACTTAGACCTTGAAGTTAAGTATCTAAGGGAAGATTTAGACTTTGAAGTTAAGTATCTAAGGAAAGATATTGAAGATTTAAGGAAAGATATTGAATGGCTAAGGGAAGATTTAGAAAGAGAAACTGAATATTTATGGGGAAGTATAAGACAAATACAAGATTTAGTAGGTATTGAGCGTAAAGATAGTTTTACAATAGAGGAGCTTGTGTGGCGTGACATTCGTTGGGCGGAGGCGCTTTTAAAACGTTTTAAAGAAAGCGGTGAAGATCCGAGGGTGGCTGAAAAACTTGAAAAAGAAATTAAAAAATATAAAGAACAAAATAAACTTCATTAGATTTTTAAAGGTTAGCTTTTCTTTTTTTCCTGCTTTTTCACTCACTTATTCATTTTCTTTTTTATAAGCCCTAAGCGTGCGCTAGCGTGCTACTACAAAAACAAGCGAGGTGAGCAAGCCTGCGTCTCGTGTTTTTGTAAGCCACTCTATGCACTTTAGCGCAAAAAATGGTTAAGTCCATTTTTAAAATGGTTTGAGATAAGCACGCCGTATAAAACGCACTTTCGCACTTAGGCGCAAGAGATTTCGCGCAAATTCCGTTCGCGAAAAATGATAGCTAGCACCTGCACCAGCAGCAGGTGCAATCAATAGCGAAACAAAATGGCAACGCGCTTAAGATTCGCTTAAAAATTACAAAAAGATTTTATTCCCTCGCTTCACCTAACGCTTCCCTTGTCGCTTGCAAATACGCATAGCCATAGCGCGTATCAGGCTCTAAGTGCGCTCCCTCGCCCCATTCATTCCACGCATTGATAAAGATAAACCGCCTATCTTGCTTATGATTTGCCCTTGTCCAAGTGATGAGATTTTTTAGCCACGCTTTATACGAGCTAGGAGAGCATAGATAAATATCCGCGCCAGATTTTGCCTTTCTAGCGGTATTATCCCAGCTAGGAAACGCGCCTTTAAATACGCTTGAATCGCTATCTTTGACATACTCACCCTTTTTCACATACTCATTTATGTCAAATACGCGCCCATTAGCATTTTGATTTGCATATTTTGGATAGATTCTAAAATCAAATTTATTTGACATATTAAGCGGTGGGAATTCTACCTTTGCATCTGCACCAAATTCTAATTGCTCCTCAAAGTCAAATGACTTCACCCCAAGTATAAACACCCCAGCTAAGCCCTCTTTTTTCGCTAAATTTTTTAGCATCTTTATAAAGCGCAAAATCCTTTCTTTTTCAAATAATTTCATATTATATATCAGCAAAATAGGCTTATTATCCACCTTTATGTATCGCTCATCTTTAAAAAATGGCAAAATATCATAGAAAAATTTTTCATCATCATTTTCTTGCAATTTTTGCTCGACTATGACTTCTTTGTCGCCTCCGTCCCATAGCCTAGACCAATTTTCATTTGCCCAGCATAAACAAAACGGCAAATCCAAATCTTTATTGTTGAGGTAGTTGAAAATAGGCTTTTCTAGCAATCTTTTGCCCGAAAACCAATAATAGTGAAAGCAAAATCCATAGATTTTATATGCCTTAGCAAGTTCTACTTGCCTATACATCACGCTATCACTACTCAAATCATAAAATCCTATGTCGTAAGGCAAATGTGGCTGATAGTGTCCGCTAAAAAGTGGCATAGCTTTGGCTACATTGCTCCATTCTGTAAAGCCTTTGCCGAAATTTTTGTCATTTAGCTCTATGGCGTGAAATTGTGGGAGATAAAAGGCGATAATCTTTATATCGCTATCTTGATTCCCCCCCCCCCCCATTAACAAAATCTACAAAGCCACTCTTATCTTGATTGATATGATTTTCAAGGTAGTTTAAATAGTGTTTTCTAAATAGTTTTGATTGCACCACCCGAAGTGTGAGATAAATTTTAAATCCAAAAATTATGATAAATTTATTTTTTTGGAAGTTCCTATTGTCATTGCCTATGGAAAAAATCCACTTTGCTATGTTTTTCATCATCTGCCTTTGCTTGTTATTTTTCATTTATCCATCTCCTACTGATATTTCCCCAAATACCACTCAATCGTCTTCTCTATGCCGCTCTCAAAGCTATGCTTTGGCTTCCAGCCTAGTGTGCTTTGAAGTTTGCTTGAATCTATGGCATATCGCCTATCGTGTCCCGCCCTATCTTTGATGAAGCGAATCTGCTCTGCGTAAGATTTTTCTTTGGGCATTCGCTCATCTAAGTAGGCGCAGATTTTCTTTGCAATATCAATATTTTCTTTTTCCTCGTTACCACCGATATTAAAGCACTCAAAAAAGACTTTGTTTTCATTGAAAACTTGCGGATTTTGCGGGTGCGCATCTTCATTTAGAAATTCCCCCCCCCCTATCGAATCGCCACTTGCAATCTTGCCTCTCGCATACTCAAACACCGCGCAAATCGCATCGCAATGGTCTTTTACAAAGAGCCAATCACGCACATTTTTGCCATCGCCATAGATTCCTATTTCCTTCCCAGCCAAAGCATTGCGGATAATAGTGGGGATTAGCTTCTCATCGTGCTGGTTGGGACCATAGTTATTTGAGCAGTTTGTGATAACCGCGTGTAGCCCATAAGTATGCGCGTAGCTTCGCACAATCATATCGCTAGACGCCTTTGAAGCAGAGTAGGGCGAGTTTGGCGCATAAGGCGTGGATTCGCTAAATTTGCCTACCGCACCCAAAGTGCCATAGACTTCATCTGTGGATATATGATGAAAAAGTGCGCCCTCAAAGCCTTTTTTGTAGCAAAATGGCGAATCTAGCCAATGTTTATACGCACAATTTAGTAGATTCCAAGTGCCATAGACATTGGTTTTGATAAAGATTTCGGGGCTAGATATGGAGTTATCCACATGCGATTCGGCGGCAAAGTGAATGACACAATCAATATTATACTTTGCAAAAATCTCAGCCACCAGCGCAGAGTCGCAAATATCGCCTTGTATAAAATGATAGTTTTTATACTTTTCTATGCCTTTTAGATTCGCCAAATTCCCCGCATAAGTCAGCAAGTCTAGATTCACGACAAAACAATCCTCATTTTGCCCTAAAAAATGCTCTACAAAATTGCTACCAATAAATCCCGCTCCACCCGTAATGAGAATGCTTTTTTTCATTTTTACGCGCTCCTTTTATGCCAAAATTTTTATGCGTTTATTTTATCAAAATCTATTAAATTTTTTAGATTCGCCTTTGCTAGGCTGTCCCTCCAATGCGGAATTTCTATGCCAAAATACGCTTTGATTTTATCTGTATCAAGCACGGAGTAAAATGGGCGCATAGCAGCGGTTTTATATTCGCTACTTTTTATCGCGCGGACTTTGCAAGAGATAGTGGGATAAGTGTGCTCCAAAAGTCGCACGATTTCATAAGCAAAGTCATACCAACTCGCCACACCCACATTGGCATAGTGAAAAATTTCCACTCCTTTTATATCGCTAAGTTTTGACAAAATCGTGCAAATCGTCCGCGCCAAATCCCTTGCGTTTGTGGGTGAGCCGATTTGGTCGCTCACCACAGAAATTTCGTTGCGCTCTTTTGTCAAACGCGCTATGGTTTTGACGAAATTCGCGCCAAATTCACTCCAAAGCCAACTCGTGCGGATAATGCAAGAATGTGCCAAATTTTGGCTTAAAATCGCCTTCTCACCCGCGAGTTTGCTTTGCCCATACACGCCAAGTGGCGCAGTGGGCGTATTTTCTAGCATAGGCTGATATGCCCTGCCATCAAAAACATAATCCGTAGAGATATGCACTAGCTTTACGCCAAATTTTTCACAAGCTTTGGCAAGGTTGAGCGCACCTTTTTCATTTATCTCAAAGGCTTTGTCCTCCTCGCTTTGCGCCTTATCCACAGCCGTATAAGCAGCGCAATTTATAAGTGCGTCATAGCCTTGCAACGCTTTTTGCACCGCCTCAAAATCACAAATATCCACCGCATTTTTATCCACAAAGCTAAACTCTAAATCCTTAAATTCGCCACTAATAAAGCGAATCTCACTACCTAACTGCCCACCCGCACCTGTTACTAAAACTTTCAATTTTACCTCTTTTTAATTGTTCGCAAAACCTAAAATAGCTCTTTTATTTCGCTTAATTTTGGCGCAATCAAATCTTTTTGGCTCAAAATGAGTTTATCTAAATCATAAAAATCACCCCAATTTATGCCAATTTGCGCGTCATTCCACAAAATCCCTCTATCGCATTCTTTATTGTAATAGCTATCGACTTTATAGCTAAAAATGGTGTCATTTTCAAGCACCAAAAAACCGTGCGCAAATCCCTTAGGTAAAAGCATTTGGCGTTTGTTTTCCCCGCTTAGTTCTACTGCTACAAATTTCCCAAAAGTCGCTGAATTTTTGCGAATATCTACCGCCACATCAAGCACACGTCCACGCACCACGCGCACGAGCTTTGTTTGCGCGTGAGGCGGTAGCTGAAAGTGTAGCCCTCGCAAAACCCCAGCATTTGAGAGGCTCTCATTATCTTGCACGAAATCAAACTTTTGCCGACAAAAATCCTCCAACAAATCAAGCCGAAAAGTTTCGCAAAAATACCCGCGCTCATCGGCGAAAATTTGTGGTTCGCAGATGATAACACCCTCTAATTCTGTCTTTATAAATTTCACGATTCAATCCTTTTATCTTGTCAAATTTGAATTTGCTTCATTTGTAGCCAAATTCAACAAGTATTTTCCATAGTCATTTTTATTCATTTTTTCGCCTAACTCTCGCAGTTTCTTTTCATCTATCCACCCGTGTAAAAAGGCAATTTCCTCCAAACACGCGATTTTGAGATTTTGCCTTTTTTGCAGTGTTTGGATAAAGCTACTTGCCTCAAGTAGCGAATCGTGCGTGCCTGTGTCAAGCCACGCAAATCCCCGCCCCATAAGCTCGCATTTGAGCTTTTTTTGCTCCAAATACATTTGATTAAGCGTGGTGATTTCTAGCTCGCCACGCGCACTTGGGCGGATTTGCTTAGCTAGGGCACTCACACCGCTTGGATAAAAATAAAGCCCCGTAACCGCATAATCACTCTTTGGCACGCTTGGCTTTTCCTCCAAGCCGATGACTTCGCATTTATCGTTAAACTCGGCTATGCCATACCTCTGTGGGTCGCGCACCTTGTAGCCAAAAATCGTAGCAAAGCCTTGCTCCGCGCTTTTCACGCCATTTTCAAGTAGCGGTGTAAGCCCACTACCATAAAAGATATTATCCCCCAGCACGAGGCAAGATGGCGAATCACCCAAAAACTCCTCGCCCAAAATAAAAGCCTGTGCTAGTCCATCAGGGCTTGGCTGCGTAACATAGCTAAACTCCACGCCAAAATCTGCCCCACTCCCCAAAAGTGCCTTAAAATTCGCACTATCTTGTGGCGTAGTGATGATGAGAATCTCACGGATACCTGCCAGCATAAGCACGGAAAGCGGATAGTAAATCATCGGCTTGTCATAAAGGGGCAAAAGCTGCTTGCTGATACCCTTTGTGATGGGGTAAAGCCTTGTCCCAGAGCCACCTGCCAAGATTATGCCTTTCATTTGTGTCCTTTTTAAAATCGCTTAAAATAAGTCTGCGTTCTTATTTTTAATATAGAAATTTTATGAAAAAGAAAATATTGTTTTTCATTATAAGTTTTTACAATTTTTAAAAATGGCACTCCCAAAAAACGAATGCGTGTGATTTCGCTAGATAAATGCGAGGCTATATTAAAAAGTTCAGGGTGGCTTTTTTGATTTTCACTAACTATAATGCCAGATATTCTATCCATTAGAATTGAATTTTGCGCACTTGTATTTTCATAGTCCCTATATTGAATCATCACTTCATCTAAATTAGCAAATTCAGTTTTGTCAATCAAATCGCACCATAGCTTATAGTCCTCACACGGACTATAAAGTGCATTATAACGAATATTGCCCAAAACACTTTTGCGAATCATAGATGCAGGGTGAATCAAGCACATTTGCACCATTAAACAGATTTTAATGTCTAATCTTGTCCTAAATGGAGACCACTCTTTAGAATTTTTGAGTTTATAGGCATTGCCACTCACAACGCCCACCTCCTCATTTGCCTCTAAAAACGCTACTTCTTTTTCAAATCGTTCTTTCACGCTTATATCATCGTGGTCGATGACGGCTAAAAACTCGCCTTGTGCCAAGTCAATGAGTTTATTGCGAGATGGGCTAATGCCTAAATTTCGTGGATTTTTAAAATACTTTATGCGCTTATCTTGCTTAGCACACTCTAAAATAAAATTTTCAAGTTCTAAATTTTGTGGCGAATCATTAAGAATTAAAAATTCAAAATCTGCGAAAGTTTGGTTTAAAACGCTTTCTATCGTCTCTTTAAGATAAGCTAAATTTGTGTTATACACGGGCATTAGTGCTGAAACTTTTGGCATTTTGGCAACCTTAAATAAAATTCTTGTATTGTAACCAAAAAATATTTATGTATATGCTGCTATTAACTCTTAAATGCCTTAAATTCATATCAACATTAAAAATCCTCAATATTATTTAGGATTTTCACACCAAAATATCTATCGTTTTTAGCACAAAATTAAACATAATCTACAAAGTCCATAAAGTATTTCACGCCCAATCGCTCTTTTATGCAATCCCCCATAGCAAAAATAAGGCTTTGTGTGCGCAGCATATTTTGGAAGTTTTTATTCTTTGTTTTTGTAGAATCTATGATATTTAGGGCTTTTTGGAGGTATTGCTCTTTGCTAAAAGCTCTTGTTTGGCTAAAACCCAAAACAAGGGATTTATAGCTTGTAAAATCTTTGGCGTAAGAGCCTACCCACCCCCTAACCCCCTCCGCAATGGAGGGGGAATATGTGTTGCTTCCGTCCCCTTTATTTCCATTAGTAGTTTCGCTCTCTTTGTTTTGACCATTGCAAGTAGTTTCGTCATATTGAGTGTTAGCGAAATATCCCTTGTTCTTGGATTCCAAAGAATCCGTGTCGTGTTTGCTTTCTAAAGAATCTTCGCTTTCCAAAGAGGCTTCACTAGGCTTGCTTTTTTGAGATACTTCGGCTAAAGCCTCAGTATGACAAGAGATTGTGTTTTTTTGCAAATTCTGCCCACCATTCCCCACCACAATCGAAGTATTTGCGGTATTGCTTTGGGAAATCTCATTGCCCTGCGAGCGTAGATAGAACATTTCGCGTTCATCGAGCGAAGCGGGACAGTGAGATTTCTCAAATGAATCACCCGAAGGCAAATTGCAACCACTCAAATGGATACCCGCAGGCAAATTGCCCCCGCTCCCCAAAGATAAATTGCCCCAACCACCAAAAGACAAATCACTCAAAACCTCCCTCACCACCCACTCCACACCATCTACCTGCCCCCCCACCTCGCTCAAAAACTCCTCCTCATCGCACGCATAATACCTTAGCGCAAGCCCCTTACCTTTGGCGATATACTCGATTCTGCTCTCCCCCTGCTCCATAGGAAAACTATCTAGCCACACATCAATGATATGCCCATACACCGCACTATCTATCTGCCCCGTGAAGCAAAACCGCGACAAGACACTAGGATTTATTTGTGAGATTTTGGACTTGATGACTTCCTCATTTCCTGCACCACACGCGACAAACACACACTCTTCTCGCCTCTGTAATATCTCACAAATCACTTCCAAATAATCCATAGAATCGATTTTGGCAAGCCTCCCCATAACGCCCAAAATCACTCTATCTCGCAGCCATTCATCAGCAAAATTACTAAAATCTTTTGCTTCAAGGTTTTTGTTTTGTGCTAGCAAATACGCGATATTTTCTCTAGCCTCCTTGATTTCTTGCTCTGACACAGGGGGATTATAAAATGCGGTATCCATTTTTACGGGGATTCCGCCAAATACCACGCCCTCGTGAGTGATTTCTCTTAAATCATTGCAAATGTGCGTAAGCCTAGCATCGATTCCCTCAATGTCATAGACATAGTTGCCGTGCGTCCAAAACACCTGCGTAGGCGCGACACGCACGCTAAGCAAAAAATCACTAATCCCATAGCCATTATTTGGGCTAATCAAAATCTCCACCTCATCGTTTTGGATTATCTCACGCAAAGCAAGGGCTTTTTGCAAATGTGAGTTATAAAAATTTGCTTTGTTAAAAGCTAGCCCAATGTCGATTATCTCCACACCAAGACTAGCAAAAAGCTGCATTATTCGCGGGTCATTTTCGCTTTTTTCTATGAGGCTCATACAATAGATTTTTATGCTATATTTTTGGCTAAAAGACGAGGAATTTATAAGATTTTTGATAAGGCTGTATTCGACTTTGAATGGCGAATTTTCCACAAATCTATCACGCAAAAAACCGATAATTTTTTTTGCTTGTTGGGTTGGCTGTGGGGATTTGGATTCTTGTGAGTTTTGAGGAGTTTGGGGAGATTTCATAGATTGTAGATTTTGGTGCTTAGAATCTTTGGCTGTATTTCGTTTTTCTATTTTGCTACTTTTTGTCAAAAATTTTGCCCCAAACTCCCTATAAAGCGCACTAGATTTTTCTAAAACTTCGATATTGAACTCTCTCCACTGCTCTTGAGAGATAAAGCTATTACCACAAAAATGGTATAAAAAAAGCTGCAAATACAGCACCTCATCTATGGCTTGGTAAAGCGGTTGCAAATTTTGCAGATTTTGAGAATTTGTAGGGTTTTGTGTGGTTTTTGGATTTTGGTGTAGATTTACTTCGTGTGGATTTTGTGCCACAGCACTTGTCATAGATTCTGTCATAGCCTCCACCATAGCTTCTGCCATAATCTTTTGGGCTTGTGAAATCCGCCCATAAAACACCTTTTTCCACAGCGGATATAGCCTAAGCCATTCCCTTGAATTAAACCAATGCTCCACATTCCAAAAAATATGTAGCTGCCAATTGCACACATTGCGTCGCTCTAGCGCACTATGCGCACGCCCAAACGCTAGCTTCATAGCTTCACAAAGTAGCGTAAAATCAAGCCTAAAAAGCGAATAAGCCTCATAAATAAATGGCTGGATTTTCTGCGCTTTGGCACACTGCATATCTCCGAGCGATATAAACGCACTAAAAAACACCAATCCATTCCTAAGTGATACTTGGGTAGCCACATCATCTATTTTTGAAGTTTTTGAGTGGTTTTTGTGATTTATACACCTATATTGCGCACTAGGATAAGCCAAAACTCTACTAATACTCCCAAGCTCAACAAGCATAAACCACTCTTCTTGGCTGATATTTGTAGCACTCAAAGTGTTTGTGGTATTTATAGCATCTGACTTTGTGGCTAGCATTTCATCTGCAATCTCTATGAAATGCAAAAATCGCTCATCATCAGGGAAATACTCATAAATATGTTTCACAAAATCTTTCTCAAAGCCACTATCAAAATCTGCCACAGAAAAACGAGACATAAGAAAATCTGGTGTGATAAACGCTAAATACAAAAATGTGTAATCAAGTATATCCCCGCGCTCATAAATCGCATAGATTCTCTCTCTAAACGCGCAAAAAATCTCACCAAAAAGAGCAAATATCCTCTCAAAATCTTTGTGCGATGATTTTTTGGAGTTCGCTTTAGTGGTGTTAGAAGTGTTTTTCAAGTTTTTAGAGGTGCTATCTTTGCCAATCACGCTTATAAGCGCGAGTAAAATCGCTTTTAGCTCGTTTGTATCCACGCGCTTATCAGGGCTTACACGCTCTAGCACGCTAGATAAAAATGCCTCATCTATAAGTGTTTTAGGTATTTGATGAGAATCTATCATTACCACCCTTTGTGGCTACCTTTATCAAGCCAACGCACAAGCATAAAGGCTTAAAATCTAGCAAACCTGCCTTGAGGACAAAAGCAACGCAAAATCATACAAAAACTAAAAAGGGCTTTTTTCCTCTGCTATCTGTTGCTCAACTTGCGTATCTACTAGCCAAACATAGCCTAATGATGAACTTTGCGCATAGGGCTTTATCTCCGCGCTGATATAGCCAAAATCCTTATTCACGCTAGCGACTTCCCCCACCAAAATCCCCTCGACAAAAATCCCATCTAGCCCGCTTGTGCGCACTTGGTCGCCGACATTTACATCGTGCCACAGCGGGATAAAATCCGCCGTGATACGATTGGCACTAATCGCGGAATTATGCACGACAGCGGGGATTTTGCCATCACCTATATGCACGCTATACGCACTTTTTTTATCGCCATTAAAAAACCCCATAACCTTTTGCCCATCGATAAGCGCAATCCCAAGCACCTTGCTATCACGCACAACACCAAAGATTCTATCCTTTGGGTAGCCTTTTGCGTCAAAGTTTATCCACACACGATTGTAGTCGCCCATACCCACATACGAATACACCCTAGCAGGCAAAAATCTCGCATCATTGTAAAAAGCCTGCTGCGTGTCAAACACAGAGAGTCCATCAAGCTCTGATTGGGTATGCAAAAGCTGAAGTTTTAGTTTTTCATAATCTTTTAGTTTTTGTTTGTATTCCTCGATACTTGCGGCTTGATTTAGGTATTTTTGGTAAGAAAGTGATATGCTATCCTTGGTATCAAGCACAAAAGTTTTTATCCCATCGCTTATCGCCATAATGCCGTTTTGCAAAAATCTACTAGAATCTATGGCGATAAAAAGCACTGCTATGATGATGACAAGAACGCTTAGGGATTGATACCTCATTGCTATCTCTTAATTGTTTTGCAGGTTTTGATTTTGGGAAGTTTTGATTTTCTAGCTTATTGATAGTTTGCAGTATTATACACAGCATCTATCTCTTCTAGTGCTTTGCCTGTGCCTTTTGCCACTGCTAGAAGTGGCTCATCACCGATAAACACAGGGAGCTTAATCGTGTCGCTTAGATACCTATCTAGACCGCGGATAAGTGCGCCACCACCTGTGAGTGTCAAGCCATTTTCTACCAAATCCCCCGCCAAATCCGCAGGGACGGATTCTATCACGCTTTTTACTGCGGAGCTGATTTCTCGTAGCTGGTCTTTCATCGCTTCTCGTATATCTTCACTTGTGAGCGTTATAGTATCTAGCAGTCCGCTTACTTGGTCGCGCCCTTTGACTTCCATAGATAGCATATTATCTAGCGGGGCTGCTGCGCCGATTTCGATTTTTATCTCCTCGCCTAGTCTCTCGCCTATAAGCAGATTATGATGTTTGCGGACATAATTTACAATAGCCAAATCGATTTTATCCCCCGCTATACGCACAGACTTGGATATGACAAGCCCACCTAGAGAGATGACGCCGATTTCAGTCGTCCCCCCACCAATATCCACTATCAAACTTCCTTGAGGCTCTTTGATAGGTAGTCCCGCGCCAATCGCTGCTGCCATAGGCTCTTCGATGAGAAACACCTCTCTAGCACCCGCACTCATTGCTGATTCTTTCACAGCTTTGCGCTCCACGCCTGTAAGTCCATAAGGCACGCACACCATTATGCGTGGGCGCACCAATGCCTTGCGATTATGCGCTTTTTGGATAAAGTGGCGAATCATTTTTTCAGTTACATCAAAATCCGCGATAACTCCGTCTTTCATCGGACGGATTACTTCGATTCCATTGGGGGTTTTCCCCACCATTTCTTTTGCCTCATATCCCACAGCGACTATCTCGCCGTCTCTATCAAACCTATCCACGCGCACCGCCACAATGCTTGGCTCATTAACAACGATTCCTTGTCCTTTGACTAGCACAAGTGTGTTTGCCGTGCCTAAATCTATCGCAACATCGTGCGAAAACATTCCTACAATCTTGTTGAACAACACTTCTACGCTCCTTTGACTTTATTAGAGATTTTTTTGTGTTTTATGAGCAATGGCTTAGATTTTTGCTCGACACAATCTTTTGTGATTACCACTTCGTGTTCTCTCATTGAGGGTAAGTCAAACATAATGTCTGTCATAAACTCCTCAATAATCGCTCTAAGCCCGCGAGCACCTGTCTTGCGAGCTATGGCAAGCTCGGCTATGGATTCTATCGCTTCTTTTTCAAAACTTAGCTTGACATTATCATCGACTTCAAAAAGTTTTTGATACTGCTTGATGAGGGCGTTTTTGGGCTTGGTAAGAATATCTATCATCGCTTCTTTTGTGATAGGCTGCAAAGTCGCAGTAATATGAAGTCGTCCGATAAGCTCGGGGATAAGCCCATAGCTTACCAAATCATCTGGCTCGACAAGATTTAGCACATCTTTTTGTTGGGACTTTGTTTTTTGCACTTGCCCAAACCCAAGCACATTATCGCCCATCCTGCGCTGGATAATCTCACTCAAACCATCAAAAGCCCCACCGCAAATAAATAAAATATTTGTTGTATCGATTTGGACAAATCGCTCATTTGGGTGCTTCCTGCCACCTTTTTCGGAGATATTTACCACGCTTCCTTCTATGATTTTTAGCAATGCTTGCTGCACGCCCTCGCCACTTACATCACGCGTTATGGAGCGATTCTCACTAAGTCGCGAGATTTTGTCAATCTCATCGATAAAAACTATACCTCTTTGTGTTTTTTCTATGTCGCCATCAGCGGCTTGATAAAGCCTTGTTAGGATATTTTCTACATCTTCGCCCACATAGCCCGCCTCTGTCAAGCTAGTCGCATCGCTAATGGCGATAGGCACATCTAAAAACCTAGCCAAAGTCTGTGCCATAAGCGTCTTACCACTACCTGTGGGACCGATAAGCAAGATATTGGATTTTGCTATTTCGACATCATCGCTACTGCTACCTTTATCGCTAGAATCAAAAGAGCTAGCTTGATTTTGCTCGCTATCTTGTTTTGCTTGAGCAAGATTGTTTGCGATACGCTTATAGTGATTATAAATCGCTACGCAAAAAACCTTTTTTGCTTCTTCTTGCCCTATGACATACTCATCAAGTTTTGCCTTTAGCTCCTTGGGGCTTGGCACGCGCGAGCTTGGCAAATCAAGATTTAGCGATTGTTTTTGCGTGCTAAGGGTGGATTTTTTTACCCCATAAATAGGGTCTAAAAACTCCTTATAAACCGAGCTGATACAAGGCAGGCAAATAAACGCAAATGAGCTATTTGGGTCGTTTGGATTGGGATATTTCGCTCGCAATCCCTGCCTATGTGGCGTAATAGAATTCCCACAAAAATTACAAATAGGTTGATTCATACTAAAATGCCTCACTTTTAAGTATTGTGCAGTTTGTGATTAAACCACTTGCCATAAGCGTATTTACCGCTTTAGCCACTATTTTTGCTTGTGTCTGTTTCATTTTTCTGCCTCGCTTTTGCGCAGGGGGATACCTCTTTGTGAGGCTAGGACAAACTCACAGATTTTTTTGATAGATTCTCTTTTGGGAGCGTAATCCTCGCTTTTTGACTCATATTTATCAAGCATATCTTGTGCAAAGCCACGCATAGAAGTCGCAGAAAAAAGCTCCTTATAAAAATGGCTAATCTCATCAATCTCTTTGCTGTCAAATAGCTTTCGCATTCTGTGTTTGTTCAGCCCGCGAATCACGGCGCGATTGCCCTCCGCCATACAAAATGGAGGGACGTCTTGACTTAGCGCACTTGCCCCCGCTATCATTGCTCCATCGCCGATTTTGACAAACTGATGCACAGGCGTCATTCCACCGATATTGACATAATCCCCAATCTCAATATGCCCACCTAGCGTGGCATTATTTGCCAAAATGCAGTGATTGCCCACCACACAATCGTGCGCAATGTGGACAAATGCCATAAACAAATTTTCATTGCCAATGATTGTCTTGCCAATCCCGCCCTCTGTGCCCGGATTAAACATACAATGCTCACGGATAATATTATTATCCCCAATGATTAGCTCGACTTTTTCGCCCGAGTATTTCAAATCCTGCGGAATCGTGCCAAGCACAGCATAAGGAAACACCACATTATTTTTACCCAAAGTGGTATCGCCCAAAATCGTTACGCCATTATACAGCTTGCACCCCTCGCCGATTCTAACCCCCTCGCCAATCACGCAAAAATCGCCAATGTCAACACCATCGGCTATCTGTGCGCCCTTTGCGATAATGGCAGTTCGTGCGATTTGTGCTTTCATAGTAGCTTACTCCTACCGTGCTAGTGCTTATGTCGCACTTGCGCCACTTGCAGCGTCATTATCAGCTACCATAGCTTTTAGTTGCGCTTCGCACACGAGCTTATCCTCTACAAACGCCTTGCCCTCAAGCGACCATACAGCACCTTTGTGCTTTAGGACACTAAGGCGATACTCTAGCTTGTCCCCGGGGACAACAGGAGAGCGGAATTTCACACCGTCAATCGTCATAAAATACACGATTTTGTTTTCCGCCGCACTCACATCATTGCCCCACATACTCACAAACGCCAGCACTCCTCCAGCCTGTGCCATTCCCTCAATAATCATCACTCCCGGATAAATAGGCTTGCTAGGAAAATGCCCCAAAAACACCTGCTCATTTGCAGTAATATTTTTATACCCCTCGATAAGACTATTTTTTTCAAGTCTAGTAATCCTATCGACAAGCAAAAGTGGGTATCTATGTGGCAAGATTCTCTTAATTGCGTTTATATCCATTATGCTCATTTTACACCTTGTTAGAAAATTCACAACAAAAGCCCAAAACCACGCAAAACTAGCACAACCTCTACAAAAAAGTCCTAAAAAGTATTGCTTCATCGCTTGTGAGAATCGCGCGTAAGTAGCAGGACTTTATGCAGATTTTTGCAAGAAATCTTTAGTTTTTTCACAGCACAAAAGCAAAAAACTTTGCTTGCTTTTATTTGCATTTGGCCGGCTTTGACACTTAGGCTAAAACGCAAAATTATACAAAACTTTTGATAATGTTTTGCACGAATTTTTAAGCGATTTAAAACATTTTTTACATTTTTTACATAAATTTTTATTATTTATTTGCAAAAATTGAAAATAAAGGCAAAAATTACGGATTTTCCTTGTATCAATTTGTTTTTTGTGCTTGATTAAATTTTGAAAGTTTTTATGACATTTTTTACATTTTCATCTTTGGTTTTTTGCTGTGTTTAGGGTTTGTATTTTGCGATTCTTTGCTCATTTTTTAGAGTTTTTTATATTTTTCGCACAAAACTTAGCTTCATCTTTTCCTATCAGTTTTTTTGCTATGCGTAATTTTTGCAAAAATATCTTTATAAGCCTACACAAAGCTACACAATTTCTATCACTTCAAACACCCTTTCATCTTGAAAAAAAGACTCTATGTTTACTGCTAGGGGATTTGAGATTGACTTGGTGTTATTGCTTAGATTTTGTGATTCTGCCAAATCCTTAGCCACCTCATCATCAATTATGATGATAGGATTTATCGACTCATACCCGCAAAGCAGTGTGCGTAAATAAAGCTCCTCCTCATAGCAAATAGGCGCGTAAATAAGCTCCCTTACGCTATCATACCTCACGCCACATTTGTAGCTTGCTTTATACTCATTGCTGTGATTGTTTTTGCTCGTTTGTTTGTCGCAAAGAATCTCATTGAGGCTCTTTAGTGGCAAAAAAACAGTATCATCTCTTTGACTAATCCCAATGGTGATTTTGGCAGAATATAAGCTAGGGTTATCTTTGCTATGGGTAAAATCCGCTTTAGAATCCACCCCCAAAGATTCTCGCAAAAAAGGGGAACTACAAGCATTTACAGATATTTCTACCCAAGTTGGTAGCTCCATTTTTATTCGCTTGGATTCAGAGTGGGCTAGCACATAGTTGGGCATCGCCATTTCATTTAGCGATAGTATATGGCTTAGCACGCGATAGATTCGCTTTTTTCGCTGTGTGAGGATATATTTTTTGCCCGCCTTTTCTAGTGCGTCTCGTTTGGCAAATACCTCACTTCTCTCCTCTATGCTCGCAGGCAAGGCACGACTACCTATATCACTCATCATCTCTAGGCTATATCGTCCTTGCTTATCTCGTTGCTTTTCTAGCGCGTATTTGCAGCCGCAATAGTTCTGCCGATAGAGATTGTCTTTTTTTGCTAGAGCATTTTGCTTATTCACGCCACCATTTGCACGGACATTGATTTTGACAAAATCTAGTTTATGTGCTTTGGCGATGATGTCGCCCTGCTCATAAAGGACTTCTTGCTCTTTCATAGGGCTTGCAAGCAGTGTGCTAGTAAACCTCACTTCCCCAATCTCGCTTGCCACCTCTGCGCTTCTCTCAAGGCGAATGTCAAAGCACTTCACACATCGCTCGCCCTTTTCAGGTGCTTCCTCCAGCCCACGCACCCCATTTAGCCACTCATCTGTGTCATATCTCCCCTCTATGAGCCTTACCCCGAGCATTTCACAGCTTCTGCGCACATCTTGTAGGCGCAAATCGTGCTCGGACTTGGGGTGAATGTTTGGATTGTAAAAAAACCCGATAAGATTCTCGCTAGGATACGCTTTTTGCAATTCGCTCAAAAAATAATGACTATCCACAGAGCAACAAATATGCACCAACATTTTTGTCCTTTTTTATTGTTTTGATTTTGTAGTGCTTATAGCGTTTTGCTAACACTCGCCTTTTTCATTTGCATTGTTGTGTGTATCTTTTTGCCAAAAACCATTAGCCAAAAACTCCTTTTGGTTCAATCCCTTTCCCTCATAAAATAAAGATACCCACCTATGCCACCCACCAATACAAGTAGCAAAAATACCAGCAAAAATACTTCTAAACTATCCATTTTGGATTCTCCTTCTTATGTAGATTTTAGTTTGTGTGCTTGATGAGGTTTGGCAAAATCTATTTTTATTTGTGCTTCATTTGTATTTAGCACTACCCAAAATCAATCATCAAATGTTTCATATGAAACATTTTTCATAGTTTTTCTCTATATTCCCCTGTATTGCTCATTTTTATGTGAATCTTTTTCTCTCGCAGTTGCCCACAAGCCGCTGAAATATCTACGCCCTTAGATTCTCGTATCGTGGCTAGCAGCCCTTTTGACACAAGAAAATCGGCAAACTCCTCTACTTTTTTCATTTCAGGGCGTTGATATTTTGATTCACTGTGTGGATTAAACAATATCAAATTTACCTTTGCTTTGATTCCATTAAGTAGTTTTAGTAGTTTTTTTGCACTCGCCAAATCATCGTTTATATCTCGTATCACAAGGTATTCAAACATTACCCTCTTTCGAGTGTCGATAGGAAATCTCCTCACAGCATCAATCACAGCTTGGATATTGTAAGTCTTATTTATCGGCATAAGTTTGCTTCGCAGCTCATCATCTACCGCGTGTAGAGAAATCGCTAGTTGCACGCCTAAGTCTAGCTTGCCTAGATTTTCTATTTGTGGAGCGATTCCACTTGTAGAAATCGTCTGTCGCTTTGGAGAAATCGCTAGCCCATCTAGCTCGCTAAGTATCCCTATCGCTTGCACCACCTCATCAATATTGTGCAGTGGCTCACCCATACCCATATACACGATATTCACCCGTTTATGAGATTCTAGGGCATTGTCTCGTTTGAGAAACACCACTTGTTGGACTATCTCTCCTGCAGTGAGATTGCGCACAAATCCTCCCCTAGCCGTAGAGCAAAAAGAGCAGCCGACTTTGCAGCCGATTTGACTAGAGAGACAAAAAGTCCACTTCTCGCTTGCCACAATCCTGCCGTTCTCATCTCTTTTTTTATCACGCATTTTGATGCAAACTGATTCAAAGCAGTGTCCATCTCTCGCTTCAAAAAGATATTTTTGTGTGCCATCTTTGCTTATCTCTTTAGCGAGAAGTTTTAGATTTTGCGTGCTGAAATATTCATCAAGGCAAAATCGCAAATCTTTTGGTAGATTTAGCATTTTACCAAACTCATCTTCATAGTGAACATATAGCCAATTATAAATCTGCTTAGCTCGATATGGTGGAAACTTTTTAAGTTTTTCGCACATATCCCTTGCAAAATCATTATCTTTTTTGCTTTCCAAGCCCTTGTGTGCATTGCCACCAGAAGAGATAACACCAGAGGTAAAAATCTGCTCTAGCTCACTCAAACGCATTCCATAAATATTGATTTTGTTAGATTCCATTTATCCACTCTTTATTCTAGCCAAGCGTTTATATCATCGCTTTTGACTTTGCATTATGAAGTCCTCTAGCTTGCGCTTTGCTTCACTATGGTTTGCTAGAAAATCTTTATGAGCATTTTCATCGCAATAGTTCGTTACACAAAACACGCCCATAGCAGGCACACCAAAACTTTGAGCAACTTTCATCACAGCATAAAATTCCATATTTTCTAGTAGTATGCCAGCCCTAGCCATTTGATTTGCACTATTCTCATCTGTGGTAATGTAGTTTGATGAATTTACAATCACTTGTTTTGTTTGCCCTATCTGCTTTGCTACGACACTATTTTGCATAGGTTTTTGTTGTTTTTCTGTTTTTTGATTTTGGATTGATTTTAGAGTTTGCTCCGATGTTTCATATGAAACATTTTTTTGCCCAGATTCTTTATCTCCCAAATTCTCATCGCTCACAAAAAATCTAGCAAAATCCCCAAATCCACTCAAATCCACCGATTCCATTTTTACTACATTGTCTATCGGTGTATAGCTCCCACCACTCAAAAAGCTAGATTCTATCTGTGTCGCCTCTACCGAAAAAAACATATCCCCTATCAAAATCTCTTTACTATACGCCCCAGCACTCCCCACAAATATGATATTTTCTATCTCCCTTGCTCCGCCTAGTAGCAGCCTAGTCAGTCCCAAGCTCGCCTCTACTAGCCCTATGCCTATCGGCACAGCACAGCACAGGGTTTCATTTCGCCCAGCACACACTAGCATCTACACCACCTTGCACACCCCTCACACAATCCTCCAAAAACACGACTAAGCCACACAAACCACAAAATCTCATATCCGCACCGCTATACCACGATTGTGCAGATAGTTTTTTAGCTCGGAAATAGAGATTTCATCGTTGTGAAATATGCTAGCAGCCAATGCCGCATCAGCCACTCCTCGCTCAAAAACTTCCGCTATATCGCTCATCTTGCCCGCTCCACCAGAAGCGATGATGGGCAATCCCACTGCTTCTCGCAATGCCCCTAGCCCCTCCAAATCATATCCCCCCTTTGTCCCATCAGTATCCATACTTGTATGCAGGATTTCCCCCGCTCCATTATCCTCGCAGATTTTCGCCCATTCGCACAGCTCCAGCTCTACTCTCTCTCTACCACCCTTGATATAGACTTCTTTTCTTTGTGGATTATTTTCTACCGAGCGAGTATCAATAGCCACCACCACACATTGTGAGCCAAATCTTTTTGCTGCTTGGGCTACCAAACTAGGATTTTTTATCGCTGCACTATTTAGGCTTATTTTGTCTGCCCCAGCATTTAGTAGCGCATACATATCTTCTAGGCTAGAGATTCCCCCACCGATAGTAAGCGGGATATAGACTTCTTTGGCAATCTTTTCACACAGAGACACTATCGTTTTGCGATGCTCAAAAGACGCGGTTATATCTAGTAGCACCAGCTCATCAGCCCCCGCGTCATTGTAGATTTTTGCTAGCTCCACAGGGTCGCCCACATTTTGCAGTCCCACGAAATTCACCCCCTTTACCACCTGCCCATCCTTTATGTCAAGGCAGGGGATAATCCGTTTTGCTAGCATTTAGATTCCTTTTATTTAATTGTCCAATCAAACCATATATTCCCAAATCGCATTACCAATTTTGTGCGCAATCATAACATTTTTTCCTTTTCTTTTTCTTATTTTTTATCCACATTGCAAAGCAATCATAGAAACTACCGCGCATATTTCGCCTACATTGTGCGAGATTTGGTGTGATTTTTGCGCATATTTTTACAAATTTTTACCACAATCAACAAAAGATTCGCTACAATAGCACCCAAGCAAATCAAACCATTCTTTGCAAACAAATGCTTTTTATAAATAGATTCTCATAAAATAGATTTATAAAAAGGATTTTCCTGCAGAGAAGCATAATACCAAAAAAACATTTTGGACAGAATTTTCTAAAAGATTCTATCATTTTAGACAAAATCCTCCAAGCAAGCTCCGAGCTATACCAAAGCTGTTTAGCCAAGCTAGAGAATGCACCAAAATCCTCGCCAGATTCTAGCAAAGCGCGAGAGATGACGCAAAATGGTGCGAAACATAGTGATGAGTATCCGCTAGAAATGTCAAAATCTAGTAGCCTCCACACTTCACAAAACCTCCAGCTTCAAAGTCTAAAGCTTGTGGAAATCGGTGTTGGCTTGGGTGATTTATCCATTAGGCTTTTGGGCATCGCTCCTCTCCTTTCTTATGAGATTGACGAAGCTCTATGTTCTTTTGTATTGCAGCGATTCGCAAAGCAAAGCCTTGCGAATCATTTTGATTTGATACACGCAGATGTGCTATCTCTGCCCTTTGCCCTAGCACTCCAAAAATGCGAGAGCAAAGAAAAAAGCAAAGAGGGCAAAGCAGATGATACGACAAAAACCGACATTACTAGCACGGCAAAATATGAGGATACAAGCGAAAAAATACGCGAGCAGTTAGATGAAAAGAGTGCTAGCCAAATAAGCCCAAAAAGCTCTTGGCTTGCCACCTCTCCATATATCCTCATCTCAAATCTCCCCTACTATATCGCCACGCGCATTATCCTTATCGCGCTAAAAGACCCGCTTTGCAAGGGATTTGTGGTGATGACACAAAAGGAGGTAGCAGATAAATTCTGTGCTAGCAGTGGAGATAGTGAGTTTTGCGCTCTATCTGTGCTAGCGCAAAGTGTAGGAGATATACGACTACTTTTTAGCGTGCCAAAAGAAGCGTTTGAGCCTATGCCAAAGGTAACTTCATCAGTTTTTAGCCTGCGCAAAGGGCAAGAAAGTTTCTTAGGTGATTTTACAAAATCTAGCCAAAGGTGGCTTAGCTTTGAAAAAATGCTAAAACACGCATTTGTATCGCCTAGAAAAAAGCTATTATCAAATCTAGCAAGACATTATGACAAAAAGCAACTAGAGGAGATTTTTGCTACACTTGATATGCCTTCTCACAGCAGAGCACACCAAGTAAGCACACAAAAATATCACCACATTTTCACAAAACTTGAAAGGACACACGATGAATGACAACAACGAACAACAAAAACGAGGGTTTTTCTCTCGATTTGGCAAAAAAGACGGACAATCTCCGCAAAACAATCACAACTCTCATAACAAAGACCACCGCAACCACAAAAACAAGCATAGGCAAAACGGCGGACAAAATAGCACAACAAATGAGGCGAATAGCTCGCAAAGGGATAGCTCACAAAACGGACAAAACTCCCAAAACAACGCCAAACACCAAAATCAGCCAAATTCTGCCGCTCCTCAAAAACGACAATTCCCAAACCAGCGAATGCAAGCACTACAAGATTCTGCTAGTAGGGGAGCTAGAGAAGTGCAAGGAGCAAAAGAAAAAGGCAATCTAGAATTTCACAAAGACCTAAAAAAAGGCGTAGAGACAAACACTAGAATACAAAAAAACAGCCTAAACCCACACAACAAGCTAGACCTCTCTACCAAAGAAAAAATCAAAATCACGCCTCTTGGTGGGCTAGGGGAAATCGGTGGAAATATGATGGTAATGGAGAGCGAAAATAGCGCGATTATCATCGATGTGGGTATGAGCTTCCCAGAGGAAAATATGCACGGCGTGGATATTCTTATCCCAGATTTTAGCTACCTACATTCTATCAAAAGCAAAATTGCAGGCATAGTCATAACCCACGCCCACGAAGACCACATAGGCGCAGTCCCATATCTATTCAAAGAATTGCAATTCCCGCTTTATGGCACACCTCTAGCACTAGGAATGATAGGTGCGAAATTTGATGAACACGGGCTAAAGCAATACCGCCCAATGCTAAAAGTCGTCCAAAAACGCCAGCCCGTGCAAATCGGGGATTTTGAAATCGAGTGGATTCATATCACTCACTCTATCATTGATTCTAGTGCTCTAGGGATTCGCACCGCAGCGGGAATTATCCTCCATACAGGAGATTTCAAAATTGACCACACGCCCATAGATAATCTCCCCACAGATTTGCACCGCCTAGCACATTATGGCGAAGAGGGGGTTATGCTTTTGCTTAGCGACTCTACTAACTCCCACAAAAGTGGCTGCACACAAAGCGAAGCCACTGTTGGACCTACATTTGACGCATTGTTTAAAAACGCCGATGGACGCGTGATAATGAGCACATTTAGCTCCAATATCCACCGCGTCTATCAAGCAATCACTTATGGGCTAAAATACGGGCGCAAAGTCTGTGTCATCGGTCGCTCTATGGAAAAAAACATAGAAATCGCACGCGAACTAGGCTACATAGACTTGCCAAACAACATTTTCATCGAAGCCCACGAGGTAGAAAAATATCCCGATAGCGAGATTCTAATCGTTACCACAGGCTCTCAAGGCGAAACGATGAGTGCGCTATATCGTATGGCTACCGATGAGCACCGACATATCAAAATCAAATCTAGCGACTTGATAATCCTATCAGCAAAAGCTATCCCGGGCAATGAGGGTAGCGTATCTGCTGTGCTAAATTTCCTTATGAAAGCGGGTGCTAGCGTGGCTTACCAAGACTTTAGCGAAATCCACGTAAGCGGACACGCCGCCCAAGAAGAGCAAAAACTTATGCTTCGCCTTATAAAGCCCAAATTTTTCTTACCCGTGCACGGCGAGTATAACCACGTCTCCAAGCACAAAGACACCGCCATAAAATGTGGCGTGCCAGAGAAAAACATACTGCTAATGGAAGATGGCGACCAAATCGAAGTAAACCCCACATATATCAAAAAAGTCGGCAATGTAAAATCAGGCAAAGTTTTCATCGACAATCAAGCTTGCAAAGAAATAGACGCACCCACACTACAAGACAGAAAAGATTTGGCAGATAGCGGGATAGTAAGCGTGGTGGCATTTATCGCTAAGCAAGAGCAAAAGCTCCGCTCGCTTGAAATCCAAATGGTGGGCGTAGCAAACCAAAACGAGCAAAAAGAGCTAGAAAAAGAAGTGCAAGGCACGATAGAAATGGCAATCCGCACGATAAAAAAAGAAACGATGAATTCCAAAGGACATCTAGAAGCAGAGCTACGAAACATTATCCGCAAACTGCTATTTAAAAAGCTCAAAAAATATCCTGCGATTATGATGCATATCTTTACGGCATAAATCTTGCTAGCGTTTTGCTAAGTTCTAAAGCAGGGATTGCAGTCTTTGTAATCTCTACTTTAAGCAAAAAGCTAATAAAAGCGCAAAAAGGATAAAGCCTTGAAAAGTTTTGATACTTCGCTAGATTTCACCCAAATCGCTACAAATGTCCTAAAAGACGAAGCAAAATCGCTACTTGATAGTGCCACTTCTCTCCCTCAAATCCTCCCAAACACCGCACTAAAAAACATCATATCACTCATACTAGATTCCACCTCACAAGGTGGCAAGCTAATCATCACAGGTGTGGGCAAAAGCGGGCATATCGGTAGCAAAATCGCAGCTACACTTGCATCCACAGGCACGCCTAGCTTTTTCCTCCACCCCACAGAAGCTTTGCACGGGGATTTGGGAATGGTAAGCCAAAATGACATTGTTTTGGCTATCAGTTATAGCGGAACTTCTAGCGAGGTGTTAGCTATTATCCCCCATCTAAAAATGAAAGCAAAAGCTATCATAACGATGAGTAAAGCAAAAGATTCCGCGCTTAGTGAGTATAGCGAGCATTTTTTGCCTATCTTTGTAGAGAGGGAAGCCTGCCCGATAAATAGCGCACCGATGAGTAGCACCACGCTTACTCTTGCTATGGGAGATGCTCTAGCTGCGTGTCTAATGCACGCACGAGGATTTGGCAAACAAGATTTTGGCTCTCTCCACCCCGGTGGTGCGCTAGGGCGCAAACTATTTGTAAAAATCGCTGACATAATGCAAAAAGACAACCTCCCCATAATCACACAAGAAACTTCGCTAAAAGAAGCCATAATAGAAATGAGTCAAAAACGGCTAGGCAATGCTATCATCGTAGAAAATCTAAAAGAGCTAAAACCCATAGCGATTCTAAGCGATGGGGATTTGCGCCGTGCGATGATGAATAAGGATTTTTGCCTTGATTCCCCTGCACTACGATATGCTAGCAAAACCCCAAAAACCTGCAATGATGAAAATCTACTAGCAAGCCAAGCCCTAGAAATCATCGAAAAAAGCAAAATCCAGCTACTAATCATCACAGACAAAAACAACTCTCTAAAAGGCGTGCTACATATCCACACACTACTAGATGCGGGCATAACAATAGACTAAAATTAACTAGCCTAAAATCAAAAATACTAAATCAAACAAAAGGAGTAAAAATGTTTGAAAAAATCAACGAAATCATTGCCAATATCGAGGAAATCCGCGATGAAATCACTATTTTGCTAGGAATGGCAAAGATTAGCTTTGTGGATTATATTATGATAAAGCGTGGCTCTATGGATATGCCAGAGGGTATGCAAATGTCAGTGTGGGAGCACCTAAACGAGGAAGTAGACAAACTAAAAGCCCAAATAGATTTGCTAAACAAACTAAAGCGCGAAATGCTTGTGTTTTAGACTTTTGCAAAATCAAAAAGTAATAAATAGAGCAAAAAAGAAAGTGTCAAAATAAAAGAATATTAAGGAAGTAAAATGGTGGCTCGAGGCGGAATCGAACCACCGACACGGAGATTTTCAGTCTCCTGCTCTACCGACTGAGCTATCGAGCCACATAAAAAGACTTAAGCCAAAGATTCAAACCCAAATATTATAAATCAAAGTAAGCGGGTATTGTATCCAAAATTGTGTAAATTTCATCTTAAATGAATACATAATGTCTTATAGTGCCAAAAACTATCCCTAGATTTTGCTATAATCATCATCTTTTATAAAAAATAACACAAATAAAATACAAATATAAAAAAGTAGTTTTTCTAAAAATTTGTTATAATCTCGCTATGGCAAAAATAGATGAACTCAAAGAACATTTAAAAATCCTGCGTTTTTGGTTGGGTATTGACATAGCCGTTTTGTTGGCTATCGTTGGTTGGTGTATTACCAACTACTCAAATATTACCAAACTTATGCTGATAGGTGGTGTAATCTTATCTTGTATTTTTGTTGTTCTTGCTATTTTTATCAGCAGGACAATGTCTAAAAAATGCAAAAAAATAGGCAAACTCAAATAAAAGGCTTTTTATGGAAATATTTGCTTTTAGTATAGCTTTTGTATCAATTCTTTGCATTGCACTGATAGGCTTCAAAACAGTGATTGATTTAGATAAATAAATATTTGAAAATGCAAAAAAAACCACTAAACCTCATCTCTTGGAATGTCAATGGACTGCGTGCGTGTATGAATAAAGGCTTTATGGAGTTTTTCCGCTCCGTAGATGCCGATATTTTCTGTATCCAAGAGTCCAAAATGCAGCGCGAGCAAGCTGACTTTGACTTTAGCACTCTAGGCTACAATGACTTTTGGAATAGCGCGCAAAAAAAGGGCTACTCTGGCGTGGTTACCCTTAGCAAGACACAGCCCCTAAGTGTGCAATACGATATGGGGATAGCCCACCACGACAAAGAGGGCAGAATCATCACCGCAGAGTTTGATGGCTTCTACCTCGTAAATGTCTATACGCCAAACTCCAAGCGCGAGCTAGAGCGGCTGGAGTATCGTATGCAGTGGGAAGATGACTTCCGCGCGTTTCTCAAAAACTTGGAGCAAAAAAAGCCCGTGATAGTCTGCGGGGACTTAAATGTCGCGCACAAAGAAATTGATTTGAAAAACCCAAAGACAAACTGCACGCGCAAAGATTCTAGCGGGGAAGTTACATTTCTTGGCAATGCAGGCTTTAGCGATTGGGAGAGAGAGAAGTTTAGCGTGCTTCTAGATTCTGGATTTGTCGATACATTTCGACATTTCTACCCCGACAAAGAGGAAGCATACAGCTGGTGGAGCTACTTTGGCACAGCACGAGAAAAAAACATCGGCTGGAGAATCGACTACTTCCTTTGCTCCAAAGCCCTAGTGCCAAACCTCAAAGACGCCAAAATCTACCCACAGATTTTAGGGAGCGACCACTGCCCTGTGGGATTAGAGATAGGGTTTTAAGCCCTATAACGCTTTTTTGCGCTATTTTTGCGACATTTTTACACCCTCAAGCCTCTGCCCTCTTAACTTAACCTTTTAGCCAAATCCTCCTTTGCCTCTTCCTTTATTTTTTAGTGAATATTTTTAGATTCTTTAGAGTCGTTACGGTATCTAAGAGAGTTTTTTAAGGAGAATTTAAGGGGGGTAATATAATTCCCCCGAATTTTAAAAACAAAGGAGTGGCGATAATGGCAACTTTTCCATTCAATAATTTTCCCGAAACAATCCTCTATGAAAGCGCAGATAAAGCGTTTCAAATAGCTTCAGGCTATGACAAAGAAGACCCACAAAACGAAAATGCTCCAAAAGTCCTTTCTATCGGCATTCGTTGGGTAGTAAGCAGGAAAGATAATCAACAAGGTAGGATACCACCGCTAGGCTATCCAAACGCACATTCTACACCCTGCTGGTTTATACTGCCAAATGATTTGGCACTTTGTCTTTTGCAGTGTATTAAAAATAATCCTGTCATTGACATATCTGGGATTGACAAAGCCTTGCAAATACTCAATCAACAGACAACTTAAGAAAAACAAACTTAGGCAATAAGGCGTGTGATAAACACTAATGTTTGCATTTGCTATTGGCAAATGTATCGTAACTTTAAGGAGAATAAAATGAAAAACAAAACAACAAAATGTAATAAGTGGTTGATAGGATTTGCTTTAGTAGCAAGTATCGCATTTAGTGGGTGTGGCAACAGTATGCCTAAATGTGATGATAAAGAGGTGCTTGATTTGGTTACACAGCTTATACAAAAGCATTGGCTACAATTTCCGTTTCTATGCGGAACAGCAGAAGGAAATCACGATTTATTTGATAGCAAAGAATCATCATACAACGAAGAACTTCACAAGCTTGGCTATGAAAATCGCAGAGCATATTGTGAGGCGCGAAAATATGATTATAGTGCTTTTATGATAAATTCTGCAGACAAAGAAACTAAAAAGATTAGTTGCAAAGCGCAAGTATCCACAAAACAACCACACATTCAAACCTTATTACCCATTCTTAATGAAGAGCTTTTTCGTGTGGCGGTTTTTGCTGGATTTATGGGAGCAAGAGCTACAAATGGTGACTTAGGCAAAGCAACAAGCCTTTTTGTTGCAGAAGAATACTTCATAAAATACACAGCACAAGCTACACAAGATGGTCAGGTGTATGTGGAGGTTTTAGGCTATGAATAAAAGCTACACAAAATTCTATATATAGCAAGATAAAAAATAACAGGACAAATAAGCTTAAGTTTAGGCAATTCATTGCAAATACATTAGAGAATCTTTATGGATTCTAAAATAATTTCAAAGAGGTGAAAAATGGATACAAATTCAATACTACTAGCGGTGCAAGACAAACTACCCAAAGATATACAATCAAGGCAGATGCTGCAAGATAGACTTGATAAGCTAAGCGATTCTCAAAGAAATGAGCTAGTACAAAAACTACCATTTCTAAAACTAAAAAGCCCTGCGCTCGTTTTTTGGGTGGGTAGTTTTTTGTTTGGTAGTTTTGGTGTGGGAAGGTTTATGATAGGAGATATGTTACTAGGAGGGATTCGTTTGGTATTGACTATTATTATGTATGTTTTAATTTCTGTGGGAACTGTTGATATGGTTGGTAAAGCACCTTATGGAGAGGTAAGCACACTTTATATTATATCGCTTGTGCTAAATCTTGTTGTTGCTATTTGGTGGATAGTAGACTTGTTCCTCACAGGTAAAAAACTACGAAACAACAATCTAAATAAAATATTCCAAGTAATAGGGTAAACTATGAGTGCAAATCCGCAACAAATAGCACTGCTATCTATGACGCTAGAAAATAAACTAAACGAGCAAGGTAGAATCTATGCCCTAAAGCAATGCGAAGAGGCAGATGAAAAAACTCTCTTGGGTATATCAAGCATTGCTTTTAAAAACCCCCTTATAGGATTACTACTTCAAATTTTTTTGGGTGTTTTTGGTGTGGGTAGATTTTATAAGGGTAAAGGGGTAGATATAGCACTTGGCATAGCTTTTATCATCGGGGCTTGTATGGTTTGTGCTATGCTTGGTTACGGTCTTTTTAGCGAAGATGAAGTAATACTGATTGTTTTTTGTGTGCTAGTTGTGATTTATACGATAGCTGTGTATGTGGATAGCTATTTTGTATATCGTGGCATACAAAGCGATAATCTCTTGCGACTGCAGGAATACCTCTTTTTTTCTAAGCACAATGACAAATAAGGACTAGAATGAATAATACTCTAATGCTAATGAACCAATGGCAAGACAAAATCCCAAGTGCAGAAGCATTTATGTTACAAAAGCAACTTGAAGAAGTTGATGAGGCTTCGTTATATTCGCTTGTTTCTCTTAATCTAAAAAGTCCAATAATCGGCTTTGTGCTTGGGTTTTTGTTTGGTGCGCTTGGCGTGGATAGATTTTATAAAGGCGACATAGGGCTAGGTGTGGTTAAGCTTTTGACTTGCTGGCTTACTTTGGGTATATGGTGGTTTATAGATTTATTTTTGGTATGGCGTGGGATAAAAAATGATAATGTAGCCAAAATCGCCCAAGCTCTAGCTTTTGCCAAAAAGAGATGAGAATCTAGCTAAGTAATGCAACTTTTGTTTGGCTTTTGTAATATCTCTAAATACCAAAAAGCCAAATAAACACCGATATAGAGATTCTCTATCTAGTTTCTAGCTAGCGCAGATTTTAAGCACACATTGCTACTGCTGATTTAGATTTTGCAAAATCTAATTTATTTTCACTATTTTTCTACGATTTTTTTCACTCCTCCGCACGATTATCACGCGCTTTTTCCACGCATACTTTCACATATTTTTGAGTTTTCCCTCACTTCCCACACGACTTTTAAAAATTTTTCAAAAATTAAGCTATTTTTAATGGGGGGGGGGATAAAATAAACTGCTTTTGTTTTTTGCGAGAAAATTTGTGATAAAAATATTTATCTTAAGATTCTTGCCACGAAGCAAAGCAAATATCACCCTCACAAGGAGTAGAGAATGAGTAAGATTCTTGCACTAGCATTTGCTGCAGGGCTTGGAGCGGTTATGATGACAGGCTGCGCTCTAAACACCCCTCTAAACATTACAGCGGCTGAAGTCCCACCAGAGCAAGCAAAGATAGGCGTAGCTACCTGCCGAAGTTTCTTTGGTATTTTCCGCTTTGGAAAATGCACGCTTAATGACGCTATCGCCAAAGGCAATATCACTCAAGTTCAAAGCGCGGATATTAAGCGATTTAGCTTTTGGATTTATGCAAGCGACAAAGTCGTAGTGCGCGGCAGATAAATCCACTTTAGTATAAACAAGTGTGATTTTTCACTTAAGCTAAGATTTTTACTAAATCACAAAAGCTAAAACTCACCCCCTTGCCTTAGATTATTTTTAATATTTTTAGGGCAAGAGGATTTCCTCACAAAATCCAAAAACAAAACATATCCAAAATCTCACAAAAACCCCTCAAAAATCTACAAAAAACACTTACACCACACTTGGATATATCCCAAATATATTAAACACCACAAAAAGCCAAAAAATACAAAAAACTAAAATTTGCTTACTCTTTTTTGCTAAAAATCGCCCAAATAAATGCCACAAACCACAATATCCCTGTCAATCCAAAAAAGAAATTTATGATAAAAATTAGCCATTTATCCTTATGAGAGCGCACAAACGCAATCACACTTGGTAAAAAATACAAGCCCAAACTACAAATAATCGCCAATATATACGCCACAAATAGCAATATATCAAAAGTAGGCACGCCTACGATTTCCACGCCATCGATGATTTCGGTAGAATTTTTATAAAAATATTCCAAAAACAAGGCTCGCTCCTTTTAGGCAACCATTTTTAAGCAAACATCACACATCTAAATGCTTGACATCTTTTGCGTGAAGTTGGATATATTCTCTTCTTGGCTCTACCTCATCGCCCATAAAGAGCGTAAAGATTCTATCAGCTTCTTCCTCACTTGGTAGTTGCACGCGAAGTAGCGTCCTATCCGTAGGTGTCATCGTAGTTTCCCATAGCTGGTCTGGATTCATCTCGCCTAGCCCTTTGTATCGCTGTATATCTGCGCCTTTCTTAGCAGAGTTTTCCACTTCCTCAAGCAAAGTGATGACATCTTTTTTCACACCATTTTCATCTTTCAAAAACGCCAAATCCCGCTCATTGATTTTATGATAAGTATGCCTTGCTTCGCTAAAAAGCGGGTCGCTAAATAGATTTTCATCAATAGTAATATCAAGTAGCCCCAAACTTGTTTGGACATATAGCGTGATAGAATCCTCTCTCAAGTCTTTAGATAGGATATTACACTCTATGCTAGATAAAAATTTCTCTATTTTTTCATACAGCTTAGCAAAATCCTTGCTTGCACTCTCACTTACATTTTCGATAAGATAGCGCACCACCTCTATCATCGCATATCGCTTCTCTAGGCTTTTTAGCGTGGAGCGATAGTGCGCGATATATCGCAAAATCTCCAAAAGCTCTTTATTGCCGATTCCCTTGAAGCTAAAGTTTTCTATTCCATTTTCGCTCAAATATTCGCTTAGTGCCCTATCATCTTTTAGGTAAATCTCTTTTTTGCCCTTTTTGAAGCGATACAAAGGTGGCTGTGCGATATAAATATGTCCATTTTCGATAAGTGGCTTAAGATAGCGATAAAAAAATGTCATCAAAAGCGTTTGTATATGGCTACCATCGACATCAGCATCAGTCATAATGATGATTTTGTGGTATCGCAATCTCTCCAAGCTAAACTCATCGCCTATGCCACAGCCAAAGGCGATTATCATATTTTTGATTTCTTCGCTTTTTAGGATTTTATCAAGCCTAGATTTTTCTACATTCAAAATCTTTCCACGCAGAGGCAAAATCGCTTGATAGCGTCTATCTCGCCCTTGCTTTGCACTACCACCCGCAGAATCCCCCTCTACAAGATAGATTTCGGACTCTTGTGGGTCTTTGCTCTGGCAGTCTGCGAGCTTGCCCGGAAGTGTGCCTACCGAGAAGCTCTCTTTTTTGCGCATAGTTTCGCGTGCTTTTTTTGCTGCTTCTCTACCTCGTGCAGCTAAAAGTGCTTTTTGCATTATGTTTTTGGCATCATTTGGATTTTCTTCAAAAAACTTGCTTAGCTTATCAAAAGTGAGCTTTTGCACGATTGGTTTTACAAATGAACTCCCAAGTTTGCCCTTGACTTGTCCCTCAAACTGCGGGTCTATCACGCGAGTAGAGATTATCGCTACAAGTCCCTCACGCACATCTTCGCCCGTTACTTTGACATCTTTTTCGCGCGCGTTAGCATTTGCTTCTATGTAGTTTGTGATTACCCTAGACAAAGCAGCGCGAAAACCAGCCTCGTGTGTCCCGCCATCAGGTGTGCGGATATTATTGACAAAACTTAGCACATTCTCATCAAAACCTTCATTGTAGGTTAGGGCGATTTCGACTTCTGTCTCTTGCTCTACACCTTTGAAGTAAATAGTCGAGCCAATGATTGCATTGCGCTTATTGACATCATCGATAAATTCTATCAAGCCATTTTCAAAATGATAGCTTACCTCCGTGCCATCTCTCTCATCTTTAAAATCAATGGTTAGATTTTTATTTAGATATGCCATTTCTTTAAATCTCTTCAAAAGCACATCTTTGTCAAATTCTAGCACCTCCATTATTTTGCCATCGGGGAAAAACTCAATAGTCGTGCCGTTTTCTTTTGTTTGTCCGATGATTTCTAGCTCGCTTGTAGGCTTGCCCTCTGCAAATTCTTGTCTATAAATATTTCCATTTTTTTTGATTGTCATTATGAGCTTTGAAGATAGCGCATTTACCACAGATACGCCCACCCCGTGAAGCCCACCAGAAGCCTTATACACTTCACTATCAAATTTCCCTCCCGCGTGAAGCACAGTTAGCACCACCGTTGCAGTTGGGATTTTCTCTGTGGGGTGAATATCCACAGGAATCCCGCGTCCATTATCCTCGATAATCGCACTTCCCTCTAGCGTAAGTGTGATTTTGATTCTATCACAATGCCCAGCCATTGACTCATCGACAGAATTATCCACTACTTCATACACCATATGATGAAGTCCGTTGATATTAGTGCTTCCTATATACATTCCCGGACGCTTGCGAACCGCTTCTAGTCCTTTCAAAACCTTGATATTTTCGCCTGTGTAAGATACATTTTTCATTGTCTTTAAGTCCTTTGTATTGTGGTGTTTGCAGATATGAAGTCTAAAAATAGAAAAACTAAGCTAGAGAATCTTTTTAGAGATTCTCTTTTAAGCTAGATAGTTGTGAGATTTTGGTTAGATAATCACAGGCATTACGATTGTGGAGTAGTTTTCATCTTTTAGTAGGAATGGCATATTTGCATCATTTAGCAAAATCTCAAACTCATTTCCTTGAATGTAAGTAAGGAAATCAAGCACATACCTAGAATCCATACCTATGGTAAGTTCCTCTTTGACATCTAGGCTAATCTCAAGTTGCGTGTTAGCCGATTCCAAATCCTCTGTGCTCATAGATTCAAAGAAAAGTCCATTAGAATCTATGGTAATTTTTATCTTTGTAGCAAGAGAATTTATGAGCTTTATCGCTTCAATGATTTCATTTTTTGGTAGCTTTAGCTGCACGGCAAAATCTTTTGGGATAATTTTCTCATAGTCTGGATATTTGCCGTTAATGAGCTTGGTAGAAAATACATAATTTTCCGAGCGGATAAAGAGCATAGTTTCAGAGAAAAATATCTCAAACTCATCATAAAATAGCTTTGTGATTTCCATTATTGCGCGTTTTGGGATAATAAGCGATAGCGTGTCGCTGATTGATTGTGTGGAGTGGCGTATGATAGCTAGCCTGCGCGTATCTGTGGCGACAAAGTTGCATTGATAGTCTTTGACATCTAGAAGTGTCCCTGTGAGCTCTACTCTATGATTGTCTTTGTTTGCACCCTCCGCTGCCACAGCGACTTTTCGTAGCGAGTCGATAAAGTTTGCAGAATCAAGATTGATTTGCTTATCATTAGAATCAATCTCTGGGAATTTTGTCGCGTTGTGATATTCGCTTGCATTAAAAGTCGCAAGTTTGTATGTCGTCTTTCCTTGCTTTACAAAGATTTGTGCGTCTTTAGATTCTAGCGTTACCTCTCCGTCTTTTAGTTGCTTGATAATCGTTACAATCTTTTTGCCCTCAATCGTTGCTATGCCGTCTTCGTGCTTTTGGAGAATGTCTATTTTTGATTGGATAGAAATCTCATAGTCAGTTGCTTTTAGCAATAGTTTATCATCAGTAGTTTCAAGGTAAATATGAGAAGTGATTTGTGAAGAATCCCTCTTATCTAGAAACGATTGGAAGTTATTGAGAACTATCTCAAAGTTAGATTTGTTTAGCGTGATTTTCATCGCTTTGCTCCTTTTTTAAGTTAAATGTTTAGCAGTATTAGTAGGTAGTGTGAATATGTGAAAATCTATCCAAAATCCCCATCTTAAGCGCAATCCTAAAAAGTCCTAAAATCTACTTTTTCTAAGATTTTATTAGATTTTAGACTTTGCTCTACACTCTCTTTTGGGATTTTTTTAAGAGCTTTGCTTTATTTCTACCCTTGATTTTGCTCTAGCTTTTGGATTTTTGTGGATTTATGGTTTTGCACTGCTTATCCACTTAGTATCCACAATATTCACATTATCAATTACACACCACTGCTTTATAACAATATCTGCAATTCTACCAAAATTTTTGTTAGATTCTCATTAGAGATTTTTCTCATTTTGTATTTTATTTTTCAAATTCACAATCAAATGCTTCAAATTCTCATCTTCTTGGATTTGTTTGGTTATTTTTGTGAGAGCCTTGCTTACTGTGGCGTGGTTTTTTAGCCCTAGTCGGCTAGCTACACTGCTCATAGATTCCATATTGCTAGCAGAATCTTTTATGAGATATAGCACGATGTGCCTTGCTTGCACGATTTTTGGCACGCGTGAGCCGCTTGTGATTTCACTGATTTTGACATTTAGTTCCCTTGCGATTACGCGCACGATTTTTTCTACCGTGATTTCTTCTTGATTTTCTAGCAGGATTTCATCTAGCACGCTTTTTGCCATTTCTACACTTATAGGCTGATTTGTCATAGCATTGTGAAATCGCATTTTTGCTATGACTCCCTCGATTTGTCGCACATTTTCGCTGATATTTTCTGCGAGATAGTTTATGACTTCTTTTTCCATTGAGATTTTGTTATCCACGCATTTTTGAGCGATGATTTGGATTCTTGTCTCCACTCCCGGGGGCTGTATGTCTATCTTTATGCCACTTTCAAATCGCGACCGTAGCCGCTCCTCTAGTCCTTGAATCTGTTTAGGAAGTTTATCGCTTGTCATCACAATCTGCTTATTTGTCTTATACAGAGCTTCAAAAGTGTTGAAAAACTCTTCTTGCAAACTTACCTTGCCCCCCAAAAACTGAATATCATCAATCAGCAAATAATCGCAATTCCTATAAATATCTCTAAACGCATCCATTCCCACGGTGTTTAGGTGTCGCTGAAAATCATTCATAAATTCTTCGGTTGTGAGATAAATCACGGTTTTTCCGCTTCCTCGCGCAAAATTCCCTATTGAGCAAAGCAAATGCGTCTTTCCAAGCCCTGTATTTCCATAAAAAAGCACGGGGTTATACGCTTTGGCTTGGGTGTTTGCCACCATTTGCGCTACGGTATAGGCGTGTCGATTAGAATCGCCCACTACGAAGTTTTCAAATGTGTATTGGGACTGATAAGAAACCTGCATATTCCCAGATTTTGCTTTTGTGTGTGTTTTTCTTGGTTTTTCTTTTGATAGGCTAAAGCGGATTTCAGGCTTTATTTTGGTTTGCATCTCAAAAATATGCGCGATTTTTAGCGCGTAGTTGGATTTTATCCAGCTCTCTATGTATGGATTTGGCACGACAAGCACGGCAACATTGCTTTTTGAAGCATTCTCATCGTATTTGATAAGCGAAATGTATGTCTCAAAATCAAATGGCGAGACTTCCTCTTTTAGCGTGCTTAGCACCTTTTCCCAAATCATTTTTTTTCCTTTGTATTACCTAAAATCATTTATCACACTTAAGTCATAAATTCTCTAGCCAAATATCTTGCAGCTTTAGCCACATTTTGCAAAATCCTTAAACCCCTCTAAACACAGACAAAAACAAGCCTTATCAAAAAGTTTTTCACATTTTCACAAGACTTTTTCACTTCTTTTCACATTTTCACACTACAATATTCACACTTTTTATGCTTTCGCTTCATAGTCATCTAAAGTAGTGTCCCCACCCAAATTATAAGCACCCAAAAGCAAAAATCGTTCTATAATTTTGAAAAACAACTCCCCAGCATAAAAACCCCCACAAAAACAAAATTTAAGGCAAAAAATGAAAATTTTAGGTATCGACCCCGGGAGCAGAAACTGCGGCTATGCAATCATTGAGCACACCACCACTAAGAGCGGCAAATCAACCAAGCTAATTGAAGCAGGATTTATAAAAATCGCCAAAGACGACTTCCAATCCCAAATCCTAGAGTGCATAAACGCGCTAGATTCTATATTTGAGTCCCACAAAGCCACCACACCCATAGAATCTGTCGCCATAGAAGATATTTTCTACGCTCACAACCCCCAATCCGTCCTAAAGCTCGCCCAAATGCGTGGCGCAATCGCACTAAAAATCCTCCAAGAAATGGGTAGCTTTACCCAATACACCCCCTTACAAATCAAAAAAACAATCACAGGCAAAGCAAAGGCAGATAAAATCCAAGTGTCTTTTATGGTGCGCCAGATTTTGGGAATCAAAAGTGAGATAAAGCCCCTTGACATTACCGATGCCATAGCCATAGCCCTAACACACGCATTTAAGACGCTCTAGGATTTTACGATGCCCATTATGTGCAAAAAGTGCCAAAAAAATTTTTGATTCTTACTCGCCACGCTTTTTATTTTTTGCCAAATTGCAAAAATCCGCTCACTTGCATTTATGCACCGCAAGTGCGGCGGGGGCTTGGCAGGTAGGCATCATCTCTAGCCGATTGATATTTACGCGACTAGGCAAGTGGGCTACCCAGCACACAGCTTCTGCTATATCTTTTGGATTTAGTGGCTCTGTCCCCTCATACACGCTATTTGCTCTTTTTTCATCACCCTTAAATCTCACAAGCGAAAACTCACTTCCCCCCGCAAGACCGGGCTCTATATCCGTTATGCGAATATTTTTGCTTGACAAATCAGCGCGTAGATTTAAGCTAAATTGCTTCACAAACGCCTTGCTTGCGCCATACACCGTGCTTCCCGGATAGGCATAGCTCCCAGCGATAGAGCCTATGTTTATGATATGTCCAGCCCTCTTTGCCACCATTTGAGGCAGGATAAGCCTTGTTAGTCGCACAAGGGATAGGATATTCACCTCTATCATTCTCTCCCAATCCTTTATATCACTCTCATCTGCAGGGCTAAGCCCAAGTGCTAGCCCAGCGTTATTCACAAGCACAGAGATTCCTCCCGAAAATTCACTATCATCTTTGCGCCTAGATAAAATCTCATCTAGCCTAGATTTTATCGTGTCTATGTCGCATACATCACACGCGATGATTTCACACCTCTGCCCTATCGCAGTATTTGTAACCGTGGCGATTTCTTGCTGCAAAGAGATGAGGTGGGATTCTCTACGCGCCAATGCGATGACACTATCTCCCCTAGTGGCAAACTCTATCGCACACGCACGGCCAAACCCCACCGAAGCACCCGTAATCAAAACAAGCATTTTGTATCCTTAAATATAAATTTTAGACTAGTAGCCCGGATGGTTGATTAAGTCATCAAATGGAGTTTTAGGCACATCACGCTCCCTACCACCGCTTTTTCCGCCACCCCACATTAGCTCCTCTTTTCGTTGGAAATAATCCCTATCAGGATTTTTTTCCCTGTGTTTTCGTATTTTGCGCAAATTATCAATGTTTTGACTCATTTTTCTATCTCTCCTACCCCCCTCATCTTGATACTCCACAGTCAAAAACACTAGCCCGATAACAGCCAAAGCAGCCAAGCAACCAAGCACGATTTTTTGGATTTTTGTCATAGCTAACTCCTTGCCCCTGCATTTGTGCTTAAGGTTTATTTTAGGATTTCGCTTTTATGCAAGGATTTGCCTTAAATATCGGCATTTTGCGCGCAAAATAAAATGCTTTATCAAAATGGAGCAAAATCATCAAGCCAAAATCACAAATAAGGCACAATAATGGCTTGTGCATATATGCTAGATTTGGAGGATAGATTTGGCTGATTTAGCCTAGATATGCTTAGAGATTTTGCACTTTAGGGACTTTTGATGCTAGGTTTTAGGAGATTTTGGAGAGCTTTTTGGGTGGGCTTTTGGTTGGGTAGGATTACAAAATCTCACAAAAAAGCCGAATCTAGCCTTTAGACTTAACTAGACTTAACGCGGGTTTTAAAAGTTTTAAATAACTTGTGCTAGAATCTATCCCAAAAAGCCACTTTAAGTTTATGCCAAAAAAACTTAACAAAAATCTTTTGGTGTCATATAGTAGCGCGACAAATGGCAATCTACCAAAAGATTTTATCAAAGATTCGGACATCAGGGTTATAAGCACCACAAAGCAAGCACCAAAACTCTCTCAAAGATTTGACAAGGACTTAAAATGTATATTACTTATTGTGATAAATTTGTCCAAATCGAGTTAGCACAAGGCTCTAGACTACTCCAAAAAGTCCTAGAATACGCCAACAAGCACTTCTCTAAGCGTTATCAGCTTTCTAGCTCACTACTTATCCTTGATGATGGCGAGCGATTCAAAAAAGACTATTTGATAAATTGGACTTATCACGCCACTATGCAAAGCGTGGCTTTGACACACGACACCACTCAAACGACAAAAACCTCACAAGAAATCTCTACACCCAAATCTAACGAAATCACTGAAACCCCCCAAAACGGCAAAAAAAGCACCAAAACCAAGCAAGCAAAAGACACAAAAGCAAAATCTAGCAAAAAAGCAAAAAAATCCACACAAGAGGTAGAAGTAGCCCAAAAAGCACAAACGACACAAATAAGCGCAGCAGAAAAGTCCCCAGCAGATTCTATCCCACATAATTCTACAAACTCCACAAATCCTCGTCACACCGATGATACAGAGCTAGCACAGATTTTATCATACAGCCACCTGCCCATACGCATAAAAATCACCAATCCCAACACTCTCCTAAAGCGCATAAAAGTGCAAATCCACCTCTCAAATCTCGGGCAAATCCTAGTGCGCCTCCCCGAAAACAACCGCGTAGCTCGCCGATATATCCACGCTCTTTTTGGAAGCAACATACTCTATGAAGTGGATAATGAGTTTTGCATAAGCGCGGTGGGCTATACCGAGTCTATGTGGGAGGGAGTTATGGAGCTTATCAGCTCACGCATTATCCACAATATCGCGCTAGATTTTGAGTTTAATAGCAAAAAAAGCGATTCTAGCCATTATGCAGGGTTTGGCGAGAGTGGCGAGGGCTTTGAGACTTTTTTGACACGCGAGGAATACCTTTTGCGGAAATGTTATAGCGAGCTAAATGTGGATTTTAGAGATGACTTTGCCAAAGTAAAAAAGCAGTATCTAAAGCTAGCCAAAAAATTTCACCCCGATAATGCTCAAGGCAAAGACAAAAACACGGTTGAGGTGTTTGAAGAGCGATTTAAGCGCATACTAGATGCCTACAACACCATAAAAGCATCTCACGCCCCTCACGCAGACAAGACAACAGCATAAAATCGCACAAACCCTACACCCCCACAAATCTGCAACAATGAAAAACTCCTCCCAAAAAGCAAACCCCCCCATAAAGCGCGTAGCTCTGCTTGTGCGCCCCCGCTCCCCACAGCTAAAGCAAAAAGTAGAGGACATACTAGATACCCTATCCGCTAGTGGCATACAAGCACTCATAGAGAGAGAAAACGGCGAGGTTTTGGGACTATCTAGCAAGTATGAGCTAGCAAGTATAAGCGAGATTTTGGGCGTGCAAGACTTTGCAAAGCCCTCACAACAAGCCCAAAAATCTACCCAAAAATCCTCTAGAGAATCCACCGAGAAATCCCCCCACAAGCCCGCAAAAAAGCCAAAATCCGATTTTTGCGCTGATTTTCCTTCCCATAGCTCTTTAAGCACATTTTTGCCAAAAGTCGATGCCCTCATCAGCATAGGTGGCGATGGCACGCTCATATCTGCGGTGCACAAAAGCGTAGGAAGTCGCTTGCCTATCTTTGGGATAAATATGGGGCATTTAGGATTTCTAACCGCGATAAATCCAAGCGAACTAGAATCTTTCGCCAAAGATTTGGCACAGGGCAACTATGTGCTTGACTCCCACAAGCTCCTAGAGGGCAGGATAGTGCGCCCAAATGGCGAAATCTCCCAACCATTTTACGCGCTAAATGAAATCCTAATCACAAAAAAAGACATATCAGGTATGATTCATATCGATGCGATGATAGAGGGCGAGTTTTGCAATAGCTACCGCGCAGATGGGCTTATCATCGCTACTCCCACAGGCTCTAGTGCGTATAATATCTCTGCAGGTGGCTCTGTGGTGCATCCGCGATGCCAAGTGCTTTTGCTCACCCCTGTGTGTGCCCACTCACTTACCCAACGCCCTATGGTGATAAGCGATGAGTGGGAGCTAGCATTTCGCATACACAGCACGCATATAAGCCCTAGCAAAGACAGCGCAAAGCTCATAAAAACAGGCATAAAAACCCTGCAAAATCAAGACATAGAAGACATAGAGGGAATGATAATGATAGATGGGCAACAATGCGCTAGCTTCAAAAAAGGCGAGGTGCTAGAAGTGAGAGCAAGCACTCAAGTAAATCTTATCCAGCACCCAAACCGTAGCTATTTTGCGATACTGCGCGAAAAATTTGGCTTAGGAAGCAGAATCTAAATCTTGCAATGGACACTCAAGTAATTGGGTAAGTGCGAGCAAAGATGGCGCACAAAGCAGTTTTTTATCCCAAGAAATCATCTTAACCATTGCAAGAATTTTTAGTAAGCAATTTTGCTAAAAATCTACAACACAAACAACAACGCAAATGTGTTAGTTGGATAACTTTTGCAGTGTTTTTTAAAATAAAAATACAAAACCCCACAAAAACTCGCATTAGTCCTAGAGTTTGGATATAATATGCACTTTAATCTACAAAATTTATAACCTAAGATTTTTGCCGAAATTTTTGCGATAAACGCACCAAACACACAAAATCACAAAACATAAACTACCAATTTTTACCCCAAAAGGCAAGTGATGATTACCAAACTTAGCATAGAGTCCTCCCCCATTTTTGGCAATCTTGAGTTGAGATTTAGAGAGGGATTTTGCGTATTTAGCGGGGCTAGTGGCAGTGGCAAATCCGTGCTTATGGAGTCGCTACTCTCTTGCTTTGGCTTGCGCGAGCCAAACGCACCAAATATCGAAACAGACTTGCTTCTATCACCTGCGTTTTTGGAGCAGCTTGGGCTAGAGGGCGAGCTACTAAACATAAAAATCGTAAAAAAAGACAAAACACGATATTTTGTAAATTTCGCCCCCATAGCAAAAAAAACGCTTAGCGATTTGCTAGGGCAGCATATCAAGCATATCCACTCACGCGGTGGCGATGAGCTAGACTTATGCAGCCTTGTGTCCCTGCTCGATAGCTATTGTGAGAAGTCCCACCCCACTCATAGAGAGACGCTACAACGATTGAGCACAGAGTTTGACACACTAAAGGAAGCAAAATCCGCCCTAAAAGATTTAGAATCAAAAGAAGCCCACACCGCCCAGCTAAAAGAAATCGCAGAATTTGAAATCAACAAAATCTCCACCCTAAGCCCAAAAGAGGGCGAATACGAAAATCTACTAGCACTAAAAAAAACCCTCTCCCACAAAGAAAAAATCAAAGAAGCCATAGCAAAAGCCCAAGAAGCCTTTAGCCACACAAATGAGATTCTCTCCGCCCTAAATACCCTAAATATCAAGCAAGATTTGCAAGATGAGGCAAAAAAAGCAGATATGACGGCAGATGAAGCAAATGAGATAGATGAGGTGCGCACTCATCTAAGTCAATCCCTAAATGACGCCCAGAGCCTCCTAGAGCGCGAGCAAAGCAGGCTAGATGAGCTAGATGAGATTGACAGCGAGGCTATGCTTCATCGCATCTCTGCTTTGAGTGAGCTTATCCACCGCTATGGTAGCATAAGCAATGCCCTTAGCGCACTAGAATCCAAAAAAGCCGAGCTAGAAACCCTCCAAAACTTTGAATCCCACAAAAAGCAGCTCCACAGCCAAATCGCCACTTTGCAATCCTCGCTACAATCCCTCTGCGAGAGCCTAAACCAAAATCGAGCCAAATCCCTCCCCACCCTGCAATCCCACCTAGAGCAGCTCTGCTCCGAGCTAAAGCTACCAAGCTCAAGTGTGAGCCTAAGCCCAAAAGAGCTAGATTCTAGTGGCGATTTGGGAGTGGAGATACGACTAGCAAATAGCAGTATAGATACACTTTCAGCAGGTGAGTTTAACCGACTGCGATTAGCCATAATGTGCCTACGCGCTAGGCTAAACAAAGCACAAGGCGTGCTTATCCTAGATGAGATTGATGCAAATTTGAGCGGGGAGGAGAGCGAGGGCGTAGCAAAGGTGCTAAAAGAGCTTTCCAAATCCTACCAAGTCTTTGCCATTTCTCATCAGACAAATATGCCAAGCCTTGCCGATGCGCACTTCCTAGTAGAGAAAGGCAAAGAAAAATCCAGCATAACACTTCTCAACTACGAGGGGCGCGTGCGTGAGCTAGCTAGAATGGTAAGCGGGGCAAATATCACAAATGAGGCAATCGAGTTTGCCAAAACCCGCTTAAGCGAGTATGTCAAAGGCGGGGAAAATCTACCTAGTTAAACCCTTACACAATCTAGCCAAAACCAAGACTTCTAGCCTAGCCCAAAATCATAAAATCCCAAAAACCCAAACGGAGCAAGTATGAATCTAGCCCAGCTAAAGGCTTTGAGCGCGTATATGTCTAGCTTTTCTAGGCTATATCACGCAAAGCGTATCCAAGATAGCACTATAAAGCTAGAGTGCGTAGGGGACTTGGGAGTATCACAAAATCTTGCAACCAAAAACCTCACACAAGCCCCACAAGCCCAATATTCCCACCAACTCTCGCTAGCAAAATCCACCCAAGAATCCCAAGAGCCACTAAACCCCCTAGAATCTCTGCCAAAATCCAAAAATCCTTTTTACAAAGAAGTGTTCTATATTGACTTATCTCGTGGAGAATCTAGCGCGTATATCGCTCCCTCCCCACTCATCGCTGCCAAAAAATACTCCGCCCCCTTTGATATAGTCCTCTCAAGGCTAAATGGCGCGGAGATTTTATCCTGCGAGGTGGTGGGAGAGGATAGGATTTTGCGCCTGCATTTAGACATTCGCTCTGCTTATAAGCGTGAGGAGGCGTATTTGCAGCTAGAGTTTTGCGGCAAGCACACAAACGCGATTATTTTGGATTCGCGCTTTGTGGTGCTTGAGGCACTGCGCCATATTTCCCCGCTAAAATCCACTCGCCCTATCAAAATCCACTCCCCACTTCCACCGATGCCGCACAACCCAAACCCTCCCAAACCAAATTGCCAAGATTTTGGCGATGACTTTAGCGCGCAAGCTACCCAAGTTGCCCAAACTATCAAAGAAATGCTTTTGTCAAACTACGCTAAGAAGTCTCAAAAATCCCTGCAACTAGCCAAATCCGCCCTACTAGCTAAGCTAACAAAACAAAAGCACACCCTGCAAGCTAAGCTAGATAGCTTGCAAAGCCCAGATGAGCTAGAAGAGAGCGCGAAAAATCTAAATGCCGATGCCACCCTCGCCCTAGCGCATATAGCACGCATAAAACCATACACAAAAGAAGTGATTTTGCCCTCCCTAGCACTAGACACAGCAGATGAGCGCACCATATCCCTGCCAAAAGCACCCACCCCACAAGAGGCGATAAACCAAATGTTTAGAGAATCCAAAAAGCTAGCCAAACGCGCAAAAAATATCCACCTAGAATCTAGCAACCTAGAATCCAAAATCGCCTTTGTATCCCAAGAAATCGACTTTGTCAAATCCACCCAAAACCTAGACACGCTAAAAATCCTAAAACCAAAAAAAACCAAGACAAAAGACGCTCAAGTAGGGCGCACGCTTTTTATCGAGGGCTTCAAGCTCTCCATAGGACGCAACAAAAGCGAAAACAAAACCCTGCTAGAAAACGCCCGCGCTGATGATATGTGGCTACACATAAGAGATGTTCCCTCTTCACATTTGTTTATCCACTGTGGCAAGCAAGCATTGCCAGAGACTATCTTGCAAAAAGCAGGCGAAATCCTAGTAGGAATGTGTGCCAAAGGCGAGAGGGATTTTTTCATAGACTACACTAGGCGGCGATTTGTCAAAGTAGGCGAGGGCGCAAATGTAGTCTATGCCAAGCAAAAAAGTTTTTTTGTGCGCAAGTCAAACTAGCCACAAAGCAAACAAATCCAAAGCCCAAGCAAAATATTTGGCACAAAACCTAGTAAGCAGATTTTCATAGATAAACTAACACAAACCAAAAATATCACAAAATACTACAAAAAAATGCTACAATCTCACAGCAAAATCTAGCAGATATTTCGGTTTATAGTAGCGTTTTATCGTGCCGTTTTGTCGCACTTTGCCAAAATCTAAAAAATTAAGAACAAATCACTAAATCAAACTAAAATTAAATCTAAACAAGGAGAATCAAATGAAAAGCATTCGAGTGTTTCATATCCTAAAGCACACACCCACTAGGACAAAGATACTGCAAGTCATCTACACACAGCATACAAGCGAGGCGATAGAGGAGTTTGCCAAATATGTAGGATTCATCTGCACGCGCAATAGCATACGAGACAAAGTAGGTGGCACAATGTATAAAAACAAAACCATAAACGCCGCAAACGAAGTAAGCGCAGCACTCAAAGGCAAATGTGGCGATAAACCAAAATATGAAATCACCATAATCCTGCGCAAATACCGAGAAGAGCTCCCCAACAAAAAACAGCGAGGCGTAAAGCAAAAAAAAGAACAGATAATGAAGTTTTAGCAAATCTAGCAAGATTTTTTGCGACAAAAGCCAAGACTTAAAACCAAGCATTTTTATTATTTGTTCGCCCCCACTTGCCACACTTGTAGTGAAATATCTCTATTTGGCAGATTTTTAGATATTTCACACACAGCTTAAAGATAGGCACGCCATCAAAACAATCTCCCCCTCCAAATCTATTCTAAAAACCCCAAAAATACCCCAAAATATTTCAAAATCACAGCAACCCCAAAATCCACCAAAACTTCATCAAACAAGCACAAAAATCTATAATTTACATAAAAATACTTATAAAATGTTTCAAATCGTTTCATTTGCCCATTTTAGCGCGACAAATCCACAAGAAAATTCTACGATTATTACCAAAAAATCTTACACTTAAAATGCACTTAAATCTTAACAAAAAGGAGCAGTATGAAAGCTACAAAGTTGGCAGAATACGCTGTATGGCTACTTGCAGCCCTTGTGGGTGGCTGGTATTTTGGCGTGCTAGCACTCAATGCTGGCGAGGAAGTGAGCGCGACAAAAATCGTAGTCGCCTCTATTTGTATTTACGCGATAGGCTATCGCTTTTATAGCAAGTTTATTGCACAAAAGGTGTTTGGGCTAAATGATTCTCGCGCCACACCTGCGGTGATAAACAATGACGGCAAAGACTTTGTGCCTACAAACAAAGTCGTGCTTTTTGGGCATCATTTTGCTGCTATCGCAGGGGCTGGACCGCTTGTAGGACCTATCCTTGCTGCACAAATGGGCTATCTCCCCTCTATGATATGGCTACTTGTGGGCGTGGTGCTAGGTGGAGCGGTGCACGATTTTACAGTGCTGTTTATCTCTATGCGTAGAAACGGACGCTCACTAGGGGAAATCATCAAAGAAGAGATGGGCAAAGTTACAGGTTCTATCGCGATGATTGGGATATTTTTCATTATGCTAATCATCGTAGCGATTTTGGCTATGGTGGTGGTAAATGCCCTTGCTGATTCTCCTTGGGGGCTATTTACGATTGCTATGACGATTCCTATCGCGATTTTTATGGGAATCTATATGCGCTATATCCGCCCTGGGCGCGTAGGCGAAGTGAGTATCATAGGCTTTGTGCTATTGCTTTTGGCACTATATTATGGACAGGCTGTCTCTGTGCCTACTCACCCTTGGCACGAGCTTTTCAAACTTAGCAAGACGACTTTAGCACTCCTTACCATTGGATATGGATTTATCGCTAGTGTGCTTCCTGTGTGGCTGTTGCTTGCTCCGCGCGACTATCTAAGCACATTCCTAAAAATCGGTGTTATCGTGGCTATGGCAGCGGGGATTTTGCTAGTAAATCCTATGCTACATATCCCAAAAGTTAGCACATTTATCGATGGGACAGGACCTGTGTTTGCAGGACCGATTTTTCCATTCCTTTTCATTACCATTGCTTGCGGTGCGATTAGTGGATTTCACGCGCTCATTTCTAGCGGGACTACTCCTAAGATGCTAGAGAAAGAGACACATTCTCGCCCTATCGGCTATGGCTCTATGCTTATGGAATCTCTAGTAGGGATAATGGCACTAATCGCAGCGTGTATCCTAGAGCCCGAGCTATACTTCGCAGTAAACTCTCCCCTAGCTATCCTAGACCCTATGGCAAAATCCGCACTAGGCGCAGACATCGCTACCATAGAATCTAGCCTAAAGACTATCTTGCAAAATGGCGGCTTCACTCTCACGCCCTCACTCCTAGATAGCGGTGCTGCAGGTGCGTTTATCGCAGATACAGCTAGGAGCATAGGCGAGGAGACTTTGGTATCTCGCACAGGTGGTGCGCCTACTTTCGCGCTAGGGCTTACACTCATTATGCAAAAACTTAGCGGAGGACATTTGGAGTTTTGGTATCACTTTGCGATTTTGTTTGAAGCGTTGTTTATCCTTACTGCTGTGGATGCGGGCACTCGCACAGGTAGATTCCTTATCCAAGATATTTTGGGCAATATCTACAAACCTATGCAAGACACCAAGTCGATTTTCTATGGCACGCTTGCTTCACTTATCTGCGTGGCAGGCTGGGGCTACCTACTCTATCAAGGCGCGATAGACCCTATGGGTGGGATTCACACACTTTGGCCACTATTTGGTGCAAGCAACCAAATGCTAGCAGGAATCGCGCTACTTCTTGGCACGGTGGTGCTATTTAAAATGGGCAAGGCAAAATACAGCTGGGTTACGATTATCCCTGCATTTTGGGTGCTTCTAACCACACTTTATGCCGCATTTCAAAAGCTACTGCCAAGCAATGGAGAGAGGGTGCACGATGCGGTTAGCCATATCGCCACTGCACAAAAGCAGTTCGCTATCCAAGACAAAGCAAAAGAGGCGATTGCAAATCTTCAGCAAATGGGCGCAGACGCACTAGCACAAGTCGATGGCAAGACTTTGGAGCAATGGCAAGCAGTGCTTGAGAAAGCCACTACCATAGCGCGAAATCACACACTCGATGCCGTGCTTTGCGCACTATTTATCTGCGTAACCTTTGTGGTGATATTTCAAGCGATTAAAATCTGCTACCTCACAGCCACAGGCAAGGGAGAAAAATTCCCATTGCGCGAAGAGCCGTTTTTTGACGCGAAGCGATATGACGCGACACCCAACTAATCTGTGAAGCGACACAAAAGGGAGTAAAAGCCCCTTTGCGCTTAAAAGCTAGAATCTGCTCTAAGCGGATTCTAGCTAGCAAAAATCACAAACTTTCACTAAGGACACAAAATGCAAGATAAATTCTACCCACCTGTCCCACTACACAAATACCAAACCAAAGCCTCCAAAATCCTAGAAACACTTCGAGCGTGGTATAAAAAAAGCGATAGGTTTTTCCACCTGCTAGTAGGAATGCCAAGCTATGACAAATATGTCGAGCACATGCGCACAAAGCACCCCGAGCGCGAAATCAAAAGCCAAGCCGAGTTTTTCAAAGAAGCACTAGAAGCAAGGTATAATGGTGGCGTAAATCGCTGCTGCTAAGACTTCCTATGACAAAATAAAGACACAATAAGCAGATTTAGCAAAATTTATCAAGCCTATTTTGCGCGTTTTTATCGCAGGATTTATAGAATCTTTGACATTGCTTGATTCAAGTAACCTCAAATCTAGCCCCAACGCAATCCCAAAAACCACTTCAAGCGACATTTACAAAATCTAAAAACTACCCAAACAAACCTCATAAACCTCTACCAAATTTTACTCCAAAACAATCCCAAAAATCATTTTGCTAAACCTCACAACCCCCAAAAGCCACTACAAAATCCACCCCCACAAATTCCCTCAAAATCCACAAAAAACTTTCCAAACCCCCCAAAATCTCTAAAAAATATTAAACACAAGATTTAGACTATGAGTGATTTGCTCAAAATACCTATCCCTAGCACTTGGTGGATAAAAGCTCACACGATAGACTACTTCAGCATTTATAGCAAGCCACTTCATAAACGCCACTCCCACTTCGATATATCCACCTTGCGTATCCCCATAAGCATTGGAGCTAAGTATCGCCCCCGTGCCTAGCAAAAAAGAAAATGGCGTAGGATAGCCATCGGGCAGTCCCTGACAATCTTTGTGTGTTTGCACTGCACCTAGCAAGCGATGATATGGGTTTGGCGCGGGGTGGAGATAGACAAAAGCACCGATAAGGTGAGAGTCCCTCTCCAAGCTAGGCGTGCGCATATAGGCATAGCGGATACGCCACCCATAGTCAAACTCCCTCTCATTGTCTGGATTCATATAGTTTAGCCCTAGCGAAGTGCCAACCCCCCAATTTAGCCTAGATTCTTTCGTGGAGTCTTTCGCGGTGCTTGTCGTGTCATTTGGGCTAGCTTTGTTTGGTGGATTTTGTGCCTCAAAGTCGCCTCCCACAAGTGCGTGAAGTGCTAGCACCTGCATTATCGTCCCGCCCCACTGCTTGCGCTCTTCTGCTTGAGTATAGCAGTAGGGAATCGCCCCTAGCTTCGTGCTTAAGCCAAACAACAAAAAAAGTAGCGTGCCTATCGTTCTCATAGCAGTGATTGTAGCACAAGAAAGTTATAAGCTAGAAATTTATCCAAAAGCACGCAATCTAACACGTCTTTGCCACAATGCCACCCCAAAGCATACCGCGCTATTGTGCCACGCAGAGGGCGCACTTTGCTACACCACTGCTACACCACTGCTACACCACACCATTGCGCTACAATCCACCAAGCAGGCGCACTCCTGCCACACAATCAAGATTTGTGCAAAATCCACGCTTTTTGCCGATTTTGCCCACGCAAGTGATTGTCCTTGCAAGTGAGATTTGTTGATTTTTCAATTAAGATTTTGTCCCCGAGATTTTCCCCGCAAATTTTTTCTATAAAATCCCCAAGATTTCCGCACGATTTTTTAAGAAAACACTTGCGATAGCAAGTCAAACCACACCCAAACTGCACTTCAGCAAATCACTCAGACAATCAAAAAAGTGCCTAAAAAATTTACATATACGATTTTTTGTAAAAAATATTTAGAAAATCTTTGATTTCACAAAAATATCTTTGTAGAAATTTTCATTTTTTAGGGCAATTTTTTGTGATATTTTATAGTTTTTACCACCACAAAAACAAGCCAAAATCTAATCAAAAATATGTGAATTTTCTATATAAATTTTGTCATTTTCTGCAATGTCGATGAGGTGGGAATTTGCATAAAATTTTGCAAAAAATGGCAAAAATTTTTTAACATTTTTTACCCCTTTAAGATTCTTTTTTTTTTTTTTGTCGTATAATACTAATAAAGAAATTACCTCCTTAAGTAAGAGGCTAAACTGCTTAAGAATAATCCGCTTGATTATCTCTTAGCAAGGCTAGCAAAAGCCCTGTGAAGCGATGATTTACTTCTTTTGACGACTACTTTGAGAGCCTAGCCAAAAGAGCAATATCTCATTATAGCATACATAATGAGAATAAAAAACTTGCCTCTAAGGAGAGAGCTATGAAACTACAAAAATTCCCTCTATTTTTATTCATCATTTTGTCATTTATCGTTAGTCAATCTAGCGCATTAGATTTGCTAGAAGTATCCCAAAATCTAAACATAAAAAAAGAGCGAAGCAAGCGACCAGATTTTTGCTCATTTGCCGTTGGCAAAAAGGGAAATCCACCGCGAGGAAGCAACGCCAATAGAGTGGCTTGCTACAAAGGCAATCTCTACACCTACAACACCCGCAAAAGCCAAGAGCTAGTCCCTGTGATTCCAGAGATTGGGAGTATTTCTTGTGGGTGCAATGGCGGAAATATGCTAGCCAAAGTCAAAGCTATAAGCCTTTTTGGCAAGACAAACTCTAAGCCAAAAGCCAAAAAGCAAAAAATAGCCAAAAAGCCACAAAAGCTAGCTAGCAAAAGCACACACAACACGCACAAAGACACACGCACCGCACAAAAAGCTGCACAAAAGCAAGCAAAAAGCCTAGAATCCACTAAGCTAGCTCAAGCAAAATAACCTCTCCTCCTAAGCAAGAGGCTAAACTGCATAAAGAGCCACAAGGTGATTGTGCTTTGGGTAAGTATAGAGATTAGCCAGAGTAGCAATTTATCGCCCCTCGCAGATTTTGTTGCAATAAGCCGCGTTCATTTGAGGAGCTTTGTCTTGTGTTTGTCTCACAGATACAAGAGATAGACGGAATGTCTCTAAGGAGAGAGCTATGAGGCTAAGGAAGTCAAGTGTAACAGCGATTGCTGTATGGTTGGTAGGCGTAAGTTTCGCGGGCGTAAGTGTCGCAGGTGCATTTCCTGTGTTTGAAATCGCAGGCGAAATCTCCTCTGACAAGTTGTTTTGCCAGACAAGCGCATCGTTTAAAGACTCTAACACTTCAGGCGAGACGCTTGTATGCTACAAAAACAAATTGTATCTTTACAACCTACGCAAGGGCGAGTCATTGCACGCAGCACTAGATGAGAAAGGACATCAAAGTAGTTGCTCCTGTCCTTTTACTACAAGTGCTAGCAATGACAAAACAAGCAAAAATGTAAACAAGCTAGCCAAAAAGTAGCCAAGCCAAATCTAAGCTAAGGCAGGACACAAACTAACCCCCCAAAACAAAAAGGAGGCTCTTTTGACAAGTCTTTCAAACACTTGCAAAGATGAATGGAGTCGGTTTTTTGGGGATTAGTTTTAGGGGTTTGTCTTAAGGTTTTGGCTAGGCTTTACTAGCTTGCTAGCTAGATTGCTTGAAAAAGCACAAAAGTCCTAAGCACGACTAAAAACTGCTTAAGCAAAAAGAGCAGCATTTTTGGTTGTTGCCAAATCTTTGTATCCTACTTAAGTGATATAAATCTAGCATTATGGCAGCAATCCACACCCTAGAATCTCGCTTGATTTTGGGGTGTAATCTAAGCCAAGAAGGGCAAGAAAGAATAAGGAGGTTTGAGATGAAAACGAAAACGGCGTTTTTTGGTATTATCGCAAGTCTTGTGCTGTTTGTGGGGATTGTCATAAGTGGTGTGTATGTTCTAGACAAATTTACCAACACAAGAAGTGAAACACCTATGAGCGCACTTAATACCGAGCAAGACGCTTCACAAGAAGAGCCCAAGCAGTTCTCACAGATTCAGCAAGAAATCATAGAAGAAGTCTTTGAGCAGCTAGAAGACCAGCTCTATGACACCATAGTCAAGCTAGATAACTCCAAAGCGTTTGTGAGTATGGAAGATGAGATTATGGAGGATTTCAACAGAGAACTAGACCAAAAGAAAAAGCGCGAGCTAGCCAAAAAACTTGGTGACAAATACATAGAGGATATGTATGCTAAAGCACTTTTCAAAATCCGCCGAAAAGTCGATGGACACTTCGATGATGAGTATGTCGATGAAATCGTGCAAGTCGTTATGGAGCAGCTAAAGCCTTATAGGACAGAGGTTGTTAGGCGATTTGTGCTAGATAATATCTACTCAAGGGTTTCTGATGAGATACTTCAAGAAGTGGCTTTGGACTTGGTAAGCGAAGCGCGCGAAGACTACGCCAAACGGCTCAAAGAGGAAGCTATCAAGCAAGTCGATGAGTTTGTCGGCAGAAAAGACTAAGCCAAGTTTTTCTAAGTCTTTACCTCCTAGAATCTGCAACGATTTTAGCGTTTTTGTGGATTCTAGGAGCTCTTTCCTATCTGCTTTGATTCTTATACATTTTTTTTACACATTTTTTTTATTCTTGCACACTTTGGTTTTACACTTTGATTCTTACGCAAAATCTTTTTTGCCAAAAACTTCTACTTACAAATAATGCGAAATAGTAAAATCAGCTTTTTATGCTTTTCACACAAAGAGATTTTATGTGGTTTTTGTGTGTGGCTTTGTGGTTTATTTTGTGATTTTTATGGGTTTTAGTTGTGGATTTCGTGTAGAGCGAATACAAAATCATCAAAAGTAAATGAAGTTCTATCTTGTAAAAAAGGTGATTTCTAGTTTCGCGCCAGGAGAGAGCTAACACCAAACTAGAATCATATATCACTTAAGCAAAAACCACACCATTTTTGCACAAAAACATTATTATATTTTCTCTATACTCCACAACACCACACTAAAGCCTACTAACCCCACACTTTCTAGCCCATTACTAGCAACCAAATGTAAGGAATTTGCGTAATGGTGGATTTGATTTTGCGGAATTTGGTATTTTTGATTTCGTGTGGGTATTTGCGTCATTGTGAGAATCGCGTAGCGATTCGTGGCAATCTATTTTTTTTGATTCTTTTGTAAGGTTTTTGAGTATTTTTGGGTTTGTGTTTTTGGGGTGGATTTGGGTGTATTTATGATTATTTGGGTAAGTTTGGGATTTAAAAGTCCTCTCCCTTAGAGTAACCGTGCTTTTTGCCACTTCGTGCGTGGGGAGGACAAAAGCCACCTCCCTTGAATCCATTTTTTTCAAAGTGATGGTGTTTGGCTTCTTTAAGCCCCCTCCCTCTGCGGAGGGGGTTTGGGGGTGGGTAAATCCACGCAATGCAGAGATTCTCGCAATGATGAACGATTTGATATTTTTAAGATTTTGCAGTGATAAGGTAAGCAAAAAATAAAACAGCTACGCCTGTGCAAAAAAGCAAAGTAAGTGCTAAGATTCCGCCTATCATTTCATTTTCTCCAATTTTTTGAGCTGTCTATATATAGAAAAAGCAAAGGCGCAAAAAATCCCTAGCAAAAAGCACCCACCACTTATTGCGCCTATAAGCTTAAATAGCGATAGCTCCTCATAGCGCACAAATACCCAGCCAATAACGCCAAGCAATGCGCTCAAAAACACCACCATAAGCGCAAGTAAGACATTGATAGATGATTTTGTAGCGTCTTTTTTACTCATAGGCGAAATGATAACACAAAATCCACCAAAGCGCGTGAAAAATGTTGGCTTATGATTTTGGTGGATTTTTTGCATTTTTGGATAATTCGCTTCGCTTAAGTATGGCAATGGATTGTAGTATGACAAATGCTTTGACTTGTGGGGAAACTTCCTAAAGCCCCCTCCCTCTGCGGAGGGGGTTTGGTGGTGGGTATCTTTTGCGTTAGCAAAAGCGTGGAAAGATTCGTCATTGCGAGCAAATGCGCTAGCATTTTGCGTGGCAATCTATGTCTTTGCCTTTACTTTTATGGATTGCCACGCTCGCTTCGCTCGCTCGCAATGACGAAGTGGCGTATTCGTTAGCAGTTGCGTTTTTGTCGCTAGCAGTCGCTGACTTTGCTTAAGAAGCGGAAGTGGAATCTACCCACCCCCTAGCCCCCTCCGCAAGGGAGGGGGAACTAACATTATGCCCACTCGTGCTAAGGGAGGGAGGATTTATGGTTTTACCCTCTTTAAATTCAATTATGGATTGCCACGACTTGATTTCCTCAAGTCTCACAATGGCGAAACTTCGTCTTATAATGTCGGTGTTGTGGATTGCCACGAATCTGCTAACACAGATTCTCGCAATGACGATTGTGTTGTCATTATGCCCACCTGCTTTATCATATTGAGCTGCATTTACATTGTCATATTGAGGTTTCTATAAGAAACCGAAATATTCAAAATCTCCCTCAAGTTCCCTAAAACTCCTAACACCCTCTCATTCTCACACAACAACATCAACACACTCTAATCCCTCCAACTCTAATTGCCTCACCCACACTAATCCTCTAATCCTCCATTTAACTCCAATCCTCTCACTACCCAACTATTTAACCCCCTCACATTCACTCACTCTCTAGCACAAATCCCACTCCCACTATATTACACACCCTCACTCTCACTCCCTCACTCACTTTCTAACCCTCACTCTACATTCTCTCTCGCACAACAAAATATCCAAACAAAAACACCAATCCCTATACTACCACACTAAAATTCAATCCCTCACATTCTCTTTTTATACTCTCTCCCTAGCACTTTTTCTTATTAGCATCATCTAATATTGCTTTAGCGATATTAGATACACTTGTAGAGATTTGTGAGCTAGCATTTGCTATGCTTACATTTTCTTGGGTTACAGATTCTAGGTTGGTTATGGTTTCATTGATTTGAGCGATTCCAGCAGTTTGCTCTTTTATAGATTCTGCCATATCATTGATTGATTGCACAAGTAAGTTTGTATTTGCTTCAATCTCTCCTAGTGATTTACCTGTGCGCTCTGCTAGCTTTCTCACTTCATCAGCGACAACGGCAAAACCTCTGCCGTGCTCACCAGCCCTAGCTGCTTCGATAGCTGCATTTAGTGCAAGTAAGTTTGTTTGGTCTGCTATATCTCTTATGATTCCTATGACATTTCTAATGTCTTCTGTTTGGTTAATCACTTCATTACTCCTTGAGGATACATTTTGCATAGATGAAGTGATTTCCTCTACTGCTGTTGCTGTTTGCTCTAGGCTTGAGGCTTGAGAGTTTGAGCTTTGAGTAAGAGAAGCTACTGCCTCTTCAAGTTTATCACTTTGTTCATTAAGAGAGTTTGCAAAGTTTAGTGAAGTCTTTAGCATTTTTCTTACTTCTGCACCTAGTGTATTTGTAACGACTTCTACGCGTCCTTTTGGATTTGCTACTTCAGTAGTAAAATCTAGCTTTGTATAGCTATCAAATACACGATTGATTTCGTTTAGGTCTGTGCCGACTTTTGATTGTATATTTTCTAGCATTGCATTTATCGTGTTTGTGATTTTGCTTAGGTGTGGGTTTGGATAGGATTTTGTGATTCTGGCATTTAGCTCGCCACTTTCTACCCTCTGTGCCAAAATCTCTATTTCTTCGACAGCTTTAGCGTCATTATCTAGTCGCTTTCTCATAAGGAAAATATGCTGTGCTATGGCTTGAGATATGCTACCAAACTCATCAATGCCCCCCGTCCTTAGCGGAGCAAAATCACTATTTGCACTATCTTTGTTGTCATCTTTATCCCCCTTTAGTTCCTCTTGGAGAAATGCAAAAAAGTCATCAAGCCCTTGTTTTACATCTTCCATAGGCTTCATAACCGAGTTTATACACACACTTACCACCACAAACCCAAGCAAAAGCAATCCCCCAGCCACAATTAGCACAGGCACAAAATCGCCCATAGATTTGCCGCTAGCCAAATCCGCGCTAGAATCCCCACTCATAGATGAAGCACCAAAATCACTTTTAACCACGCCAAATGAGGATTTGTCATCATCTATGATAAGCAAATACCACCCAAAAGGTAGCACCGCCACGCTAGCACTTCGTTTTTTGCTACCCTCTTTGTAGCTAAAAGTGCCTTTTTGTAAATTGTCTTTTTGTAGTTTTTCTAGCTCTTTTTGCAGATTTTTTGGCACGCGAGTGTCTGCACTAGATTTTGTAGCGATGATTTCAAGCGCGGAATCAAGTAGCAACACCTCTCCCCTCCCCACTACACTATCTAGCTCATCGATGACACTACTTAAATCACTAAGTGCGAAATCCACACCGATGACACCGCTAAACTTGCCATTGATGATAAGTGGCAAAGTAGCGATAGACTTTGTGGCTTTTTTATCCCCTTGATTTAGTTCGCTATTTTGATATTCTGCATTTTCAAGGCTATATTCCCTAGAGGATATATTCATAGCAAAGCTTTGCTTTGTTTGCACATACCACGAGCGCGTGCGAAATCCTTGCGCACTATCCCAGCTAGGCGAGGATTGATTGGCTAGCGAATTTTGCGATTGGATAAGGGTGTTGCCATCTTCTTCGTAGGTTACAAAAGCACTTAGGTAGGGCAGTTTCATTGATTTTTGGTTGTGAAGTGTTATGGTTTGGGAGAGGACTTGTCTTTGTGCTAGCACATCGTTTTTATCAAGCATAGAGATACTTTTCGCCATAGAGGACAAATCCGCTTCTATCATTTCTTGAAGCGCACGCAAAGAGAGATATGCACTATGCAGATTTGCCTGCCCTATTTTTGCCTCTATGCTAGCACTTGTGCGCTGTGTGTGGAAGTAGCCAAAGGCTAGCATAGCGCAGATGATGAGTGTTAGCACACTCATCACAGATAGCAGGAGCTTGGTTTTTAGTGATGATTTTTTGTGCTTGCTAGGGCTTTTGATAGTTTTTGTTGCTTGGGCGGTTTGATTAGTAGAGGTTGATTTGGTAGTGTGGGTGGTATTTAGCTGATTTGGTGTTTGGATTGGTGTTTGATTTGCTTGGCTCTCTGTTTGCATTTCATACCCCTTGAAAATATTTTGCCCTTTAAGGATTTGCAAGGTGGTATTTTACACTAAATTTTGGGATTTTAAGAAGTTTAGTAGGTTTGGGCTTGCTAGAACCTATGCTAGATTATCGAAAATAAAAAAAACACCACAAAAAGCCACAACGCTACAACCTCACGCAAACACAAAGAGCACAAAACTAAAAAGTATAGCTATACTGCCCATAGGCAAGCACTGCGGAGCTAAAATTTTGCACACTTCTAGCAGGGATAAATCTAGTAGCGATATTTAGGCGATTGTGTCGCAAAAACGCAAAAGAAATCCCTCCCTGCATATAAAATCCGCCATTTTTTTGCATAGTGCTAAAGCTAGAAAAATCCCGCTTATCATAATACACATATCCATCGACACCAAACCCCAAAAACCCTCCCAAAAACACACTTTTGCGTTTATTTAGGCTAAACTCTGCTAGGGCTTCGATTCCAAGTGAGAGCATACCTAGCACCCCTTCATAATCCCCAAACCCCACATCAGCACTCACATATCCGCGCACGCCGATATAGGGAGTAAAAAAGCTATTTACCCCAAATGATAGCCCAAAGGTAGGAAGCCAAACAAGTTTGTTATACATATATAGGACATTTGCACCACCATTTACACCGATGAAGTAGCCGTTTTTGTGCTTGGTGGTGGAGGTTTTTTGCCTGATATACTCGCAAAGCTCGTTGCAAGGCTGGGATTGTATAGACTTCTCATCTGCCTTTTTTTCGCTACTTTTTTGCTCGCTAGATTCTGCATCTTGTGTGGCGGATTTCGCATCATTTTCTGCGGATTCTTGGGTAATTTTTGGAGTTTGGCTATCTTGTGTAGTTTGGGTAGTCTGTGTGGATTTTTTGGGAGGTTTTTTGGCACTTAGAGGAGGGACAAAAAAGACAAAAAAAAGCAAAGCCAAAATAAAAGCCAATCTACCCGTGATACTTACCGCATTTTTGCTATCATTTTTTGTGGCATTTATACAAGGTATTTTGTTTTGATTTGTCAAGTTCTACCCTTTAAAAGTGTATAATATTTGCTTTAAGCCCTATAAAGATTCGTTATCACAAAGATTCTATGAGATTCTATGCAAAAGCAAAATTCTAACCAAATAAGGTTTATAAATGACACCAAAAATGCACTTCCTAAGCAATCAATCACAAAATCAAAAAAGCATTATTTTGGAGGGGGTTTGGGATTTTCGCACATCTAAGCAAACTCTAAAATCCCTAAAAAAAGCCCTGCAAACACACATAGAATCTATTGAATTTGATGAGAGCTGCCAAATCGATTTTGTTTTTGGGACATATTTTTTGCAGCAAATTTATGCCTGCACAGCAGATTTTAGCACCCAAAACCCTTTAGACTCCACCTCACATACGCCAAATCCACCCAAACCCCCCAAAATCATCGCCCCAAACCATATACGCCAAATCCTCCAAACCTGCGAAAATATGCGCATAAAAAAGCCACGCACTTTTGCTAGTATGTTTCGCGTGTATGTGCGCGGAGCGAAGCGATTTTGGCGCAAAGCATTTAGCAATTTAGGTCGTTATATTTGCGAGTTTACACAGAGTTTTGTTGATTTTGTAAATTTCGTGGGTATGACTTTTTACTTTCTTGGTCGCTCTATTTTTACGCGTGAGATTCGTATCGCTCCACTTTTTTATCACATAAACGAGTCAGGGTTCAAAGCACTTCCTGTGAGCTTGCTTACAGCATTTATCGCAGGCTTTGCTATCGGACTGCAAGGAGCTGTCCAGCTAGAAAACTTAGGTGCACCGCTTATGAGTGTAGAGACTGTGGCAAAGCTATCTTTGCGTGAGATGGGGCCTTTTATCCTTGCGCTTGTTATCGCGGGGCGCAGTGCTTCTAGTTTCACTGCAGAAATCGGCGTTATGAGGCTTACAGAGGAAATTGATGCGATGAAAACTATGGGCTTTAATCCTGTGGTTTTTCTAGTGATTCCGCGATTTTTGGCATTGGTGATTATTATGCCCTTTTTAGTCTTTTTAGCCGATGCGATGTCCCTACTTGGCGGTATGCTAGCCGTGTTTGCACAAGTGGGGATTGGGTTTAATGCGTGGGTTGAGCGATTTTATGAGACGGTGGATTGGGTGCATTTTTGGATAGGAGTGATAAAAGCACCATTTTTTGGCGCGGCTATCGCGCTAGTGGGGTGCTTTAGGGGATTTTGCATACGAGAAAACACTCAAGAGCTAGGACAGGCTACGACTATTAGCGTGGTAAACGCGCTGTTTTGGTGTATCACTATTGATGCTATTTTTTCATTTATCACCGCAAGGCTTGAGATATGAGCAAAAAAACCACACAAGATTTTGCAAAAAAATCTACCCTAGAATCTACCCCAAGAGACTTTACTAAATCTACAAATGCACCCAAAGGCAAGCCAATAATTGAGGTAAAAAACCTCTACACTTCCTATGGAAATCGCCTAATCCACGACAATATCAGCTTTAGCATTTACCAAAACGAGATTTTTGGGATTTTGGGCGGAAGCGGAAGCGGAAAATCCACCTTGCTAAAAACTATGGTTTTGCTTCAGCCACCACAAAGCGGCGAGATAAAAATCTTTGACAAAGACATTTGGAAGCTAAAAAACCCCACGCATTTTCTAAACCACTGCGGTGTGCTGTTTCAGTTTGGTGCGCTATATAGCTCACTAACAGTGATAGAAAATGTAGGAATCCTCCTTGAAGAATACAGCGACTACCCCAAATCCACCATAAAAGAAATCGCAAAATCCCTAATCGCCAAAGTCGGCTTAGAGCCAAACGCCTATCACCTCTACCCCTATGAGCTAAGCGGGGGAATGAAAAAGCGCGTGGGACTAGCTCGCGCCCTAGCACTAAACCCGCAGATTTTGTTCCTAGATGAGCCTACAAGCGGGCTAGACCCTGCAAGCGCACAAAAGCTAGATGAGCTTATCTGCAAGCTCCAAGATGAATTGCAAATGACGATTGTTATGGTTTCGCACGATTTGGATTCTGTGCGTGATACAGCAAATCGATTTTTAATGCTAAAAAATGGTAAAATAGAGTTTTTGGGAACTTTGCACGAGCTAAAAGAAAGCATAAGCACCCTTTCAAGCGATAATCTATTTTTCAGCAACAGAGGAGAGCGACTATGGAAAGACGCATAAATTACTTGCTTATCGGTGGCATATTTTTCGCCGTGATTGTGGCACTAATAGCGTTTATAATGTGGTTTGGACGGCTAGGAATGAGTAGCGATGAGAGATTTGGAAAATACTTTATCCAAACCACTTATGACATTTCAGGCATAAGTGCCAAGACACCGATAAAATACAAAGGCATCTCTATCGGCATAGTAGAATCTATCGCTTTTGATTCTAGCAAGGTAGGTGTGGTGCGACTAAATCTACTCATAGAAAAATCTATCCCCATAGCCAAAGGCTCAAGCCTAGTTATCGACTCTCAAGGGCTAGCAGGGCTAAACTACCTCGCCCTAAAGCAAAATCCAGCAGGGGAAATCATCACCCCAAATGATGAGCCAAGACTTGAGCTTGAGCAAGGGTTTTTTGGCAAGCTAAGTGATAAGGCAGATGAGACGCTAAAGGAGGTGGCAAGTATGCTAAAAAGCGTGGATTCTCTGCTAAATGAGGAAAACATTTATAACATTAACCGCACGCTTTTTTCGCTAAACAAAGCTAGCGCGCAAATCGCCGAGCTAAGCAAAAATCTAAATGAGCGCGTCCAAAACGGGCAATACGACATAAAAGACATTTTAAGCCCCACGCTTCGCCAAAGCCAAAAGACATTGCAAAATCTAGATTCTACGATTCAAAAAGCAAGCAACTTGATTGATAAATTCAACGCAAATCCATACTCCACACTATTTGGCGAGCAAAAGAAAAACACAAATGGGAGAACAACCAAATGAGCAACGCAAACAATACAAATAGAGTAAGCATTGATGCGCACTACACAAATACCACAAAATCTTTTTTGCTAGATTTTGCAAGCGTGCTTACAAAAGAAGCAAAAGCACTTTTAAGAAACCTCACAAAAGTGCTTAAGCGCGTTTTTGTCCCACTTTGCGCGATTTTTGCGGGGCCAAACCTGCAAGGTTGCTTTGATATAAAAATCAAAACCCAAACCCCAAGTGTGGGGTATTATTCACTGCCAAGTGTGGTAGCACCCAAAGATTGCCCATCGTTTTTGCCTATGCGCTTAGAAGTCGAAGTCGCTAGCGAATTTAACACGACAAATATTTTTATCGAGGGCAAAAACGGACGCATAGAGCCACTCAAAGATGCCCAATGGCTAGACTTGCCATCAAACCTTATCAAAACTTCGCTTGAGGCAAAAGCACAATCCCAATGTATTGCCCTAAGTAGCACCAATATCGATAGCAAAATTCCGCTTTTGCAAGTGAGGGTGTTTAGCTTTGGGATAGCCCAAAATCAAGAAAAAGAACAAGACAAAGAAAATCTCTCCGCAAGTGTCAATATGAGCCTGCGACTATCTCAAGCCCAAGCAAGCACGGCTTCAAACGCCCCCTCAAGCACGCAGACAAAATCCAAAGAGCGCAAAAAAGGCGAGCTAAATTCCAATATCCACACCAAAGTAGAAGTAGCCCAAAATTCTACAAAAAGTAGCGATGAGCAGATTTTGGCGATAAAAAACGCACTTGATAAAGCACTAGATGAAAGCATAGAGCGCGTAAATGAAGCACTCAAAAAAGACTAAGCACATATCACGCAATCCCCGCACGATAAATATATTTGTGAAAAAGCATAAGATTTTAGCGCAAAGCTAGATAGTGAGCAAAACAATGAAACCCACAAAATCCCCGCGACTAAAGCCCTCTCTCCTGCGCAAAATCTTTACCGCCGCGTCCATAAGGCGGTGGAATGACCAAGCCTGCCCTGTGGAGTTTGTCGAGCTTGACAAGCAAGCACACAAAATGGTTATCGCTTATTTGCTTGCACGCTATGAGGAGCATATAAATGGCGCGAGTATCGATTGGGAGCGGCTTATCTTGCAGTTTTGCTATGAGTTTTTTGAGCGCGTAATCCTCACAGACATAAAGCCCCCCGTTTTCCACAAGCTAACCACTAGGCACAACAAAGAGCTAGTGAAATTCACCCTTGCAAATTTGCAAGGCGACTTGGGCGAGTATGAGTTTTTCTCGCAAATGGGCGAGTATCTCACTTCTAGCGAGCACCTCGCCTCACACAGCCCTAGCCTAGAGTGCGAGATACTAAAAGCCGCGCACTACTACGCTTCTAAGTGGGAGTTTGACATTATCTATCATTTCAACACCAAAATGTATGATGTGCAAAACATAAAAAAAATCATCGACAAGCAGGTAGAAGACCACTATCATCTCGCAGGAATGCAGCAAATCGCGCTATATGAAGATGTGCGCGAGCTTATCACTATGCTAGGGCAGCTACGATTCCAGAAGCGGTGGAGTCAGACCCCTAGAATCCCCGAAACCTCCGTGCTAGGACACACACTCGTTGTCGCCATAAGCGCGTATTTGCTAAGCCTTGATTTGGGCGCGTGCAAGCAGATGCGCATAAACCATTTCCTTTGTGGGCTATTCCACGATTTGCCCGAAGTCCTTACCCGCGATATTATCTCGCCTATCAAGCACAATGTGCTAGGGCTAGATGAGTTTATCAAGCAAATAGAGAGCGAAGCAGTCGAGGAGAAAATCCTCTCAAAAGTCCCAGACAACATAAAAGAAGACATTGTGTATTTCACGCAAAATGAGTTTGCCAACCGCTACAAAATCGAGTGCTTCCCTCACTATGCCAAATCTTATGAGGAGCTTTTCGCGCAGTTTAATAGCGATGAGTATGAGCCTATCTGTGGGGAATTCCTAAAAGTGTGCGACCACCTAAGCGCGTATCTAGAGGCAAAAATCTCTATCGCACACGGAATCTCTAGCAAGGACTTAATCGAGGGCGCACAAGGCATACTTGATAAAAGGGGCGATGAAGTCATAAACGGACTTGACATAGGCGCGGTATTTAGGGAGTTTGAGTAGATTTTGCTTATGAAAATGCGACAAATATGCTAGACTTTTAAAATTTAAAAGTCTAATAAGGAGTGCGAGATGACTTTAATTGTGGAAAATGTCAAAGAAGAGTTTTTAAGCGCGTTTATAGAAGTGGCAAAAAACGCCAATGCTAGAATTATCCAGCAAGATAGTCAAAAAAGCGATAAAGATATAGATTCTAGTTTTGAGGCATTGCGCAAGGAAATGCTAGAGGACTTGAAAACCCCCCAAAACTACGCAGTATTTGAGAGACTAAAAGATAAATGAAATATTTGACAAGGAAATAAATGTATCCACTAGACATAGATGAAGAAGAGGTTAAAAACAAAGTCGCACAAGACTTTTTCGCCAAATTTGACACCACACAGCGATTTAAAAATATCGACTTTGTCATCGCTCCCAAAAAGCAAAGCACAAAAGAAAAGATTTATTTTTTGTGGGCAGAAGCAAAAAAGGGCAACAAATCCGACATTATCAAATCTTTTATCCAGCTTATCCTCACTATCGGCAAGGCACGCTTGCAAGAGTGTGAAATCCCACCGCTCTTTTTAGGTGCGTTTGATTGTGAAAAAATCGCCTTTTTGGAGTTTGGCAAGGTAGCCCACATTTTTAGCCAAAATGATTTTAATTGGGGTGTTACGCCAAGCAATCACGATTCAAAAGAGTTTAACCAGCTACATTCCCTCATCGGCGATATTCTAGCCAGCCAAAAACTACTTTTTCACTTCAAAGATGACAATGCCGAGCTAAAAGACTTTATCAAAGCAAATTTCACGCACGCACACGCAAATATTGATAAAATCCAAATTACCAAAAACAACTTTATAAACATTTACAAAAAATGGCGCGCCGCCGTTATGCCAAGTATCGCGCTTGATTGGGAAAGTGCCAAAAGGCAGGGCATTTTGGACGGGGATTTTTACCTTGCTGACTTGCTTAGCCAAAGCCACAAAACCCTTATTGACAAACTTTTTGTCATCTTGCAAGATAGGCATTATGAGCTTTTGCGGGGCAAAAATGAGCTAGGGCTTTTTACCTCACAGAGGGCAGAATTTAGAGATGAGCGCAAGGCTTATGATGCGTTTTGGCAAATCTATGAGCGACCGCCAAAAGAGGAATTTTGGGATTTTATCATTTCTCGCCGTGATTTGCTCGTGCCAGATGACATTAGGGAGCGCAAAGGGGCGTTTTTCACTCCAAAAATGTGGGTGCAAAAAGCGCAAGAATATCTAGCCGAGTCTTTGGGCGAGAATTGGCAAGAGGAATACTACATTTGGGACTGTGCCGCAGGCACGGGCAACCTGCTAGTGGGGCTAAAAAATGCGCGAAATATCTATGCCTCCACGATTGACTTAAGTGATGTGCTGATAATGAAAGAGCTAAATAAAAATGATTCGCGTGGTGTTTCTAATGCTGATTTGCGCGATTCCACCGCCGAAAAATGGGCTAAATTTGCTAGAAAGCCATATCTTTCAATTTGATTTTTTAAATGATTGTTTTTTTGACAAAGTCGATGAAAAAAGTGGCAAGATTTTGACAAAGTCAAAGCTACCCGAATCTTTGCAAAATATCATCAAAAACGAGCCACAAAGATTAGTGATTTTTATCAATCCGCCGTATGCGGAAGCAGCAAGTGCTAGGCAAGTAACAAACACGGGCGCAAATAAGGCTTTGGTTGCACGAGAAAATATGGTTTGTGAAAAATATAAAGAGCCTTTAGGTAAAGCAAATAACGAACTTTTTGCGCAGTTTTTTATGCGAATCTATAAAGAGATTCCAAGTTCTATTTTGGGTAGTTTTTCTACATTGAAATATATAAATTCAGCAAATTTTATAAAATTCTGCCAAACTTTTTTAGCAAAGTTTTTAAAGGGATTCATTATCCCTGCTTGGACTTTTGATAATGTAAGAGGCGATTTTCCTATCGGCTTTTTAGTGTGGAATTTGGGCGATAAAAGGGATATTAAAAAATGCAAAGTAAATGTGTTTAATGAAAACAATAAACGAATTGCTAAAAAGAATTTTTATGTCAATTTCAAACAAACTAAGTTAATAAACGCTTGGTATAGTTCATTTTATGATAATTCAGGCAGTGAAATTGGCGTTATGAATACAAGGGGCAACGATTTCCAAAATAAAAACTACATTAGAATAACAAGCGACAATAATTTTAACCACACTAATATAATCACAAAAAAGAATCTAATCGTTTCTTGCATTTATCTAGCAGTGCGCCACGCGATTAAAGCATCGTGGATAATGATAGAGACCAATTTTTATATCCAAACAAAAAATGGCACGATGATAGCGAGTTTCACAGCGATTGCCTAGCATTTACGCTATTTCACGGACAAAATCGCATAAGCACAAGTATTTCCCCATCCTCTGCGGAGGGGGATAAAGGGGGTGGGTATAGCGAGTATATAAACCACTTTATCCCCTTTAGCGAATCCCAAGCAGGTGCAAAAGAGGCATTCAAAAGCGACTTTATGGTGCGATTTATCAACGGCAAGTTAGGCAAAGACTCCCCCGCCTCCTCATTGCAAGCGAGCAAAGCAAGCGTGGCAATCCATAAAAACAATATAGATTGCCACGATTTTGCTCCAGCAAAATCTCGCAATGACGAAACTCTACCCTTTGATAAAAAAGAAATCCAAGCAAATACGCAAAACTTTATCCCCACAAAGCCACTAGAATTTAGTAAAGAGGCACAAGAAGTATTTAGCGCAGGACTAACACTTTGGCAATACTACCACGCGCAAGCCAAAAGTAGTGATAAATACCTAAATGACGCAAGTTTGTATGATATAAAAGAGTATTTTCAAGGGCGAGGCGAAACTATCAACGGCAAAAAAGGCAAGATGAACGCACGGAGCGAGGACACACACACTATAACGACTTAATAGCCCAGCTACGAATCGCTCTGCAAAATCTAGCTGACAAAATCACCCCCAAGATTTATGAATATGAATTTTTGCTTGAGTAAAGCCACACAAATCAAAAAAAGCCAAAAACACCAAAATCCAAATACTCTAAAATCTCACCCCCCTCACTTCATCACTTCATCACAAGCACGGATTGTATAAGCGCGTCTATGTCGCCATCTAGCACGCCGTTTGTATCGCTCGTAGCGTAGTTTGAGCGCAAGTCTTTGACCTGCTGATAGGGAGCGAGGACATAGGAGCGGATTTGATGTCCCCAGCCGATTTCGCTTTTTTCCCCAGCACTCGCGCTTTCGCGTTGCTTTGCTTGCTCGATTTCATAGAGTTTGGATTTTAGCATTTTTAGCGCGGTGGCTTTGTTTTTGTGCTGACTTCTGTCGTTTTGGCACTGCACGACTATCCCGCTTGGAAAGTGCGTGATACGAATCGCAGAATCTGTCTTGTTGATATGCTGTCCGCCCGCACCACTCGCGCGGTAGGTGTCTATGCGGTAGTCCTTTTCCTCTAGCTCGATTACTATGTCATCATCGATTTCGGGGCTTACTTGCACGCTTGCAAAGCTCGTGTGTCGCTTAGCATTGGAATCAAAAGGTGAGATTCTCACCAGCCTATGCACGCCTGATTCTGCCTTTGCGTAGCCAAAGGCATTTTCACCCTTTAGTAAAAACGCCGCGCCTTTTATGCCCGCTTCCTCGCCGTCTTGATAATCCAGAATCTCGACTTTATACCCCCTGCGCTCCGCCCAGCGCAGATACATACGATAGAGCATACTCGCCCAATCTTGGCTCTCCGTCCCGCCAGCTCCCGGCTGAATAGTGATAATCGCATTAAGCGCGTCATTTGGGGAGTTTAGCAAAATCTCTAGCTCGGCTTGGAGCAGGGAGGACTCTAGCGCACCAGACTCGGCAAAAAGCAACTCTAGCGTGTCGCTATCGCCCTGTGTGCTAGCGATTTCAAAGAGCTCTGCGCTATCGCTAAGGTTTTTGCCTAGCGCGGTGTAGGATTGCAGGGTTTTGGTGATTTTTGCTTTTTGCTTGCCCACCTCGCTAGCCTTTTTGGCGTCTTCCCAGAAGTTTGGGGAGCTCTCAATAGCTTGGAGTGTGGCAAGCTGTGCGTGCAAGTCATCGGGCTTGATGATTTCGCCAATGGTGGCGTATTTGCTTGTAAGAGTTTTTAGCAGTTCGCTGTATTGGTAAGAATCCAAGTGGTTTTACCTTTTTGTGCCTAAAATCGCTATTTCGCGCTTACTTCATTCCAAAGTTTTGGCAGATTTTGGGGCGATTGCTAGCGGTTGCTACAAAAGCCCCCAAAATCTAAAACTACTTTTTCTTTTTTGTGTTTTTGCTTGATTGCTCTGCTTGAGCTTTTGCAGCGGTGTCTATGGCTTCTATGAGGTTGCCCATAGTTGTGATTTCAGCTTCTTGGTCTGCGATAATTTTTTGAGCGATTTTGCGTAACACTTCGTCTTTTGAGTATTCAAGTGCGATTTTTGAAGTCTCAATCGCACCTTTGTGGTGTCCTATCATAGATGAGAGGAAATCCCGCTCGGCATTGCTGCTTTCTTGGATTTTCATAGCTTCCATCATAGATTCCATAGCTTTAGCATTTTTCTCGCCAAACGCCTTGTAGTCCTTTGATGAAATCTTGGTAGTTTTTACGCCTTTTTTGTCGATTAGCTCCTTAAATTGCGCTATTTCAGCTTCTTGGGCTTTGATGATGTTTTCAGCCAAAGCGATAACTTCAGGGGTTTTGGCACTCTCCAAAAGTAGCTTAGCAGAATCAATCGCACCTTGATGATGAGGTATCATATCGCTAAGGAAGTCAATCTCTACGCTTTTTGTTTGTGAGTGTTTATTCGCGTGCATTGGGCTGTGCATAGCCGATATGATTTTTTGTGATGGAGTGCTTGGGCTAGAATCCGCGCTAGCTTGTGCGGATTCTTGTGTGGCGTGAGAGTGTTCGTGCGCTTGCGAATCGTGCGCTTGTAAGAGAGGAAAAAAGCTCATAATGAGTGCGCAAAAAGCGCAAAATGTGAGTTTAGAAAGATTCATTTGAAGTCCTTTTTGTTGATTTTGTTTTGATTTTACTTGATTTGCTTGCAAAACATTAGCCAAATACATAAGAAAAAACAAAACGGCACATTATAATCTAAAATAAAAAACAAATAAAATAAGGTTGCCTAATTTGTCTTGCATTTATCTTTGCGCCCATCTTACGAGGTAGTGTCTTGCAAAGTGTTGTCAGTGTTGTCTTGGCAGCACCCTGCAAATTAGCCAAAAGTCAAGGACAAAAAGCAGTTTTTAGAATTTTGTCCAAAAACGCCACTAATCACGCTAAATCAAATATTTTAGCTAACCTACAGTAGTCTCTCATCTAACGCAGGATTTTGGCTCGCCTCTCTTGTGCACCATAGATAAAAATCTCATCAAAAAGTATGTCCTCACTCCTAAAAGTATAACTAAATGCTACCTTACCATTTGGTTCATATCGCTTGCCGCCTACGACTTTTTTGTCTTTTTCGTATAGCTCGGATTGGATTTTAGGCGAACCACCTCCGCCAAAAAATACCCGATAAATCGTCAAATCCTCTCCCTCAATAGTGATAATCTCTTTGTGCAAAGAGCCGTTTTTGTAGGTTTGTAGGATATTTTTCCCTCGTTGTTTTTCGTTTTTCGTTCTTAGTGTCTTGCCATCGGCGTTGTATAGCCATTGGATATGAGAATCCCTGCTATAAGCTACTTTTGATTCTAGCACGCCATTTTGATTATAAGTGCTACCACTTGCACCACTTGCGCTTATCTCAAACTCACTTGCAAGAGTGCCATTTGGGTGGTAGGTGCTGATTTTGTTTGCGTTTTTGACAAATGCGATTTGCCCGCTAGGATACCGCCAAGTTTCCCTAGCTCCTTGAGGTGCGTCTTTGCTAAGCGCGTTTGCAAAATCTAGTGGCTTTATGGACTCATACACTTGCTCTTTGTCGTAGTTTTGATAAGGAGAGCTAAGCACGCCATTTTTGTGCAAAGACTTGTGCAGGGGCTTTTGGCTAGGATAATCATAAACGATTTCTTCGCCATCTAGCACGCCGTCTTTGTAAAATCTAGAAATTTTCAAAATCGCATTTTGCCCATAAGTCTTTGCCTCCCCGCTTAGAAAATCATTTACATAGTTTTGTAAAAACACGAGATTATCACGCGCATATCCACTAGAGCTGCCGTTTTTTCTGCCATTCACATAGGTTGTCTTAATAGCGATATTTTGCGCATCAAAAAATAGATTCTCGCCATTTAAAATGTCGTTTTTATAGTGCTTTTTAGCGATAATCGAGCCATTTCTGTAAGTGGTACTTGCCCCCTCTTTTTTAGAATTTTTATAAGTCTGTGTTGTGCGCGTGCTACGCAAAATACTAACCACTTCTCCTTCCAAAACCCCCTCCCTATAAGGCACTTCTTTGACAACCTCGCCATTTTTATAAATCCTACTTATGCCATCAAGTTGCCTATTTTTGAAGCTTAGGCTAGCCAAAATCGCACCATTTTCATCATAAATATGGATAAGCTGATGCCTTTTTTCATTTTCTTTTTTTAGGTGCAAAATAGCATTGCCATCGCTTCTAGGAGAGGATTTTGCTAGCTCATTGTAGGATAGCTGCAATGGCAGTGGTGGAGGAAGCGTAGAGGGAGTTTTGGGGCTTGGAATCGATTTTGGCGGATTTGTGCTTGATTGGGTGGTGGCTTTGGGTGCTTGGCTAGATTCTTGGTTTTTTGCTTGAGTAGACATTTGCTCTTTGGAATTTTTTTGCACATTTTTGCTAGAATCTAGCTTTTGGGGCTCTTGGGGGGACTTTTTGGATTCTTGGGGGGGGGATTTTGTCTTTTTTGTAGATTCTACTTTTGTGAAGTCTTTACTAGGCTCTTTACTAGGCGAGGTTTTTGCAGATGAAGCGGGATTTTGTGAGGTTTTTTTGCTTTGGCTGTGGGTTGCTTTGGCTACAAGTGTGGTTTGCGTGTCTTTGCTTTGTGAATCGCTTGGAGAAGTTTGAGTAGAATCCACCTCATACTTGGCACAGCCCCAAAAAGCAAGCAAGAAAATAGTGCAAGATAGCATAGATAAGTGTATGTGAGGCTTTGTGCTTGGTTTTTTTGATTGTATTGATTGCGTGGAATCTATCTTAGAATCTAATTTTTTTGTAAAATCAATATTTTTTATAAAATCAGTCGTGCCAAAAACCCCTACACCAAAAACTACTTTAGGCTTTGTAATCCACATTTTTGCCAAATTTACCCAAGTTTTAGTCATTTTTATCATATTGCCAAAAATCATCATTTTTCCCCATTTTTTGCAAATTTTCCGTGATTTTGATTCCCCCGACTTTGCCCCGATTTATTTTGCGCTACACATTTGATTTGCGCATTTGTGTGAATGTTGCGGGTATTATAGCAGATTTTGCACCAAAATCCACATAGCCACAAATAAAGCCATCAACGCCTACAAACTTCTAGCCAAAAATCTTCGTAAATTTATTGCAAAAATTTTGTTGCAAAGGTGTAGTAGCATTTGCAATAGGATTAAGTGGGTAGAATTTATGACATTATTTATATGAGATTTTGCACTTTTTGTGTTGAGATTATTTTTGTTTTCATAGCCAAACTTAGCGTGAATATTTTTATGTTTTCTAAATAACTAATATAAATAATCCAAGTTAAAGATTAAGTCATAAACTTTGTAGAGACATAAAAAATTTACATTTCCACCGAAATTTTTCCAACCTCCCCCCACAAATCTTTCACACTTTTTCACACTTACTTTATGACATTTGATATTTTATCT